>NZ_JBFTKC010000010.1:0-245084 GCF_056395745.1 Paenibacillus sp. 10L310 | reverse complement strand
TGCAAGGTGCCATGGCCATATTTACTGTTAATCTCAAGCGAATCATTACACTCATGAAAGACTCAAAGTAAAAGGATAGAGAAAAAGGCTATATTCCGTTCCAATGTGAACGAAATATAGCCTTTTTGATTTAAAATGAATCTTAACAAATTAGAATCGTAAGTTTTTCAGTGGCCTCGAATGAACCCGAAGTCATCTTAATATAACCGATCGCAGACTTTTATTCTTCTACAACGCCAAGAGCTTTATTTTTCTCCTTGAAACGACTGTTATGGGAAGAAACGTAAGCCACTTTCTCCGCTTCAGGGTCCATGTAAAGCTTCGCACTGTTTACCGCTAAGGCTGCATCTGTGAAAGTACCCGCAATCAGGTACAGTTTGCTACCATAATCTACAAAATCACCTGCGCCAAACACGCCGGGAATATTGGTTTGCAATCTCTCTGTTGTAGTGACATGCCATTCGCCAAGATCAAGTCCCCAATCCCGGATTGGACCAAAGTCACTCTTCATGCCATGGTTTACAATGACAGCATCTACTTCAAGCAGTTCAGTTTCGCCTGTGTCCACGTGTGAGATAGTCACCTGTTCAATCACATCACCACTCATACTATGCAAGGTCTCTACCGCATATGGTGTACGGACATCTACAGAGGATTCTCTCATACGCAGTACATTACGCTCCAACCCGCCAAAGCGGTCACGACGATGCACAACCGTAACTTGCTCTGCCAGGGCTTCCAGTTCATTCGCCCAGTCCACAGCAGAGTCGCCTCCACCCGAGATCAACACACGTTTACCACGGAATGGCTCCAGTTCTTGCACGGTATAGTGCAGATTGCTAACCTCGTAACGGTCTGCACCTTCAAGCTCCAGCTTGGCCATTTTATATATACCATATCCGATTGCCATAATGACGGTACGTGTCCAGTGTTGCTCACCTGTTGCAGAAGTTAGCAGAATTGTGCCATCAGGTTGACGCTCGAATCCTTCGATCTGTTGTTCAAATACGAGGGTTGGCTCAAAGGTTTTTGCCTGTTCTTCCAATTGTTTGATCAGATCTTCACACAGAATTGGCGTCACACCCCCGACATCCCAGATCATTTTCTCCGGATAAAAGAGCATGCGACCTCCCAATCTGTCACGTGCCTCAATCAACTTGGTCTTCATATCTCGCATGCCGCTATAAAAGGCAGAGTACATGCCCGCAGGGCCACCGCCGATAATGGTTACATCATAAAGTTCCAACTGCTGATTCATATTAAAAATACCTCCGTTAATTCGATCCAGAACATCGAGTATTTGATATCGATTCTCATTATCACTTAAATCCTAGTGTAATGGTAATCTTATCAAAATACAATGGCTAAAAAACAAACATTTCTTGTACAAAAATTTCACGAACACATCTGCTCTTTACTATTGCGCTCTTGGAGCCGCCAACAGCTTTTCAACGACAAAATCAAGTTGTTTATTAATTGAATAGATATCCGAATAATAGAAGAAATCGAAATCAATCTCAATCAGACGACCTTCTTTAACAGCCGGGATGCTGCTCCATATTGGATCATCCGTAAGGTTATCTGCCCCTTCATACACCGAACGAAACACGTAGTCCCCGATATATTCAGGCAGTACTTCCATGGATAGATTAGAGCCTCCCGCTTCCGAAACTACATCAATTTTCTTTTGTACCACTTCAGGTGCTTTCATCCCCAAGTATTCATATAGTGCCTGAGATCCTCGGCCATATTGCTTGCTCTCTACAACGACCATACCTTTCAAACCGCCCTCCACAATGGAAACCGTTTTGTCCAATATGCCTGCATCTGCTAGTGTTTGCTTACTCTCTTCGACTTTGCTATTAAGATTATTGATTAATGTCTCAGCTTCCTGTTCTTTGCCAAAAATACTCGCTATACTCTGGAGTCTTTCTTCTGTTGTCATTTTCTCGTATGGAATATATACCGTTGGTGCGATATCCTTTAACAAAGTATACGTCTCTTCTGAAGGAACAATGATCAGATCCGGATCAAGGTCAATGACAGCTTCAGGATTCGGTTCGAACCAGGTGCCTAGTGAATTTACACCTTCAAGCTCACTCTTGTAGGCAGCCCCGTTGAATACTTCAGATGTAGCGATTGGCTTAACTCCCAGTGCGACGACATCCCCCTGGAGATACAATACAACAACCCGTTTTGGATTCGCTGGAACAACTACGTCACCCTTAACCGTTGAGACCGTGCGTGTTTCATTGTCTTTGTTCGTCTGGCTTCCTGTATCTGATGATACTGCCGTACTGCTGTTATTGGAATTGGTACCCGTTCCTTCGCCGGCTGCTGGTGTTGTTGCTGTACCTGAAGAGCAGGCTGCGAGGAGCATCGTTATGCTCAATAATGCAACCATAATCATACTGGAACTTGATTTTCTTCTTTTCATTGGTGTAGACCCTCCGTCTATATATTGATAATGATTCTCATAATCAATATATCCCGACTTCCATCTTCGGCCAATGGACGATTCAGAGATTACCAATGGACGATCCTCTGCTCTCGCTTCTTCTCTTATCTTTCGTTGATACTGAATGGGAGAAATTCCCACATGTTTTTTGAAGATACGACTAAAATAATACACATCCGAATAACCCACTTCTGCTGCAATTTCACTCAGCGTTGCATCAGATCGTACAAGCAGATTCCGAGCCTTGGCGATTCGAGTCTGAATTAAATAATCAATCGGACTGTAACCCGTCTGTCGTTTGAATTGCATGGATAAATGTCGGGAGCTGTAGTTGAATTGTTCAGCCAGGAAATCAAGCGTGACCTGTTCCCTATAATGATTCTGTATATAACGAAGTGTTTGTTTCACCGGGTCAGCAAGCTCTGTTTTGATCTCCTGCTCTGCCAATTGAACCATCATTTCATGAATGAACTGGTAAAATAAACTTTTTGTATGAAGCAGATCCAGACTGCCAGATTGACTCCATGCACCTTCAAGCTCATCAAGGTAACGTAATAACCCCAGCGGACTACTTGGCGCAAATCCATATTGCAAAGAGAACGGTGCAACTTCCGGCTGTGCCAATAACCACTTTTTACGATAACTAGGAAAGGCAAGAAATGCTCTGTAATAGAGCAGAATATATTCGAAATCTTCGTTGGTTTGGATATCCAGTGAAGATCCTTTGGCCCCATGAAGCATGTAGAACCGCTCTGCCTTGTATGTTTGTCCATCCAACTGAAGCACAGCAGATCCTCGAATCGTATATATAAAACCATTTGCCGGAAGTGTGTAGGAACTCAGTTGTGCCCCTGCCTCCATAACGATTCGGCGTATATCCAGAACCTTAACAGCGGCATGATTCCAGCATTTCATCTGTTCGTCTAATTGCATCGAATACTCTCCAATCCCAACCTCACCCGGAACAAAGGCCTTACAAGGTCATCATTCTGCCACACATCCGATAACATATGCCTAGCAGAGGTTCACTAATGTACCTTTATTATAAATGATAATAATTTTCATTATCAACTGAAATTTAGAATGGAATTGGATTTCATCTCATCAATCACTTGTTAGACTTAATTTGGTTCAGAGATCTCCTTAAACCACGCGGCCAATTCCTCTGTTTGATCCAATGTTGCAATCGGGTCAAAGTACCATGAACGATCCGGGCTCCAGATAAACACACGATCATTTTTAACCGCATCCAGTGAACTCCAGACCGGTTTCGATTTCAACTCTTCCAGGGTCAGATTATCTGCTGTTAGAATGATATAGTCTCCGGCAAATTCAGGAATCGCTTCCGATGAAACTTCAACCAGTTGATCCTTCATTAAGATCTCTTTTTTATCTGCAGGAGGATTCAAACCAAGCGCGCTGTAGACTGCCTGACCTCCCCGACCAAAATTATCACCAAAGGCCAACGGTGCTTTATCATAGAACTGCATGACCGACACCTCGGCCTGCGGATCAATTGCCTCACTAACACGTTTCTTGGCATCTGCAATTCTTGCATCATAATCGGATAACCATGCCTCAGATTCTTTTTCTTTATTTAACACTTCACCGAAATAGGTAATTTCTTCGTGGGTATTTTTCAATTCACCATAAGGTACAACCAAGGTAGGTGCAATTTTGCTAAAGGAATCAAATAAATCAGGATTACCTGTCACAATGAGATCCGGTTCAAGTTCCAACACCTTTTCTAGAGAGATGGTTTCATATTCACCAATATTCTGCACACCCTCAAGTGATTTGATAAAATAAGGATTCTTCAGGTTCATCTCGGGTGTACCCACAGGCTTGATCCCCAAGGCAATCAGACTTCCCAGATACAAGTCAACCACAATCCGTTTAGGTTCAGCCGGAATTGTAATGTCTCCCTTAACCGTTGAGACTATGCGGGGTTCCGATGATTTGCTTTGATTCTCCGCTGTTACTGTCTTCGTGGAACTTGACGTACTATTGCTTCCGGATGCATCCCCGCTCGAATTACTGGCAACACCTGTAGAGCAGGCACTCAGCAGTAATGTAAGACTTAATAGAATACTAAGCAGCATTCCCGTTCTTGTCTGTCTGTTCATATTTATTGACCCTCCATGCTTATATTGATAATGATTATCACCATCAGTATAAACATACCTTCCACTTCCACCTCTGAAAATGTCATTTCGCGCCACACCTGATGTCAGATCAGGCCAATATAGGGGTGCTGAGGTCTTTTCTTTAAATTGCAAAGGAGAAAGACCTGTATGTTTCTTGAACATACGTCCCAAATAATATCCATCCGGATAACCGATTCCTACAGCGATCTCATCCAACGTGGCGTCCGTTTGCAGCAACATCTCCTTGGCTTTGAACAAACGAAACTGAATCAGATAATCAATGGGACTATATCCCGTCGACTGCTTGAACTTGCGTGACAAACTTCTTGGGCTGCTGCCAATCATTTCTGCTAAAACATGAAGTGTAAGTGGCTGGGTGTAGGAAGACTCTACAATTTCAATGACTTTGCTAACCTGATCCAACATACTTGGATAACGATTGGATATACGAGGAATCTGTGATGAGATCTGCTCCACAAATGCATAGAACAAACTCTTGGCCTGAAAGTGCTGAATAGGGTTCTTTTGATCCCACAAAAAGTGCATCTTTTTCCATTGCTCATATAGAATGATTGGCATATCGGGGGTAAAGCCATAGTTCATTTGGAACGGATTGATACGCTCCATTAACCTTCCCAGATCGTTTCTCCCTCCACTAGGCAGGTTTGCTTTGTACATCAAGTAATATAGGCGCAATCCGGATTCGCCTGCTTGAATCACCAACTTACTCCCTTTTCCCCCATGGAAAATATAAAAGCGGCTCACTTCATATGTTTGATTGTCAATCGTCACTCCAGCATCACCCTGAATGGTGAGTACAAAGGTACTTGTCGGAAATTTGTATTTCATCTCTTCATATGCCTCTAATTCAATGTAACGGATATCTGTTATGCTCACCGCAGCATAGTTCCAGAGGATATAATAATCATTCCACATTTTGCTAACCCATCTCCGTCTACATAAATTGTGTCTGTACTCTACTCACTTATTGATAAACATTATCAATTATTATGATGAAGTACGCAATACAACCGACGCAAAATGAATCCATTGCGAGGAAACAAGAGATATTCAAATATTTCTCTTAAAATCCGATATATGTAAATAGAACCATGATAAAGTGGAGAAGGAGAACAGAGGATATGAATTCAATCTCATCTGCAACCAAAAGCAGTTTCACTCCCGGGAATCAAGTCTCCAATCGGGATAAAGAAATTCAGGGACTCATGCAGCAGAAGATCCGGCTCAATGAAGAAATGCAAGGTGTAAAAACCAATGACGAGTTGGATACCAAAACCAAAGCTCAGCGAATTAAATCCTTAACAAGCTCCATTTCCCAGATCGACAGCCAGATTGCCCAAATTAAAGCTGAAGAATTGCAAGAAAAGAACAAATTAAGACAGCCAGAAAAGGCTCAACAGCAACAACCCAAACCAACCGACGAGGCACAAGCCCCTTCACTCGATCATCTGATCAAGCATAGTCAGACTTATGATCAATTGGGTAAGCTGGTCGGTTTGCGTGATCGCATGCAGGGCTCCATTCAGACCACCGAAGGAGAAACCCGCTTTGACCGACTTGTTCTCGAGATCAATCCTCCCGCAAATGATCTCGATCTAGGCAAATCAATGATGTTGGAAAATTCAGAACGCACCGTCTTTCAGGCAAAGCGAGAGACCGTCCAGGACATCAACTCCCAGTTAAACAAGGTTAATCAGAAGATTGGGGAACTGGTGGAAGAGATTCATCAGCCGGCACCTAAAAAAGGGGTACAACCACCTATCTCTGCAACATCTGGAGAAGAAGAGCAGGAAGTAAATGAAGGAAAGAAAACGGGAAGTAAGGAGCACCCATCAGATGGCGGAACCACAGATCAGGAATCAGGAAATGGTCCGCAAACTACGGCTTCTACATCTCATGCTGCTTCATATCCATCCGTCGATATTCGAGTCTGAATACGCATTGATCAAACATACTTATATGTATACATAATGAGCTTAAAGATTAAAGTGGCTCGTTTGCTACACAACCTTTAACTCGCATCCAATGATAGAACCGCTATTACAGGTGACTAACTCCTGATAAATAGCGGTTTTTCTGTATTTTAACGTTATGGGTATAGAGGCGAAGCCTCAGCTTCCGAAGAAGCTTTCTTACAGAAAGCTTTTAGTCCACGTCTTCAGGTTCTCTCTGTCCTCTACGTTCTCGTAATTTTATTTCTAGCACGGAGTACCGGCGGTATCATTTGCACAGATGATACTTCCAGCAATCGCTTTACAACCTTTTTTGATGCGTGTGGCCTCATCAATAATCTGATCTATGTTTTCATATTTTCGCTTGCTATTGGTTACAACGGCGATGGATACCGACACCAGAGGAATGGGCCGTTTCAGCCCGGAGCGTCCTTCCCCCAGAACATATTGATGATGCCAATCATGTTCGTTATAAAATGTCTTTTTCATTTCCTCAAAACTTGAGATGACTTCCTCACTAATATATTTATAATCATGGTGATTTAGGATCGTAATAAAATCATCACCACCGATATGTCCAAGAAAAGCATCAGGGGGAACAAATAGCTTGCGAAGCAAGTTAGCTGTCGCCTGTATAAGCTGATCCCCCATTTTGAAGCCGTAGCTATCATTGTAGGATTTGAATTGATCGAGATCAACGTACAGTACGCTAAATTGGTCCATCTGAAGAGCCTGAGACAGCCTTTCATCTATAATATGATTACCTGGAAGACCAGTCAGCGGGTTCATAAAAATCGCCATTTCAGCCCGTACATCAGCAACAGCGAGTAGCAAACGCCGAATACTCACAGCTCCAAAGAAACTTTCCCCTGACGTGACCAACACAAGATCATATATTTCCCCTTCATCTCGGTCCATGGCTAGAACACTGACATCTGTAATCTGTTCCGAATAATCCACGACCAGTGCCTGTGTGTTCATCACCAGTTCTACAGGACGTCCCATATACAGATTATAGCCATACTGGGTGCCAATCTGCTGAAAGAATCGGGGCCGCATCATTAATGACACACCCTTCTCCCCCATAACAGCTATACCTTCCAGACTAGGATTGGACTTGAAAAGATGATAGACGATATCACATTTTGTATCAGATTGTACTACAGGAATTGGTTCAGCAATCTCGCCTATTTGCGTAAACATACTATTCTACTCCTCTGTTCGTAGCATCTTATCCGAACTTTTCAAATATATATGTAGGTCTTTGTCAATGGTCACATCGTACCACTTTCTACTTGAAAAAGCGTTAACTGAAGGTAAAAGTTTATGAAATATTTCCTTTTCTGAATTTTGCTATAGGGAGCTTACTTTAATGCTTGATCTCAAAATTCAGAAGCAATCATGCAACACTAAATCATCATCATGTTCTGTGTTATTTCGTTATGCAAAAATACCGTCCTTTACTGGATATCTTTAATCCAATAAATGACGGTATTCGTTGGCATATATTACAGAAGTTTATCGGCATGAAATGAACGAATTCAGATATAGGCCGCCAAAAACCATTTGGCTAGAATCAAATTTGAATCCAAACTATACTTGCCAGCTCACTACTCCTGACCCTTTCAGCTTACCTTATGCTCAATTCTCAGCTTGTCAGCAACCATCGCGATGAACTCGCTATTTGTTGGTTTCGACTTGCTGATGTTGATTGTATAACCAAACAAGTGGCTGATACTGTCGATGTTACCACGAGTCCATGCCACTTCAATGGCATGACGGATCGCACGTTCGACGCGGGACGGCGTTGTTTTGAATTTTTCGGCAATCGCCGGATACAGTGTTTTGGTGATCGCTCCCAAAATTTCGATATTGTTATACACCATCGTAATCGCTTCGCGCAAATACTGATATCCTTTAATATGCGCAGGAACGCCGATTTCATGTATGATGGACGTAATATTTGCATCCAGATTTTTGTGTTTGCCCATTGGCACAACATTGGATGATTTCATGAACATGGATGATCCGCTGCTTGTGGACATCGCCGTCTGTGTTCCCACCAGTTGACGCACACGATTCGCAAGCACTTCCATGTCAAACGGCTTAAGAATATAATAAGAAGCTCCGAGTTGCACGGCACGCTGTGTGATATTCTCTTGTCCGAATGCCGTAAGCATAATGACTTTAGGCTGTGGAGACAGGTTCAGGTCGCGCAAGCGCTCAAGCACACCCAGTCCGTCCAGGTGAGGCATGATAATATCCAGAATCAATACATCCGGCACATCCCGAGTTTGCTCCAGCAATTGCAGTACTTCTTCTCCATTGTATGCAATACCGGTTACTTCCATATCTTCCTGCTCAGATATATATTCGGCAAGCAAATTCGTAAATTCACGATTATCATCGGCCAGCAATACCTCAATTTTTTGCAAAACGGTATCCTCCTTTAAATTAAACATCGTTTCGTACATTTCCTTACACGTTTAATTTTCGACACAGCCAGTTAAATTCCTCCTGTCGAAAATTATTTTTCTTTATTTTTTTTTCTTGATCCTATATAATAAATAATTTATTTCATTATCCGATATATTATGTTTGCTTTCGACAAAAAAGAACCTCAGGGCTGTTTAGCCAGCCTTGAGGTTATTATCGTCTTCCTTTTTCATCATAACGCCAGCATCTTGTAACATCCATTCAATGAAGCAACCGTAACCCGATTTTGGATCATTCACGAATACATGAGTAACTGCACCGATCAATTTACCATTTTGTACAATGGGGCTGCCACTCATCCCTTGAACGATACCTCCGGTCTTATCCAGCAGTTTCGGGTCCGTAATTCGAAGTACCAGACCTTTTGTTGCTGGTTCAGTTTGATCTGCCACATGAACAATGTCAATGGAGAAGCGTTCAACTTGTTGACCGTCAACCACGGTAAGTATTTCGGCCGGTCCTTCCTTTACTTCATGAGAAAAAGCGACGGGAATACCTTTCGAATACAGACTGTGCTCAGGATTTCCGGACATTTTACCAAAGATACCAAAAGCCGTATTACGTTCAATATTGCCCAAAATTTTGCTTTCCTTGAGGAAATGAGCACGTTTTTCACCCGGATCACCGGTCTCACTTTTAGAAATGGACGTCACATTGGATTGAACGATCTGACCACTACCCACAACAATAGATGTTTGTGTGTTCATATCTGTAATGACATGGCCCAGTGCGCCATATACGCCCTGATCGGGAGCATAGAAGGTAAGTGTGCCAACACCGGCTGCAGAATCACGAATGTACAATCCAAGCCTCCACGCTTGATCCTCGGAGTCATACGCCGGAGTTAATCGTGTCTTCACCGTTTCCTTACCACGTTTTAACACAACATCAATACCTTTTTTACTTTTCCCTGCAAGTTCAACGGCTTCAGAGACACCTGCTACGCCATCCAGACGTTTACCATCCATATGCGTAATCAGATCTCCGAGCTTAATGCCCGCTGTTTCTCCGGGCGATACACGCTCATCCTGACCGGAACGGACCAAATGATGTCCAACCACCAGAATGCCTGCCGATTTAACTTTGACGCCAATCGTTTGACCCCCGGGTACAACACGCAAATCCGGTATCACATTCACATGGACTGTTTTGACCGGAATTTTACCCCACAACTTCAACGTTAATTTGGCATGTCCCGTCTGTTGAGGGTGAAGATGCAAAGGTTGTTGCCTGGTAACATGCATCGCTGCCTGATCATCCAAACCAACGATATCAGGACGATCTACAACGGCACTTGAAACAGCAGGTACAGCGAGCCGGACATCCGCTTGCCTGCCAGCAAACACCTGCAATTCATCCGGCAGTGAAGCATAACTTTGCACAGGCTGAATGGCCTGGCTAATCACACAAAGAAAGAAGGCAAATAAAAGACCTAGCAATTTCTTCCTGAGGGGGGAATTCAATGGCTGTCACACTCCCTTTGCTTCTTTCGCTTGACGAAAGGTGGTCGCCAATTGCGTACCTTTAAGATAACCTCGCCCCCAGGCTTTTATTACTGTCAATCATTACGCCAGCCGTCCGTTTCACCCTTTTTTGGCTTCCGCCAAATTCAGCATTTCCTGTGCGTGATGCAGTGTTTTTTCTGTAATTTCCACGCCGCCCAGCATACGTGCCAATTCCTTCACTCTGCCTTCGTCTGACAGCGATTCCACCTGCGTCATTGTCCGTCCATCGTAGACATGTTTCTCAATGAGATACTGATGATCTGCCATACAAGCCACTTGTGGTAAGTGAGTTATTGAGAAAACCTGACAAGTCGAAGACAAACGGAACAATTTTTCCGCAATGGATTGAGCTGCTCTACCGCTAACTCCGGTATCAACTTCATCAAAAATCAACACAGGTATCAGGTCATGTCGCGCAAAGATACTCTTCATCGCCAGCATCATTCTCGACAACTCACCACCTGAAGCAATTTTGCCAAGTGGTCGTAATGGCTCGCCCGGGTTTGGTGAGATTAGGAATTCCGCATTGTCCGCACCATGACGATTCAGACGAATACGACGTCCATTCCATTCAATCCCCTTTGGATCTTCGAAAGGAGTAATTTGAACACGCAGTGTAGTCCGCTCCATTTGCAGATCCTTGAGCTCGCTTTCCACCTGTGCAGCAAGTTCCTCGGCGCATTGTTTGCGAACCTTGCTGAGCTCTTCAGCAGACTCCATCACAAGGTTAAGCATTTTGTCACGTTCAGCTCGCAATTTCTCCAGCCGTTCATCCTTGTTCTCCAGTTGGTCTGTTTCATGGCTAATCTGATCATAATAACTCAGAATAAGTTCAACACTGTCCCCGTATTTCCGTCTGAGGCCAGAAATCAGATTCAGCCTTTGCTCCACTTCTTCCAGCCTTGCCGGATTAAATTCAATCTTCTCCCGGTAATCCCTTAACTGAAATGTCGCATCTTCCAATTGATAAAATGCAGATTGCAGCTGTTCTACGATTGGTTGCAGTCCTTTGCTATCATATCCAGAAATGTCTTCAATTCTTGAAAGAGCAATGCTCACAGCTTCAAGTCCGCGTTGACCACTGAGCAGATCATATGCACCAGCAACACTGTCCATCATTTTCTCACTATGGGATAGTTTGACCCGTTCTTCCCCGAGTAATTCATCTTCGCCTTGTGTAAGGCTTGCTGCTGCGATCTCCTCAAGCTGAAAGCGATACATGTCCAAAAGTTGATATGCCCGCTGACTGGACTCCTGAAGGGCACGCAGTTCTTTTTCCGCCGTGATAAACTTGCTGTAGCGCTCCTGGTACTTCGCTTTGATCGGTCCGATGACTTCCGAGCCATAAGTATCGAGAAGCCCCAGATGGCTCTCAGCGCGTAGCAAACTCTGATGTTCATGTTGTCCATGAATATTGATCAGCTTCTCGCCTACTTCCCGCAGCATGGTCAGATTGACCAATTGCCCATTAATGCGGGACGTACTCTTCCCTTGAGTATTCAACTCACGTCGTATAACCAAATGCTCTTCAGGCTCACAATGGATACCCAGCTTCTCTAATGTCTGCCATACCGGATGACTCTGCTCCATCTCGAACAAGGCTTCCATCTCTGCCTTCTCACATCCGTACCGGATCAGATCAGCTGAACTGCGTCCACCGGCAATTAAGCCAAGTGCATCTATAATAATCGACTTACCTGCACCCGTTTCCCCTGAAAGTACATGGAATCCCGGGTGGAATACAACATCCACTTCTTCCACCACAGCCAGATTACGAATCGATAACGTAACTAACATCTGCAAAAACACCTCCGGATGACTAACTCAGAAATTATGTTTTTGAACCATTTATTCAAGAAATGTAACCCATGATCCGCTCAATAACGGTCACACTGTTACCTTCAGTCCGGCAGATAATCAGAATGGTGTCATCTCCACAGATCGTGCCCATGACTTCATTCCACTCAATATTATCAAGCAAAGCTGCAATGGAGTTGGCTGTTCCGGGCAAACATTTCATCACAACCAGATTGTTTGTGTGATCAATGTGCAAGAAGTTGTCAACGAGTGCACGCTTCAACTTTTGAATCGGATTATATCGTTGATCTGTCGGTAAAGAGTACTTGTATCTTCCATCATCCATCGGAATCTTGATTAACAGAAGTTCCTTGATATCCCGGGATACCGTCGCCTGAGTCACCTGAAAACCTGATTTGCGTAGTGCTTCAACCAGATCATCCTGGGTCTCAATTTCATTTTGACTAATGATTTCACGAATCTTGATGTGCCTTTGTCCTTTCATATATGCCTCCAGTTAGATGTATTGCAATAAAGCAGCATTTGTAATTCGCCGCAGACTTTGCCCTGCAATGTTCATTCTTTTATATTAGTCCAGATCATCCCCATCATACACATCTTCCTGATAGTCCATGAGCCTGATTAACTTAATATCGGAATCCTCCACGTCAACATACAGCAATCCTTCACAGCCAGGATATAACAACAAATAATTGAGGAAGCGATCCCTTAGCGCAGGGCCGGTCATATCGATTGGCTGTCTGCGACGAGACGTTTTCACGAGGTATCTGAGATCCTCACGTTCTGCAACATAATCAATGAATAATCTGCTGTAATAAACGGATTCATTGGCCTCAAAAGCCAGAGGGACTTTCATTTTCCCACCGATGACTTCGTAGCCCTGTGCTTCAAGCAAATCCAAGGCCGGGGAATCTTGAATCTTCACGTTCAGTTTCATTCCAGACAAGCTTACCGGCGTCGGTCGGTTCACCCAATTACGCAAGCCAAAGAACAGCCACAAGATCAAACAGACAGCAAGTACACCTATAAAGATTGTGTCATATTGACCATCCATTATCGCTCACCTCGAAGACATATTCGAGGTTCAGTAATGATTTCCCTTTACGTCAATCACCTTTCCAGCGAAAAGAAACCCATCTTATGATGAGTTTCCCGTAAATGTATGAGCTGCTTCCTTTGCAACTTGCTCCGCAAGTGCGTCAAGTGAAGCTGGATCGATCTCTGGTTGTGTTGCCTCTGGTGCTTCCAGACGCCAATGTGCGAGAAATTCTATATTACCTTCTCCACCCGTTATCGGTGAAAAAGTTAAACGCTGCAGATGTAAACCAAGTTGACTGGAAAAATGAAGCATTGTCTGCAATACATCCTTGTGTACCTTCGTATCACGTACCACACCGGACTTGCCTACTTTTTCACGCCCTGCCTCAAATTGAGGTTTAATCAATGCAACGATATCTGCAGGTTGTTTCAAAAGAGCCAGAAGTGGCGGCAATATGATTCGCAGTGAAATGAACGACACATCAATGCTCGCAAAGTTCGGCACGGGTCCCGTCAGATCTTCAGGAGTCACATAGCGGAAATTAGTTCGTTCCATAACAGTAACCCGCTCATCATTACGCAAAGACCAATCGAGCTGATTATAGCCCACATCAATAGCGTAGACGTGAGATGCGCCATGCTGAAGTGCACAATCCGTAAATCCACCGGTGGATGAACCAATGTCGAGCATGACAAGTCCATTCATATCAAGGTCGAAATGACGGATCGCTTTTTCGAGCTTCAATCCGCCTCTGCCGACGTAGGGATGTACCGAGCCTTTAACTTTCAGCTCGGCTTCCCTTGGAATTTTCATGCCCGCCTTTTCGATCGGCTCATTATTGGCATATACCAGTCCAGCCATGATGGCAGCTTTTGCCTTCTCACGACTTTCATAATAGCCCTGCTCAACCAGCAGAACATCAATTCGTTCTTTCGGGAGTGACATGTCTGTCTCCTATCATGTAAATTTACGAAGGAAAACGTGTTTTTGGTATGCCGTAAGATGATTGAACAGCCATCTTGCGCAGTTCAGCACATACATTTTCAACGGTAAGACCCACTTCCTCACGTTGTTCCTTAATACTGCCATGCTCGATGAAGCGATCCGGAATCCCCATCAATTGTACATGAACATCATGTAGTCCCTGTTCTGCATAAAACTCCAGAACTGCACTACCCATGCTGCCTGCCTGGGATGTTTCTTCAAGTACAATCAATTTGGTGCCTCGAACAGCTAAATCACGCAACATTTGCTCGTCAAGAGGTTTCAGGAAGCGAGCGTTGATTACGCCTGCTGTGATCCCTTCCCGCTTCACCATCTCTGCTGCTTCTTCTGCAAGCTGCACCATCGAACCTGAAGCGATGACAGCATATCCCTCGGATGGACGCAGTTGCTCCCATGATCCGATTGGAATCGGAACAAGTACATCATCCAAAGGTACACCGACCACATTGTTTCGTGGATAACGGTAAGCAATTGGACCTTCATTATAATCAAGCGCCGTTTTCATCATATGACGCAATTCATTTTCGTCTTTTGGCATCATCAGAACGATATTTGGAATATGGCGCATAAATGCCACATCGTATACCCCTTGATGTGTTTCCCCATCCGGACCAACAAACCCGGCACGGTCAATGGCAAACATCACGTTGGCGTTATGACGGCAAATATCATGTACAATCTGATCATAAGCACGTTGCATAAACGTAGAATACACGGCAAAGACCGGTTTCAAACCTTCCATAGCCAGTGCAGCACACATGGTCGCCGCGTGCTGTTCTGCAATACCTACGTCAATCATGCGATCGGGAAATTCCTTACTGAACGGAATAAGACCTGATCCTGTAGGCATTGCTGGCGTTACAGCTACGACCCGCTTATCCTGCTTCGCAAGATCAATTAACGTTTGACCAAACACTTCCGTGTACATCGGTTTTCCGACTGCCTTCAGCACTTGACCGGATTCAATTTTGTACGGAGAAATCCCGTGCCACTTGTGCGAATCGGCTTCTGCTGGCTGATAACCTTTGCCTTTGGTCGTGAGCACGTGAACGAGCACAGGGCCATCAACGTTATCTGCCTGTTTGAAGGTTTCGATCAATTTGGGAATATCATGCCCATCAATCGGTCCCAAATACGTGAAGCCCAGTTCTTCAAAAAGAACACCTGGTACCATCATATATTTGACACTATCTTTGATCCAGCTTGCCGATTTGGCCAAACGGTCTCCAATAGCAGGAATTTTTTTAAGCATCCCCTCAACATCATCTTTTGCTTTCAGATAATGACGATCCGAACGAATCTTGCTCAAATATTTATGCATGGCTCCAACGTTTGGAGCAATGGACATTTCATTATCATTCAAAATAACCATCAGTTTTCTCTGCTCATGACCGATATGATTGAGGGCTTCAAAAGCCATACCACCTGTAAGCGCTCCATCACCAATCATCGCGATAACTTGGTTGTCCTCACCCTTCAGATCACGTGCAAGGGCCATCCCCATCGCAGCGGACAATGAAGTACTGCTGTGTCCAGCTTCCCATACGTCATGTTCACTTTCGTTGCGTTTGACAAACCCGCACAGACCGTTATGTTGACGCAATGTATCAAAGCGATCCATACGCCCTGTCAGGACTTTATGCACATAAGCCTGATGCCCTACATCAAAAATCATTTTGTCTGCTGGACTGTTATAACAGTAATGCAGGGCTACCGTGAGCTCAACCACGCCTAAGTTGGGTGCGAGATGCCCACCTGTAACAGACAGTTTCTCAATCAGAAACTGCCGGATCTCTGCCGACAAAAGGGCAAGATCATCCTGAGACATCGACTTTAGATCACTGGGTTGTTTAATTTGTGGAAGCAGCACGAGAATCTCCCCGCTTTCCTAGATTGTTTAGTTATTGTTGTAAATCGATATATACATTATGAATCAAATGACATTAAATCATTATAACATAAAAGAACAAGAATCATAATTTACTGCACTATACTCCCGATAACGAGCATTCTCGCCAGCAAGTTATTTAAAATTCTTCTCCATATGTATTCACGCATCCACTCGGGACAGACTTTTTCCATCCACTCGGAAAAAGAACATTACATTCATTACACGGTTACATAGATTTTGAAACAGACCGCTCCGTCAGAATCTAATGGTCACGACTCATCAGGTAATCTGCAATTTCCAACAATCTGGATGCATCAGGTAACTCGGCTCTTTCAAGTGCGTCTTTTGCAGATTGGGTAAGGGATTTCACTTCATCTACAGAAGCCTCCATGCCAATAAAATAAGGATATGTTACCTTCTGTTGATTCACATCGCTCTGTGTTTTCTTGCCCATCTTCTGCTCGTCACCCGTCAGGTCGAGAATATCATCCTGAATCTGGAACGCCAGCCCCAGATCACGCCCAAACACACGTAAGGCTTCCAATTGTCCTTCCGTTGCTCCACCAATTCGTGCTCCAGCAATGAGTGAGAAAACAATCAGGTCACCTGTTTTGTGCAAATGGATATATTGGAGCTGTGAAAGATCGGTCATGCCTTGCTCGCCTTCCATATCCGCAACTTGGCCGCCGACCATACCTCTTGCTCCAGCAAGTTCGGACATGTCCTCTAAGATGGACAGCAACGCATCTGCCGCTACACCGCTACGGCGTCCAGCTTGAACAATGCTATAAAAAGCATGGGTTAACAGCGCATCACCTGCCAATATGGCTGTTGCCTCACCATATACCTTATGATTCGTTAATTTTCCCCTGCGGTAATCATCATTATCCATAGCAGGCAGGTCGTCGTGGATCAGTGAATACGTATGAACCATCTCCACGGCGCAGGCTACCGGCATTGCAGCTGTACGCTGTGCACCGAAGGCTTCCGCCGCAGCAACGACCAGAAGAGGACGAAGGCGTTTGCCTCCGGCCATGAGTGAGTACTGCATCGCATCCGTCAACGATTGGGGTACATCCCAGTGATCGGGAAGCGTGTGTTTCAACGCTTCTGTCACCGCAGCTGTGACCTCTTCGAGGTACACTTGAAACGAAGGACGATTACTCATGGACTTCACCGCTCTCATCGTCAGCAGTTCCGAAAGGCTTCTTGCGAAGCTCTCCATCTTCTTCTACGATCATCTCGATCTTGCGTTCCACTTGTTCCAGCTTAAGACCGCAAAGTTGCGAAAGTTTCATCCCGCGTTGAAACAGATCGATGGCCTGTTCCAACGGAACATCACCATGTTCCAGCTGACCTACAATGTCTTCCAATGCCGCCATTGCCTCTTCAAAATTCAATTCCGGTTCATTCGCCATGGGTATTGTCGTCCTCCTTCATTCCCCAAACCTGACAGTCCAGCTGTCCGTCTGTTAATTTAATCTTAATTGAATCTCCAGGCTGTACATCTTTCGTTGACTTGATCAATCGCTGTTCCTGCTCGTCATAGACAAGGCTGTATCCCCGTGACATGACTTTGAGCGGGCTAAGCGCATCCAGATGCCGCACAGATGATTTCCACTGTTGCTGCTTCGATCTGGCTATAGACCTGATCGCAAGTTCCAGTTGTCTGCGTGCTGCCGCATTCTCACGGCGTGCTACATTGACCTGCTCACGAGGATTGAATCGTTGCAGTGCTGCCCGCAGACGCTCCTGCTTCTCTCCTGTCCATTTCATACGTGTATCGACTGTTCTCAAAAGACGTTGGTGCATCATATCCAGTCGTTCCGTGTGCTGCATCAAGGTACGTCTTGGATGCACCAGCACTGGCGAACGCTGTAATCTTGCGAGCCGTTCACGATTATGTACAGCACGCTGACGTAAGCTGTGCTGTAACTGGCGCTGACGTTGTCCGATCTGATCAAGCAACTCAGCTCGATTAGGTACAGCTAATTCAGCAGCTGCTGTAGGTGTAGCCGCACGCAAATCGGCTGCAAAATCAGCAATAGTGAAGTCCGTTTCGTGCCCAACCGCAGAAATGACAGGAATATCCGAAGCAACTATTGCTCTTGCCACAATCTCCTCATTAAAGGCCCACAACTCCTCCAGTGAACCGCCTCCGCGTCCAACGATAAGTACATCGGCTTCTCCCATCCGGTTCAGGTTGCCAATCGCTTTGACAATGGAAGGTGCTGCACCCTTCCCTTGAACCAGAACAGGATATAAAACAACTTTGGCAGAAGGGTATCTGCGCTGGAGTGTGATCATAATGTCTCGCACCGCCGCTCCCGTCGGTGAAGTTACAACCCCGATGGTCTGTGGATAACGAGGGATCTGTCTTTTTCGAGAAGGTGAAAATAACCCTTCATCCTCAAGCTTTTTCTTCAGCTGTTCGTAAGCCAGATACAGACTTCCAATTCCGTCCGGTTGCATATGGGTAGCATAGAATTGATACTGCCCATCCCGTTCATACACCGAGACATTACCACGGGCAATAACCCTTGCACCCTCCTTCGGTACAAAGGGTAATCGCTGGTTATGGGACGCAAACATAATTGACTTGATCCGGCTGTCCTTGTCCTTCAATGTAAAATACATATGGCCGCTGGAGTGATGTGTGAAATTCGAAATCTCCCCGCGCAGCCAGACGTCCGACAGGACCTGATCCGATTCCAGTTTCATCCGGATGTATCGGTTCAGGTCTTTGATGGAGTAGATCTTTTGATCTGCCACAGACAAAACCCTAGGCCAATCCGTGAGCGCGCTTGGCAGCGATCAATGTATTTTGCATCAGCATTGTGATTGTCATCGGACCAACACCGCCAGGAACGGGTGTAATTGGACCAGAAACTTCTTTCACACTCTCGAAATCAACGTCTCCTGCCAGTTTGCCATTCTCCAAACGGTTCATGCCGACATCAATAACAACAGCACCTGGTTTCACAAAATCAGCATCCACAAAATTAGCACGGCCGATGGCTACAACTAAAATGTCCGCCTGACGTGTAATTTCTTTCATGTTGGCTGTACGGGAATGACACATGGTTACCGTCGCATTCTCACGTTGGAGCAACAGCGATACCGGTTTGCCAACGATGTTGCTTCTTCCGATAACCACTGCATGTTTACCGGACATTTCCAGTCCAGTACGTTTGATCAGTTCAATTACACCCGCTGGGGTACATGGAAGCAGACTATCGTCTCCAATTACGAGATTACCAACATTGACTGGATGGAATCCGTCTACGTCTTTATCCACGGCAATCGCATCAATAACCGCTTTCTCTTCGATGTGTTTAGGTAGTGGAAGTTGAACCAAAATTCCGTTAATGGATTGTTGATTGTTCAGCTTGTCCACCAGCGCAAGCAGATCTTCTTGGGACGTATCTGCATCCAAGCGATGCACTTCGGAGTAGAAACCGAGGTCGTGACATGCTTTTTCTTTATTACGCACATATACTTGGGATGCCGGATCTTCCCCGACGAGCACAACAGCCAGACCAGGTACTACCCCCTGTTCGCTAAGCTGTTTTACTTCTGTTGTCATGCTTGCGCGGATCTCTTGGGATACTTCTTTACCGTTAATAATAGATGCTGTCATTGTACTCTCTCTCCCTTATGTGAATATAAATTTAGAGGTTGTTCAAAAAGCCCGCTTTTGATTACGAAGGATACTGAAAACCGGTCTTTTTGAACACACACTATAATTAATCATAACTTAAGATAATTTTGCTTTAATCGCGTCAACTTCCTGAATCATGCGTCCAAGTACACCATTGACGAACTTGCCGGATTCTTCTGTACCAAAATATTTGGACAGTTCAATCGCTTCATTGACCGATACCTTTGCCGGAATGTCATCACGAAACACCATTTCATACGTTGACAGTCGTAGAATCTGGCGATCTACACGTGATAGACGGCTGATCTGCCAACCTTTCAAATAATCCACAAGCAGCCCGTCAATGGCTTCCTTATTGTTCCAGGCTCCTTGTACAATCTCAGTAACATAAGTACGCATTACATCTGCATCGCGAATAACTACTTCGGTTTCATTATCTTCAGCAGCTTCATTGATTAACATGTTCACAGCTTCTGCTGCACCTACCTCATTCATTTCCATCTGATACAGACTTTGTACTGCAATTTCCCTTGCCAAACGTCTTTTCATGTCCTGCCTCCTGCAGCGCTCCGTCTGGAGCGTCATCATGCTTATTTTATAATCCATGCAACCATCTCATCAAATCCTGTATTGGATTGATCGATGACTTCCACGGTATTGTTATTGTTATCCCTTTTCACAAAAAAACCTGCAATACGTATCCTCCAAAAAACGGGCAACCTAAACTACAGCTCTATTTTCGGAAGAAACATATTGCAGGGTTCAGGTAGGTCACTTAAACGGACGCCAGCGATCGCCCAGCCATTGCCCCCACTCCCTCCAGGGAATGGACGAACCCAGCTTCGAATCGCTTCGTCTGCCTAACGTATAACCGATGAACACCAAGAGTGCAAAGAACAACATATCCCAAAAACCGATCCATACATAAAGAAATCCAAAAAAGATGCCGCCGATAATTCCGGTAATTCGGCCTCTGTGACTATCCCAAATCTCTTTCCACAGCATCAGTGAAACTCACCTCATTCCACTCGACTCTTGTAGTTAGGCGACTGGGTTACATTAGCGATATACACCGTGACAAAAGAAACCGGGATGCCCGTAATCTCTTGTACATGATCATGTATCGCCTTTTGCAGATCAGAAGTCAGCGCAGGAATAGGTGTCTCACCATCCACTACTGCACGGATCATAATCTCCAGTCCTGACTCAACCACACGTATGCGTGCCTTGACATCACGTACTCCCCGGAAACGGGAAGTTGCCTTCAAACAGAGATTCTCAATCGTCTCCATCGAAATCTGTACATCACCAAACTCAGTACGTTGATCTACAGACGGCAACGATGCACGCTCACGCCGAACCGAGATGTAGAAAAATCGCAAACTCAGGATAAACAAAATCGCTGCTGCAATAACCGACGCAACAATAACGTTTTGTTCCTGCTGGTAATTCAATTCGTAAGGCAGCACACCGCTAATCAGAAGAATGACGGCTGCCGATATTGCTCCAACGCTTATGCTGTATATAAACAACAGAAGCCGATCCAGTATTTTAGCCACGAACTGCACAGCCTCCCTTGCTCACTAACATGACTTAACCTGTTCACTAGCAAAAAATCAGATCCTCATCTAGCTTTCGCTATAATGAAGACCTGTCCAAGACGGGATAACCCCCGGCAGATGATGCCGGGGGAATCTGTCTTCTTTTATTTTACGCGCTGACTGTTCAGGTCGATCTCTTCCACTTTCTCGGTGCTCTTGAACTGAACGTCATGAATGTGCACATTCACTTCATTCACATTCAATCCTGTCATGTTCTCGATGGAACGTTTCACGTTCTGTTGAATCTCCGTAGCTACTTGTGGCAGACGGTATCCGTACTCGATAATTACGGAAACATCAACTGCAGCTTCACGTTGGCCCACTTCAACTTTAACGCCTTTGGAAAGGTTTTTTCGACCAAGCAATTCAGCAAATCCGCCAGCGAATCCGCCACTCATGCCTGCAACACCTTTCACTTCAAGGGTCGCCAATCCAGCAATCACTTCAATAACTTCAGGTGCGATCTGGATTTCACCGATATCCGTTCGTTCAAATTCAGTCGGTAGTGTACTCATAACTGTTCAACACACCTTTCGCGAGATAAGTTTGCGGCCATCCGTCAGGGCGCTGGACTCAGGTTAATCAACCTTCAGAACCCTTCCGGTCCGGCTTTACCGGAACTCCTGCAAACATCCGCAAGGTGCGGGCTTATCCTTTGCAGGAGACATGCGCTCTTATTATTCATACTATATCATTTGGGCTACATTATGACAAACAAGCCCAATATACCTTTTAAATCTCGTTTTCCTCAAGAAATTTGATATCAAAGTCACCGCGAATGAACGTTGGGTGCTCCAGCAATTTCTGATGGAAAGGAATAGTTGTAGATATGCCTTCAATCGCAAATTCCCCAAGCGCACGTTTCATCTTGGCAATCGCCTCTTCACGATTCGCTCCCCACACGATCAATTTTGCGATCATGGAGTCATAGAAAGGTGAAATGGTATAACCCGGATAAGCAGCACTATCTACACGAACGCCAGGTCCTCCCGGTGCAAGGTAGAATCCGATTTTGCCTGGTGATGGCATAAAGTTACGGTCCGGATCTTCTGCATTGATACGACATTCAATGGACCAGCCATTGATAACCACGTCTTCCTGACGGAATGAGAGTGGGTTGCCTTCAGCTACCGAGATCATCTCACGGATCAGATCCACGCCAGTAACCATCTCAGTCACCGGGTGCTCTACCTGAATACGCGTATTCATCTCCATGAAATAGAACTCGCCATTCGGGCTGAGCAGGAACTCCAATGTACCCGCTCCCGAGTAATCCACAGCAAGGGCAGCCCGTACCGCAGCTTCACCCATCAGTGTGCGCACATCTTCGGAGAGAATCGGACACGGAGCTTCTTCTACCAATTTCTGGCGACGACGCTGAACCGAGCAATCACGCTCTCCCAAATGTGCTGCATTTCCGTGTTTATCAGCAATGATCTGAATTTCCACGTGTTTCATACCTGTCAGGAATTTCTCCAGATATACACCTGCATTGCCAAATGCCTTCTGTGCTTCCTGCTGAGCAGCGGTAATCTGCTTAATCAGCGTTTCTTCATCTTCGGCAATACGAATTCCCTTACCTCCGCCACCAGCAGTAGCTTTGATAATGATAGGATATCCGATATCTCTAGCAATCATGATGGCTTCATCCATATTTTCAACAAGGCCGTCTGATCCAGGAATAACAGGTACTCCTGCATCTTTCATCGTCTGTTTGGCAACAGCCTTGTCTCCCATTTTGGTAATGGCTTCGGGTGAAGGCCCGATGAATGTAATATTGCAAGACTCACAAATTTCCGCAAAATCAGCATTCTCCGCCAAAAAACCGTATCCAGGGTGGATTGCATCACATTCCGTCAGCGTAGCTACACTCATCAGGTTTGTGAAGTTGAGGTAACTGTCCTTAGACAGTGTCGGTCCGATACAATAAGCCTCATCTGCAAGACGAACATGCAGAGAATCCTTGTCCGCTTCCGAGTAGACGGCTACCGTTGAGATACCGATTTCACGGCAGGCACGAATAATACGTACCGCAATCTCTCCACGGTTCGCAATCAGTATTTTTTGAAATTTCATTTCGTTTTGTCCTCCTTCGAAGCTCATGCGGTTAGCTGTTAACCAGCTATAACGGTTATTCCGGTTTCACCAGGAAAAGGGGCTGCCCATACTCGACCAGCTGTCCGTTCTCAACCAGCACTTCAACGATTTCTCCCTTGATGTCCGCATCAAGCTCGTTCATCAGCTTCATAGCTTCGATGATACATACCGTTGTTTTCTCAACAACTTTATCACCAGCGCTCACAAAAGGACCCGCTTCCGGCGAGGAAGCTCTGTAAAAAGTACCTACCATCGGAGATACAATTTTATGTAAATGACTTGTAGTATCGACCTGCGGTGCAGCTTCACTTACCACTGCTGCCGGCTGTACTTGCGGAGCAGCAATCATTTGCGGTTGCACAGCAGTTGCTTGAACATACTCCGTTTTGCCCGGTTTGCGGATTGATAACCGTGATCCTTCATTTTCAATTTCCAACTCTTGAACGGAACTTTCATCTACCAGTTTAATCAGTTCTTTGATTTCACTCAATTTAAACATTTCCATTATTCACTCCTTCGGCATCATGCCAGTCTCACTAGGACGGTCATATGGCTTTATGTATTATATCATAATCATTAAAAATGGAAAGAGCCCGAGAGTGCAACCAGCTCCCGGGACTGCATTTCCATGATTTGGATTACTGTTCTGTGACGTATTGCACGCTGATTTTGTTCTGTGAAACCGCCAATTCTTTCATGACCAGATCCACAATGGATACCGCCTGTTTTACATCTAGTTTGTCACTGAGGACCACAACTTTATATTTGTCGGCATCTTCTTCAACGATCGCATTAGCGAACTGTTGAGAGAGCGTCTCCTCAATACCAGTGATTTTAGCTTCTTTTTCTTCCAGTGTACGGAGTTGCTCCGTTGCTTTGGCATTCTCCTCTGGTGTTTTGCTCAGATCACCTGCCACGGTCATCAGTTCCTCATACTTACGATTGTTGCTTTCCTCACGTTGCCACTGGTAGTTCTGGAACTGGCTGCTCGCAGATGCTGTCGTATTCTGCTCTTCCATTTCCTTGAGGACTTCCTCATCTGTCTTGGTTGCAGTGCCGCCTGCCTGACCGTCTGTCTCCGGTGTAGTTGTTGCGCCTTTGTCGGTCTCTTTGTTGGTTTCTTTACCTGTCTCACCCTTATTTTCGCCTTTTTCGACAGCAGGTGTTTTCTCTGTATTTCCAGCTTCTTTACCTTCCGTAGCCGATGGTTCCTCCACAGCGCCAGCCGCACTTGGATCACTTTCAACTTCGCCGCTATTCACCACTTCATTTACAACCAAACCTTCTGTAGGATCAAGAATGCCTGCCGTCTCCTTTGCTTCCCCCTGCTTGATTCCATCCACTTGCTGACTGTCAGCCACCGGCGCGTTGACTGGACCGGAATCCTCAGTGAACAGATAATACGCGGACAAAATGACCATCAGACTCAGCATGGAAACGAGCCATACCGTTTGACGTTTGTTATTCATTAGAACTTCCTCCTCAAATTGGCTTCAATCTTATGAGAATTGAATCTTGTGATTCAACACATCAGATTAGTCTTGTTTGCGCGGTACAACTGAGATCCGGTAGGCTGCCACATTCAGTCCTTTTTCCACAGCATCGGTTATCAGGTCCTTCACAACCTTGTTCTCTGCACCCCTCGCAACCACAAGCACCCCACGGATCTGCGGTTTGAGCTTTTTGGTCACTATAGGTGTCTGATCCCCTGCTATTTCGTAAGTAATAATCTCGCCATCACGGGTATATTGCGTCATATGCCGTTTGCCCCCGCTAGCATCGGTTTCTTCGGTAAGTTGCTGAGAATCCTTCACGTTCCGCTGAACGACCAATTCTTCTGTGGAATCCACGGTAACCATCACATCAACCGTTCCCACACCAACAATGTTTTCCAGCACACCTTTGATTTTGTCTTCAAATGCAATTTCGATCGCCTGAAAAGGATTCTGTTCCGACGGATCACTCTGTATGGATGCCATGGATGTTGCCGGGTCCGGTGGTTCCCGACCGATATTTTCGGAATCAATTTTTTTGACATTGACGAAGGAATTGAACAGCATGATTCCCACCCCGATCAAACCCAGGATAATCAGCCAGCGGAAGGTTTGACTTCGCCTTGCCCCACCCTCTCCGCCACCCATCCAGGTTTCCATCTTTTTGAACCATTGTTTCATCGGACACCCTCCTTCTCAGAGCACTTCAGCACTTTTTGGTTCTGTCACTTGAACGTTGTTTGCATCAACATCCCACTTTTCAGTCAACAATGTAATAATCTGCACCGCATGTTCGGACCTTGTGGATGTCTCACCTTGCTGCTTCGTCTCATCTGCTTGATCACGTATAACAGGCTCCGAAGACGCTTCATTTCCATCACGTTGCCCTCTACTCACATCAATCTGAACATCAGGCACTTCAATCTGACCGATCTGGATGGGCTGCTGTATTTGATGTGATTTATCCTTCTCGACTTCTGTGTCTGTTCCAAATATGGGTTGTGTGTTAGCAGCGACTTCTTGCTGCCCTGCCTTCACTTCTCCTTCTACACCCTCTCCGGCCATCTCGACCAATACACGCTGGATCACAGGCAGTTCGACTGATGAGGCAGCTTCCATCTCCGTTTCATATTTACTCATGGTCAGCTGTACCTCTACGGACCGCACCTTGGCTCCTGTTGTTTCTTCAATCTGACCTTTCATGACATTAGCCAGTTCTTTGGCTGTCCATTGTAAGGATTGTTCCTGTTCATTGGATTGTAGCCGTTTGCCCTGAGCTAATATCTGTTCGAGTGTCGCATTCCCATTCGATGGAGCATCCATTGCAGACATTGCCCGTTTCAGTTCGCCAACCGGATCACTTTTGAGCAGCTTGGTTATGGGTGATAAAAGGGTCAGCAGGATGAGAAGGCTCAGCACAAGCTTGACATAACGTTCCATGGATCGATTGGGCAACAACATATCCACAAAAGTCGCCAGCAGAACGATCATAATCAATTCCTGGAGCCAGTTGCTCAGCCACCCCATCCTTTCCACCCCCTTTCTTGCCAACATACATTCAGCGCATCATGACAGTCAGATTGCCCGCGGTCAGCAAGATGGTAATGGCCAGGAAAAACATCAGCCCGACGGCTGCCAGCGCCGCAAATACGTAGATCATGCTCTTGCCGATGGCCTGGAGGCATCCTACAATCGGGGTGTCTCCTAGCGGTTGCATAATGGCACCAGTTACGTTGTATATCAAGGCAAGAGCCAGAATCTTGAGTGCCGGAAAGGCACATAGAAACAAAATGATGATCACTCCGGTGAGTCCAATTGCATTTTTGACAAGTAAAGAAGCTGTAATTACAGTATCCGTCGCATCCGCAAATGTTCTGCCCACGACAGGGACAAAGTTGCCTGCGATGTATTTGGCGGCCTTCAGGCTAACTCCATCCGCTACGGAGCCCGATGCTCCCTGAACCGAGATTACACCCAAAAACATCGTCAGCAGGATACCCAGCAGTGCCACACTAATATTGCGCAGGAGGTCTGCCAGCTGTGTCAGCTTGTACTTGTCAGACAATGAACTGACGAGATGCAGAACAGCTGAGAAGAAGAGTAACGGGAATACCAGCAAGTGAATCAACGTACTCACCAGATGAATCATGAAAATGATGAGTGGATGTGTCACCGAGACGGTGATGACATTACCCATGGACGCAAGCAGTGTGAATAACAAGGGAACCATGGCCATCATGAAGTTGATCATGCCGGTTATGGCATCCTTAGCATATCCAATCGCCACACTGAAGCTGTTAATCGCAATAATGATGATGACCATATAACAGATGGAATAGGCGATTTTGCTAATATTATTTTTCTCAAATGCGGTCTGAAGTGTCTCCAGAATCATGCTGAGTACACTTAACATCACAATCGTGACCAGAAGTTTGCCATTATATAAAATTTCATGCAGCATGAAGGTTCCTATCGCTACAAACACCGATTTCAGGCTGAACCCTTCATTGCCGGGGATTAACATATCCATGAAGGAAGGGGTCTTCCCATCCGGGAAGAAACCACCGTATTGTTGCATCAGTTGATCCCAGTATTTCTCCACCTGATCCTTGGGAAGGTGATCGGCCTGCTGCTCCATCCACTCACCGGAAGGCGAGGTTGCAGTAACCTGTCCCAGGATACCAAACAGAAAACAGAGCATCAGCACAACCGTAAGGCGCCACTGCGGCTTAAGATGCATTGATTTCATATGAAGTCCGCACGCCCTTTCTACACCGGCATCAGCTTCATGACGGTTTCGATAATAATGCTGATGATCGGTATAGCAAGTACAAGGATCAGTACCTTACCAGCCAATTCGATCTTGGACGCAATGCTTTCTTGACCTGCATCCCTGACAATCTGTGCGCCAAATTCAGCGATGTACGCTATTCCAATAATTTTCAGCACCGTTTTCAGATAAATACTTTCCATGCCTGAATTCTCGGCAAGCCGCTTCAACACTTCGATGACTGCTCCGATTTTGCCAATCAACAACATGAAGATGACAATGCCGGTTGCGGCAGCAATCAGAAAGGCAAACATCGGTTTCTGTTCCTTAATGACCAGAATAAGCACTGTTGCGATGAGCGCCAAACCTACAACTTGGATAATTTCCACAGGTCACCACCATCCGGCTTCATGACCGATTTCATTGAAAAAGAAATATCGATTTGATCTCTTGTAGCAGGCTGTCCAGCATACGGACCACCATGAACAATACAACGACAAATCCGATTACGGTCACCCAGTGAGCCATATCTTCCTTTCCCATTTGTTTCAGTACCGTGTGAATCATGGCGATGATGATTCCGATACCCGCAATTTGAAAGATTGCGTTCACTTCTAGATTCATGACCTTGGCACCTCACTATCCCGGCTATTTCAGAAGATCAGAATGACGATTAACGCTCCGACAAGCATCCCGAGGCTTCGGCTCATTCGTTCATATTTCATTTGATCGGCCTGGGCGCGGGATTCCTCATGCATTAGTTGTTGAATGGCTAACGATATATGTTTGGTCTGATCCTGACGGTCACTTGTGCCAAGGCTGAAGCTTAATTGCAGCATCACTTCCTTCTCGTCAGCCTTCATGGCCGATCTTCCCCACGCCAGATCCACGCCTGACTGCAGACTTTCCCGGGCAGTGAGTCCATGAGGAGGTTCCATCTGTGTAGCTGCATGAAGAAACAACGTCTTTACAGGTTCTTTGGTCTGTGCTCCCATCTTGCCCATGGCATCGGGAAGTGGAGTGAGCCCATAGTTAATCTCCGTCATTAGTCGCTGGAGGGCTGCAATGAGTTCTCGCAACTGTCTCGGTCTTAATGCATACTGTCTGGCCTTGTAAAATCCGGCGAGGGTGCTGGCTAACAGAATAATTACCGCACCAAACATGTTAACCAAAGGCTTCACCTCCTGCCCCGGTCTGCTGCAACCCACGCATTTTGCCATCAGCCAGCCGAAAGGTCATGCCCCGGCTCGTCCGTTGCAGCTGGACATAACGTTGAAACATCTGCTCCGTAATTAAGGTTCTGAGGGCGGGTCTGGCCGACAGCTCCGATAGGTCACGGCCATGCGCAGTCGCAATCACTGAGACTCCTGCATGCAGGGCTTCCATCACAGCCTCGGCATCCTCCGGACGACCGATCTCGTCCACAATCAGGACATCGGGCGACATGGAGCGAAGCATCATCATCATGCCCTCAGCCTTCGGACAACCGTCCATCACATCTGTTCGGGGACCTACGTTGAAGCCAGGTACTCCTTTGTAGCTACCAGCGATTTCGGACCTTTCATCCACAATGCCCACTTTCAGACGTGGACGTATTCCCTGAACCAGTTCAGTTCCCCCTGTAAGCTTTGTACCACTACTAATTTGTCTCGCCAGATCTCGCAGCAACGTCGTTTTCCCTTGTTGTGGTGGTGATAGGATCAACGTGTGCAGGACCTGTCCGCTCTTCATATCGAGAAGATAAGGAAGGATACGATCAGCCACTCCATGTACCTCACGGGCTACGCGAACGTTAAACCCGTTGATGTCACGCAAGTATTCGACACGCCCACCGCTTAGTACCGTTCGTCCAGCAAGCCCGATTCGATGTCCCCCAGGTATGGTGATGAACCCTTTACGCAGTTCCTCTTCCAATGTATAAAGTGAATGGTTACTGATCAGGTCCAGCAACCTGTGCGTCACTTCTTTCTGAGGAACATACGCTTCTTCAGGATTCCCGGTCGGACAACCTTGAGGTGTCAGGAAGTGGTATGTGTTGCCTGCATTAATCTCCAGGGGTCTGCCTTCACGAATACGTACTTCCTCCACTTGTTCCAATAGAGCGGGTGGCATTCTTCCAAGAATGGTTCGGATCGGTTCCGGAAAAAGTTCCCTCCAGTTCACCTTCATGAGTAGGCTCCTCCAACCTTGAGATCATTTGGTTCACACTTCTGGCGCTTGTTCATATCTCAAGTTTATGCCTGTACATTTAATTTATGACGCTGAAATCTATCAATTCTTCAGAATACGGTTGAGAGTTGAAACCATAGATGCACCTTCTGTTCTAGGCACCCGTCTAGATGTGCATGCATATAGTAATTGCAGATAGGTAAGTTCCATTCCGGTTCAAAACAGAACTACCGATCCCCAGATACCAGAAAGGAGTTGTGGGGAGTGCGAGTTGATGTCGTTGGCAATGTGAATGAAGTACGTACCATTGATATTGCAGGGCGAAGTGCAGTTGTCATTGATGTATTGTGTACGACCAGTACGATTGTTACGGCTCTGGCGTATGACGCTTCGGCTGTGATTGCCGTAGAGACCGTTCCACAAGCCAAACAAATGGAAGTGAAAGATTGCATTCGAGGCGGGGAGCGTTTTGACAAAAAAATCACCGGATTCGAAGTGGGGAATTCCCCCTATGAATATATGACTGCAGGCATTGCAGATAAAACAATCATTCTAACCACAACCGATGGAACACGAGCTTTGATCAAGGCTTCCAAGGGGAAACATGTATTCGCTGGTTCATTTCTCAATGTGCAGGCTGTTGCAGCAGCTCTATGTGAACTTCAACGAGATGTATTGCTGTTATGTGCGGGGAACCAGGATGAATTTGCTCTGGAGGACGGCTTGTGTGCTGGATGTATCATCGATGAACTGCACCGTCAATCCTGTTCTCCCCTCCAACTTAACGATCTCGGCATAGTGCTTCATCAGGCGGTATCCCAACGTAGTGAGAGCATCCCGGAGTTGGTCCAGGGGTCTGTTAGCGGGCGGAGGCTTGAAAAGTTAGGCAGAGTTCATGATATTTCGTATTGTTCTCAATTAAACCTGCTGGATTGTGTTCCCGAGATGGGGGAGGGGAACCGCATGCAGCCTTATAGAGGCATACGCGGGGGAAAGATGTTCAAGTTGATGTGAGAATTGCCATGAGAAAAACAAAAAAAGGTGTACTGCTGCCCGTTGGCAACAGTACACCTTTGCTAATTTACATACATTGAAGATACTTATCTGCGATCTTGAGGTCCACCGATAACGGCTTGCTCGGCAGTGTCGAGATCATATGCTGTATGCAATGCCTTAATGACGTCATGCAGCTTATCTCCGTCAATAACACAAGATACTTTGATCTCGGAAGTGCTCACCATCTTGATACTCACGCCTTCAGCCGAAATGACTTTGAACATCTTCGCAGCTACACCAGGATGACTGACCATGCCTGCGCCAACAATGGAGATTTTAACGAGGTTCTCCTCAGATGTAACTTCACGGTAAGGCAAGCGGCTGTGAAGGCCTTCAATGACACGTAATGCGTTCTCACGATCAGACAGCGCCACAGAGAACGAGAAGTCCGCTTTGCCATCCATCACTCCGCTCTGAACGATAATGTCCACATCCAGCTGATTGGATGCAAGCGCACCAAATACTTCGGCCAGAACTCCTGGTACATCCGGCACACCCAGAATACTGATGCGAGCCACGTTTTTGTCATAGGCAATACCACTAACCACTACGCCTTGTTCCATTGCTGCTTCCTCCTTCACAACCGTTCCTTCATTATGGTTAAAGCTGGATCTTACGATTAAAGGTACACCGGAATGCTTCGCGTACTCTACTGCACGCGGATGCAACACCGCTGCTCCCAAATTAGCGAGCTCCAGCATTTCGTCATACGATATTTCCTTCAGCTTGCGCGCAACCTTAACGATCCGCGGGTCCGTAGAATATATTCCGTCTACATCCGTATAGATCTCACACGCATCAGCCTTAATTGCTGCCGCCAGCGCTACAGCTGTTGTATCCGAACCACCACGACCCAGCGTTGTGATCTCGCCGTCTTCCGTCATGCCCTGGAAACCTGCAACAATAACAATGTTGCCCTCGGCAAGTGCTGCATTCACACGGTCAGGTTGAATATCATGAATACGTGCTTTTCCGTGGACCGGCTCTGTGCGGAATCCCGCTTGCCAGCCCGTAAACGATACTGCCTTACGTCCAAGCGCTTGAATAGCCATCGATAACAAAGAGATCGAAATCTGTTCTCCTGTCGTTAAGAGCATATCCATCTCACGAGCAGGCAGATCACTATTCAGTTGTTTTGCCTGATCAATCAAATCATCTGTTGTATCCCCCATGGCCGAAACCACAACTACACACCGATGTCCTTCATCAGCTTTTTCTACAACACGTCCGGCCACACGCTTCATGCGTTCTGTATCTCCGACCGAGCTGCCCCCAAATTTCATGACGTACAATGACAACGCAAATCCACTCCCTACCTTGTGCAGTATGCATAATTAATGTCCATCGTCATTATTCTCTACGAGAAATGACTTTAACCCAGTATATTACGAAAGCGCCTGATAGGCTAATCTTTTTTCGAAAAAACCCTCTGCCAAAGGAATGGCAAAGGGTTGTTAATAACCTTTTTTAGCTTACAAGCCGTGAAAGTTACGCACGGGAAGAGTATTTACCTTCACGTGTGTCAATCAGGAGAACGTCACCTTCGTTAATGAACAAAGGAACCTGTACGTTCAAGCCTGTTTCCACTTTTGCATTTTTGGTAGCGCCTTGTGCAGTGTTACCTTTAACACTTGGCTCAGTCTCGATGACTTTCAACTCAACGCTTGTTGGCAAGTCAATTCCGAGAATTTCACCTTGGTAGCTAACAATCTTAACGACCATGTTTTCTTTCAGGAAGTTCAATTCCCATTCCAGTTGTTCACTAGTCAATGTGAACTGATCATATGTTTCGTTATCCATGAACGTGTGCTCTGTACCGCTTGCATACAGGTAGGATACGCCACGGTTTTCGATGATGGCACGACCAATCGTTTCGCCTGCACGAAATGTTTTTTCAACGGTGTTACCGTTACGCAGGTTTTTCAATTTGGAACGTACAAAGGCAGCGCCTTTACCTGGTTTAACGTGTTGGAAATCAAGCACGGTATAGATATCGTTATCTACTTGCACGGTCAAGCCTGTTTTAAAATCGTTTACTGAAATCACAAAAAATCCCTCCTGATATGGTTAAAAAGTAGGTGATATAAGACGATGGGTTAATGTTATATGTAAAATGAGCCCAAGAATGGCCACCTCGTTCACTTCGATTGCAGTACCATCCTCCGATCGCTGTTATCCCCAGATTTTTTTGATCCCATTATCAATGGGAAAATCCGGTGATAAAGGCGAACGCTTCGCTTCTTCAGATTGGTTCTGCACTCTTCGCTATGGTGAAATTTCTTATTTTCAATTTAAATAATAACACATTAAAAATCGTCTTATATCCCTGTGGCTGTAATTTAGCCGATTACGGTGAACTTCTTGTCCGACTTCGTGAGAATATGAATACCCGTCTCGGTAATCACTACGTCATCCTCGATACGCACGCCGCCAAGCCCGTCAATATATATACCCGGTTCAACGGTAACGACCATACCCGGTTTCAATACATCGTCGCTAAGCTTGGACAAGCGAGGAGCTTCGTGAACTTCCATACCCAGACCGTGGCCTGTGCTGTGTCCGAATTGATCTCCATATCCGTGACCTGCAATGATATCACGAGCCAATGCATCTGCTTCCCGTCCGGTCATGCCCGGTTTCAGGTTCTCCAGCGTATGTAACTGAGCTTCCAGTACAATGTCATAAATTTTGCGCAGTTCAGGCACAGGTGTACCCGTTGCAATGGTACGTGTCAGATCTGAACAGTATCCGTCCAAAAGTGCACCAAAGTCAAATGTAATTAACTCATTTTGTCCGATGACCTTGTTGCTCGCTACACCGTGAGGCATAGCAGAACGTTCACCCGATGCTACAATGGTGTCAAACGAAGAGGACGTTGCTCCATGCTTGCGCATGAAAAACTCCATCTCCAGATCCACTTCACGCTCCGTCATACCTGGTTTTGCAAACTGCAAAACGTGGCTGAACGTGGCATCCGCCAGATCTGCTGCTCTCTGCATAACCGCGATCTCATCTTCATCCTTGAACATACGAAGTTGTTCCACGATCCCGGATACAGCTTTCAGTTCGATAGATTGAAGTGCTTCAGCATAAGCGGAATGCGTGCCAAATGTGACACTATCCTGCTCGAAGCCCACTTCTTTGATATTTGCGGATGCCAGTAGTTCACGCACTGTATCCATCGGCTTGGCTCCATGCTCCACAACGGTGAATCCTTTGGCTTGTTGAGGAGCTTGTGACATATAACGGAAATCAGTCAGCAGATATGCATCCTGTTCCGTAATCAGCACATATCCCGCCGAGCCTGTAAAACCCGTCATATAACGACGGTTAATCGGGTTTGTAATCAGCATTGCAGTGAGTTCATGCTCACGCATGGCTTCACGCAACTTATTTACTCGTTTGTTTTCCATCGGTAACCCTTCTTTCTCTCACATTCCCGGGTTCCCGGCTCAGGTTTGTTTGTCCAGATGACGCACAAGAGCCAGCAATCCCAGTTCATAGCTTACTTCGCCAAATCCGGCAATCTGCCCGATTGTTTCCGCTGCAATCACTGAATGATGTCTGAACGCTTCGCGTGCATGAATGTTGGATAGATGTACTTCCACTGTAGGGACTTTTACAGCATTGATTGCATCACGTATAGCATAGCTATAATGGGTAAATGCTCCGGCATTCAGTATTATTCCGTCTGCCTCACCCATCGCTGCATGAATGCGGTCAATGATGTCCCCTTCATGGTTCGATTGATAAAAAGCGATGGAGACGCCAATTTCATCAGCCTGTCTGCGAATTTTGTCCTCAATATCCTTCAGACTAAGCGTTCCATAGATGCCCGGTTCGCGTACACCAAGCATGTTCAGGTTCGGACCATTGATCACAATAATTCGTTTCATCGCTGCTCCACCCTCTCTGCAAATAACCATCTGCTATTTTAACACAGGCATTGCCGGATTGAGAAGCTTTTTTGCGCTATGCCCCCGCTTGCTCCGGCTCGCGTTTGCGTTCGTCCGTGTACTCCATGGCTACCGTGTAACCAATGAACAGCCCCCACAGCAAAAAGAAACAGAGTTCCGTGATGATTGAATCCCACGTTAAACCGTTCAAAGGTTTCATCATCCCCAGTTTTGGTCCGACCAGTATAAAGAGAATCAGCCACCAGACGATTCCATATACCATGCCGGGTAACGGTCCTTTTAGTTTTCTAATCGTGAACGTGTAGAGTAAGGATGCCAAGATGGAAAAGACGATAAAAAACAGCCAGCCTGTCAAATGTCCTGCTGCGGTATATATATATTCATGTTTGAAAAAAGGCTCGGCCAGAAATCCGACAGGTACAATCGTAAAATGCAACAGATAGAATAGCCAATGTAGCCCACCCCAGATAAAACCGGCAAAGAAGCCAAGCTCTAATGCAAAGGAAAATGGCTTCGTATAGTAGTGTGCTTGACCTTGCCTCTGGGTAGGGCGCCTGCCCTTGTCTTTTGGCTGCCGTTCTTTCGGACGTTGACCTTCATCTTGTGATGTATCTTCATGCTTACGTTCTGTCATCGATATTCTCCTTCATTCAGTTGATAATCCCGCATTATGCCTCGAATTTCCGCTCCGATTCTACGAGGTAGTATGTTCAAAACAGGACAATCTTAACAACATCCTTCAAGGTTTGACTCACAAACTAGAAATTGGTCTCAAAATTCGATACAATAGGGTTATTAAACTGCCTTTGATCGCGAAGGCCTAGAACAGAATAGGAAGGTGAATAATTTGCCTCAACAATCCAAGCCTGTCAGCTATGGGGGGCAAGCTGTCATTGAAGGCGTAATGTTCGGTGGGAAACATGTCAACGTTACAGCTGTTCGTAGAAAAGACGGCGAAATTACGTATCTGGAAGTTCCCAAGCAAGACAAGTCCTGGGTCATGAAATTGCGGCGGATTCCTTTATTACGCGGAATTGTCAGCATTATAGATTCAAGTGTCAAAGGTAGCAGACATCTCAATTATTCTGCTGACGCCTATGCTGATGATGAACTGGAACCGGAAGAGAAAGCCAAGCAAAAAGAGAAAGAAAGTTCGGGCTGGAGCCTTAGCATGATCATTGGTGTGACCGCCGTTGCCATCCTTTCATTCCTTTTTGGTAAAGTTGTGCTCACATTGCTTCCTGTTGTTATCGAGAATTTTCTATTCAAAAATGCATTCGACAATCAGTTTTTGCATAATTTACTGGAAGGCGGCATTAAGCTGATCCTGTTACTCGCTTATCTGTGGTTAATCTCACAGACGCCGATGATTAAACGTCTCTTCCAGTATCATGGAGCGGAACACAAAGTAATCAGCGCACATGAAGCTGGTGAAGAACTGACACCGGAGAACGTGCAAAAGTACAGCCGACTGCACTACCGCTGCGGAAGCAGTTTCATTATGTTGACTGTCATTATTGGAGTGTTTCTATACTCCCTCTTCACGTACGATAACCTCTGGGAACGGATGGGTCAGCGTCTGTTGTTATTGCCAGTTGTGCTAGGCATTTCTTTTGAACTGTTAAAGCTCACGAATTCAGTACGTGATATTCCTGTACTGCGTTATCTCGGATACCCGGGATTGTGGCTGCAATTGCTGACAACAAAAGAGCCGACCAACGAACAGGTAGAAGTATCCATTGCTTCGTTTAACCGCATGCGTGAGTTGGATGCCAAGCTTGCCAATGTCTCTGCTACGTCAGAAGTACCTGTTGCAACACTCGATCCTGTGAAAGGGTGAATGATATGAACAAGCAGGCAATCTTATTTTGGACGTTCATCGCACTAGCTGCTGTTGGAGTCTTGACTTGGCTGGGAAACGCTAGTCCATCCAGGATCATTATTCCTCTGGTCGTGTTCGGAGCCGTATTCCTGCTGTACAAATATCCGCCTCGTCGCTGGGCAAGCAAAACCAAATCACCTAAGATTAAGCCATCGGCACGAACCATGGCAAAAGTCAATGCACAGTCCAGTGCCAGAAAGAGCAGCGGCTCTTCAAAGAAACGCAAGGATTATCCTTTCCAAGTGATTCAGGGACAAAAAGGGAAAAGCGATGAAGATATACCGAAATTTCACTAAAAGGTACTGAACAACCAAAAAAGCAATTCTTCCAACATGCGGAGAATTGCTTTTTTCACGTTTATACAGGAATCAGAGGTGGAGCTTCTGCCTGTTTCTTGCGCAATTCTTTTCTTTGTTTGTCCAGCTGTTCATCATACATTTTCATATTCCATCCGTTGAAAAACTCGTTCCCTGCGGTTGCGCCTGATCGATATAAGGCTGTGCTATCCTGTAACGATAAATGAAATTGCGTCGGTTTAATGCCAAGCGTTGGTATCTTCACTGTACGAAACCGGTTAATCTGTTCGATGTAGCGTTCATCATGTGCTGTGAGCATCGTCTCTACAAGGGCCTGAAGCATGCTTAGCGGTCCTTTAATCCGGGCAGGTTCCACTTCCGTCTTCCCCACCATTTTGAATCCGACAACGGGAATGACGTCTCCTCCTCGTTCGGAACGATCACCATCGAAGAGCCACAACGGAAAATTGCTAAGCAATCCACCATCCACGACATACACAAACTGATCTTGAAAAGGAAGTCCTTTGGAGAATACTGGTGATTTGCGTATGACTACCGGATCGAAAAAATACGGGATACTGCAACTCATACGAACCGCCTTTGCAACATCCAGCTTCGCAGGGTCAATGCCGAACCGCCGAATATCGTCTGGCAGCACCAGAATGGTCCCATTGGATATATCGGATGCGGTAATAAGCAACTTACCTTGTGGCAAGTCAGCGAATGTGCGAATCCCTTTCTGCTCCAGCATCTTGCGAATCCATGATTCCAGCGCTTCTCCCGAATACAGTCCTTTCTTCAAGAACAGCCTTGCTGCCGGTCCGATCCATCGGGTATTAAATATGGGGGAACGACGCAGCAATGAAACAAAGGGGGTATTCTCAATAATGACTTTCATCTCCTCGGCCCTGTAACCAGCCGCTAGCAGAGCAGCTACAATGGAACCGGATGATGTGCCTGCCACTCGATTAAACTGAATGCCGCAGTCTTGAGCACCCTGCACAGCACCTGCAAGCGAGATCCCTTTGACGCCTCCACCTTCAAACACCGCGTTAATTAACATAACAAAAAACCCCCGTTCTCCAGGCAGCCACGTTTCTACTGCCACTCTATGAGAACAAGGGTTTGTCTTATCACTATATTGTTAAAATGTTTTATAGACCATAGTAGGCTTTTAATTTGGCAATCAAGCCGAGAGGGTTCTTCGTCAAGTACTGTGAACTAAAGAAAATATCCCCCTTGACCGAACCATACTTCTTGTTGTAATTCAGCTGATCGATGATCTCCTGTGAAGTCTGCCAGCCAATCTCTGGCGTACCTAACTTATAAGGAGAGTGACCGATATACAATTTTACATTTGTGTTAGCCACTTCATTCGCCCACCAGTCCACGACTTTGTCATATCGGGCTACACTCAGTGTCATACTCCAATACACCTGCGGAGCGACATAGTCGATCCACTCTTGGTTAATCCATGTCCGCACATCTGCATTCATGCTGTCATACGCGGTTACTCCTGCTTTGGTATCAGAACCTGTCAGATCAACAGATTTGTTACGCCATACACCAAATGGACTAATTCCATATTCAACGTTAGCTTTCACGCTATGAATGCTCTGCCCGAGCTGCTTAACGAACTGATTGATATTGTCCCGACGCCATTCAGCACGGTCTTTAGTATTTAATGTGTTATAGGTTTTGAAGGCTGCATCATCATTAAAAGTCACATTGGACGGATAGAAATAATCATCCAGATGTACACCATCAATATCATACTGATTGACCACTTCCATGATCGTATCGATAATATGCTGTCTGGCTTCCGGGATACCCGGGTTAATGTACATTTTGCCCGATGCATTCACAATCCAGTCGGGATGAAGCTTCGAGATATGGTTTGCAGCCAAGTTTGATGTACTTGCTGAGTTCGTTGCTCTAAACGGATTAAACCAGGCGTGGAACTCCAGACCCCGTTTGTGTGCTTCCTCAACCATAAACGCGAGGGGATCATAACCTGGATCTTTACCTTGTGTTCCTGTCAATACGCTGTTCCAAGGTACCAGACCTGAAGGATAGATGGCATCCCCATTGGCTCTCACTTGGACAAATACGGCATTAATGCCCATACCTTGCAACGTATCTAGCTGTTTCGTATACTCCTGTTTTTGCTTCTCTACATTTCCCTTGGCACCGGATGTAGGCCAGTCTCCATTCACAGTGGAAATCCAGGCTCCCCGCATCTCTTCAGAAGCTGGTACAGTGCCCGTGCCTCCAGGCTCCGCTGGGGTTACCGGGGTTGGTTCAGGAGTTGGGACTGATTCGTCTCCTGTGTAAAGATCAATGGTCTGGGCAGCCTGATTCCAGTTCACTCGAATGCCCAGGTTCTCACTGACGAATCGAATGGGTACCATGACTCGACCTTGTTTCAATTCGACCGATGCATCCAGACCAACTACAGCGTTATCCACCGTCGCCTGCTGGCGTCCGCTCGTCATAGAGATGACCGAATCGGATTTCTGAATGGTCACGGTACGAGTAGCTTGAGACCATAGAACAGACGCACCCAGTCCTTCGCTAATAACACGCAGAGGCACCATCGTTACATTTACTTTGGGCAAGATGTAGGGTGATACATCCGATTCCAAACGGTTGCCGTCTAGAAAAATAGCGATTTCCTTCTGCCCGGCCGCTTGTGCCGTCATGCCTGCTGTCTGTAATCCAAGTACAAAAATGAGCAGCAACATCAATCCTTTACGAACGTTCATTAGTGCAGTCCTCCAAAATCATTATAAATTTGCGGTAAATTCTACTAGTTTAATAGACGCTCTTACCGTTCGTTTAGTTGCGAAAATCACCAAATTTTGGTGTGATTGCAGACAAAAAAATGCTTCCTGCCATTGAAACGGCAAGAAGCATCCTTTGATCACGGGATACGATTCATTGTATAGCACCATGTGTATTCCACTGCTGAAACTTAAGACTCCGTATTACTCATGATGTCCTGAAGGTTTTTGAGGTCACGCAAACGGCTCTCATCCTGACGGAAGTATTCAACCAAGGACTCGATGCATGTAATGGAGTCCCAGCTCAGATGATGTTCAATGCCTTCAACATCATTGTAGATATTTTGTTCCTGAACACCAATCGTTGTCAAAAATTGTTCAAGCAGATGATGGCGCTCCATCAAACGTTTGCCCATCTTTTTGCCTTTTGGCGTAAGCACCAGTCCGCGGTACTTTTCATAGATCAGGTACTCGTCTTTGTCCAGCTTTTGGATCATCTTCGTCACCGATGAAGGATGTACTTCCAGTCCTTCAGCTATATCAGACACACGAGCATAGCCCTTTTCATCAATTAATTTGTATATACGCTCCAAATAATCTTCCATACTGGGCGTTGGCATCTGCTTCCCTCTTTTCTCTCTGACCGGCCCCTATTCGTGCCTGGTCCCTATCTTATAATGATACATGTTATCAATACGCATTGGCAAGTCCTGTACAGTTCGGAGCGCGCTGTTACACAAGTAATTGGCAGGCGTGACTTCTCCCCAAACGAGGCAAACTAAACAAAGTTCCGCATCGAAAGGAGTGATTTCGTGAGTACAAGTGTAGCCTCACCGCCAGTTCGTAAAGCAAAAGGTACTAAACCCTTTATTCCCGATTTGGTGTATTTTGAACCCGGTGCGTTGGAATATGATAAAGGCAAAAGGATTATGGAATGGGTGACATCCAAAAACATACCTTATCAGATGACCACATCCCATAACCGAATCACAAACTTGCCGGGTGAAACCGAACAAGAAAAATATCGGATGGCAAAGCGTACTCTGGTCGTTGGTGTGCGCAAAACACTCAAGTTTGACCAGTCGAAACCTTCAGCGGAATATGCCATTCCCATCTCTACAGGCTGTATGGGGCACTGCCATTATTGTTATCTTCAAACTACACTTGGTGCGAAACCTTATGTCCGTGTCTATGTCAATACCGAGGAGATCATTCAGGCTGCCAAAGGATACATTGAAGAACGCGCGCCTGAAATTACACGATTTGAAGCTGCCTGTACATCTGATCCCGTAGGACTCGAGCATATCACGGAGAATTTAAGTGACCTGATTCGTTTTATGGCGGAAGAAGAATATGGACGCCTGCGATTTGTAACCAAATATCATCACGTTGATCCGTTGCTGAACATTAAGCATAACGGCCACACCCGTATCCGGTTTAGTGTCAATTCGGATTATGTTATCAAAAACTTTGAACCGGCTACCTCCAGATTTGAGGAACGCATTGAAGCTGCTGGCAAAATTGCACATGCCGGTTATCCCCTGGGATTCATTATCGCTCCGATCATGTGGTATGAAGGCTGGGAAGAAGGATACTCGGATCTGTTGCAGAAGCTGGCAGATACGCTTCCAGAGGAAGCAACCAAGGATCTTACCTTTGAGATGATCCAGCACCGTTTTACCAAAACGGCCAAAGCAACCATTGAGAAACGTTATCCTAAAACCAAGTTGGAGATGGATATCGAGAAACGTAAAATGAAATGGGGCCGCTGGGGTCAGTACAAGTATGTGTATAAGGATGACCAGCAAGATGCGCTGCGCGAATTCATTACGGAACGGATCTTCGAACATTTCCCACTAGCCAGTATTGATTACTTCACCTAAACGAACAACAGGATTCCCCAAAATCATATACAGTTAAAAGCATTCCTAACAAACGATTAAAAAGCAGGTTACATGACCCAGATTGACTCTGGTAACATGTAGCCTGCTTTGTCATGCATTTTAAATTCAAATTCAGTTCATCCGTTTAAATGATCATCCAGTCTGGTGTAATCTGTTGCAACCAGATCGTAATCTTCGTCATCTGATCTGTAAAAAGCAATACCCCAAGGAACAACATTAATGCTCCCCCGACTTTCATCATGACATTGGAATACCGTAAGATCCAGCGTGTTGAACCGATGAAAAAGGCCAAAATGAAAAACGGGATTGCAAACCCTGCCGTATAACCTGTAATCAGCGCCAGCCAGGTTGTGGGCTCACTTGCAGCCATAGCAATGATTGCTGTTAGAATAGGGCCAATACACGGCGACCAGCCTGCTGAGAAACCGATACCAAATATAAAAGAGCCCAGATAGCCTGCAGGTTTCCATTTCATATCCAGCTTGCGTTCCTTCATCAGAAACTGTGGCTTGAACACACCAAGTAAAAACAACCCCATAAGCATAATCAAAATAGCAGACAATTGCCGAATCAGTTCTCGGTTATCATTGAAAAATTGGCCAAACAGTCCAGCACCCAGGCCAAGCGAATAAAATACAGCCGAGAAGCCTAAAATAAACGCCAGCGTATGCGTCATTGTCTTAAAGCGGACTTCGCGCTGATTGCGGTCATCCTTCAATTGTTGCACCGTCATACCTGTAATGTAGGAGAGGTATGATGGATACAACGGAAGACAACATGGTGATATAAATGAGACCAAACCTGCTACAAAAGCCATCCATACATTAACATCAGGCATGAAGCGGATGTCTCCCTTCCCCGGGCTCTCGTGCTTGTTCGTTTAGCCGTCAGGCTCGGAACCCTTTTTTTCCAATCATCGTCAGAATCAGCATCATGATCAGCAATAATACAATCGTTGCTCCAGGTGCGAGGTTCCAGATACCTGCTACAACCAGTCCAAGGACTACGGCAATTTCGCCAATCACCACGGACAAAATAATGGCGGATTTGAAACTTCGGGCCATCAACAGGCTGACCGCTACCGGGATGGTCAATAGCGCTGACACCAGGAGCGCACCGACAATCTTGATCGCCGTGCTTATGACAAGTGCTGTCATCACAGTGATTAACATGTTCAGAATTCTCACAGGCAACCCTGTAACCGCTGCCGCATCTTCCTCAAAGCTAAGCAGGAAAAATTCCTTATGTAACAATGCCACTACAATCACCACGATCAGCGTAACCACACCTACGAGCTTCAGATCCGTAGCGTCTAATGTATATATACTGCCGAACAAATAACTCATGACATCTGCATTATATCCTTTGCCCAGCGTAAAGAACAAGGAAGCAAGAGCCACGCCACCGGACATGATAATGGCAATCGATAATTCGGCGTAACTCTTGTACGCTTTGCGCAATTTCTCTATCGCAAATGAAGCAAGCACGGCAAATATCAAGCCCACCGCAATGGGATACACTTCAATCAGGAATCCAAGTGCAACACCGGCAATGGTCACATGAGACAAGGTGTCTCCGATCATGGATAACCGCCGCAAGACCAGGAACAGTCCGATTAACGGAGCGGTAATGCCAATTAACAATCCACCCGCCAGGGCACGCTGAAAAAAATCACTCATTAATATTTCCAAAACAAACACGACTCCTTCGGCCTTACTCTAATCTAATGGACCATAAATACGGCTAGCGTACCTGTGCAGTGGTATGTTGCAGATTGGTCTCAGCACAATCCTGTACCTCATGCGAATGACGGACATGAAAATTAATTTTGCCATTCGTTACCACAGCTTCAGAACCCAGATAACTCTCCATCCGATCCATATCATGAGACACCATTAGAAAAGTCATTCGGTGATGTTCATGCATATGCGTAATCAGTTCAAAGAAACTGGCCTGTGATTCAGCATCAATACCTACGGTAGGTTCATCCAGAATCAACAGATCAGGGTGATTGATAAGCGCTCGTGCCAAAAATACACGCTGCTGCTGTCCGCCGGACAATTGACCAATACGTTTGTTCGCCAGATCCTCGATCCGCATGACCTGCATCGCATCCGTGCACTGTTGCTGACATTTGCGAGACATACGACGGAACATGTTTTTGTTATTATACAAGCCTGACATGACCACTTCACGAACGGTCGCAGGAAACAACGGGTTAAATGCATTCTTTTGAGGCACATACCCGATTCGGTCCCAGTCCTTGAACCTGCGGATCGACTGTCCGAATAGTTTGATATCTCCCTGCGCAGGAGGAAGAAGTCCTACCAGCATGCGCAGCAATGTCGTTTTACCCGCCCCATTGGAACCGATAATCCCGACAAAGTCCCGTTCCTGGGCCATAAAATCGAGATTCTCAATCACTCGCTGGTCCCCGTAGGAAAATGATAGTTTCTCGATCTCTATAATTGGATCATGACATAGTGGCATGATTTGCTGCATGGCAAAGCCGCCCTTCATTATATATAAGAATCCCATAGCGTCCTAAGAGCCTTCACCGTGAACGGTAAAGACTCTTCGATCTGAATTCTTCATTATATCTTATTTTAATGCGATCAGGAGATTTTGCAAATTTTTCTCCATGAGGGTGAAATAATCATCCCCGTTTGTTGCCTGCTCCTTGGTCAATCCCTCAACCGGATTAAGGACCATGGTCTCCACTCCTGCTTCACTTGCCAGTGTTTTCGCCAATTTGTCAGATACCAGCTCTTCGAAGAAAATGTATTTAATGCCTTCATCTTTAACGAGTTTCGCAAGCTTCACAATATCCTGTCCTGTCGGTTCAGCATCCGGGGAAAGTCCCATAATGGCATGCTGGGTTAATCCATAATCACGTGCAAGGTAGCCAAACGCTTGGTGCGAGACAACAATCTCGTTGTTTGGTACGTTAGCCAATTCATCTGTAAAACGCTGATCCAGCGTCTCAAGCTTCGTACGAAGCTCTTCATAACGTTGTTCGTAACCTGCTTTGTGATCAGGGTCTGCCTCGACCAGACTATTTTTGATGTTTTCAGCCATGATCATGGCTGATTTCGGACTAACCCACGTATGTGGATCAATATGATGATCAGCGACATCTTCACTGGTAGCCTCATCTGTATGTTCATCTGCATGCTCGTCTTCGTGCTCTTCACCGTGACCGTGCCCATCATCACCCTCAGCAGTTAACAGTTTAACCCCTTCGCTAACGGCAACAGACTTCACCTGTGTATCGCTATTCAGCGACTTCAGGAAATTTGGCACCCATCCTTCCAGTCCAGCTCCATTATAGAGAAACAGCTGTGCCTTGGACGTATTAACAATATCCTGACTCTTCGGAGTCCAGTCATGTGGCTCTACTCCCGTTGGCAGCAGGTTAATAACATTGGCATCCTCACCACCGATTGCAGTCGTAAAAGCATACACAGGATAAAATGTCGTCACAACGTTTACCTTGCCTTCCACAATCTTCGCACTATTGGAACTATCCTGCCCACAAGCTGACAATACCAGCAAAGTGAGAATAAGCAAACCCGTCCACAGCAACTTCATGTTGCCTCTTTTGCTCGTATTCCCTATCCGGTTATCCTGAGCTTGATGTTGCACTTTATAAAATGTCATTATGATTCACTCCGCATCTCTTAATCGTAAACATTACTGAAAGAATTATAGGTAACCTGAACCTACTTGTCAAGCTATCCCGTCCTATTTATTCTTTCCTGAAGTACGGAGTTCATAACAGTATATGCTTGTTCTCTTCCCGTCAGATACGAATTATATCAACAAAAAAAAGGGACCCGAATTATATCGGGCCACCTTGAGTCATTTTTATGACAGACTTTGAATCAATTTCATAACTCAATTCTTATTTCACTTGTGCGCCATTAGGCATATTGTCCGGCACTGTTGCCAGTGTAAGTTGGTCGCCATGGGATGCTGCAAGGATCATACCCTGAGACAGTTCACCACGAAGTTTCACCGGTTTGAGGTTCGTGACACAGATGACTTTGCGTCCAACCATCTCTTCTGGCGAATAGAACTTCGCAATTCCAGATACGACCTGACGCTGCTCATAACCCAGATCGAGCTGCAATTTCAGCAACTTATCCGCTTTTTTGACCGGTTCGCAGGCAATGACTTGCGCGACACGCAGTTCAACTTTGGCAAAATCGTCAATACCGATCTCTTCCGTACCTTCAGGTGCGGTTACCGGTTCAACAGGTGCTGAAGCTCCAGCATCTGCTTGACTTGCTTCAGGCTGTGCTGCTTTTTGGCCACCAGTCATTGCTTCGGAGATATAAGCAATTTCCTGTTCGGAATCCAAACGCGGGAAGATTGGATCACCTTTTTGCAATGCGTTTCCAGTTGGAACCAGACCCCATTGCTTGGCTGTATCCCAAGCCGTAAGTTCACCTTCCTGAATGCCGAGCTGTGCCCAGATTTTATGAGGAGCACGTGTCAGGAACGGTTGCAACAGAATCGAAGCAATTCGCAAGCTTTCGATCAGATGAGCCATAACGGATGCCAATTCATCACGTTTTGCTTCATCACGAGCCAGCGCCCATGGCTGCGTCTCATCAATATATTTGTTGGTGCGGCTGACAAACTGGCTGATCGCTGTCAGTGCTACGGAAAACTGCAGGTTTTCCATCGCCTGTTCCACTTTTTCCACTGTAGCATGGCCTGCTTCTTCCAGCGAAGCATCAAATTCCGTTACATTTGAAGCAAACGCAGGGGCTTTGCCTTCAAAATATTTGTCTACCATGGCAACGGTACGGTTCAACAGGTTACCCAGATCGTTTGCGAGGTCGGAGTTAACACGCTCTACGAAGCTCTCCGGTGTAAACGTACCATCGGAACCAAACGGTACTTCACGTAGCAGGTAATAACGCAGTGCATCGAGACCGTAACGGTCAATCAGAGTCACTGGATCAACGACATTACCTTTGGATTTGGACATTTTGCCGTCCTTCATCAACAACCAGCCGTGTGCAAACACTTTCTTCGGCAAAGGCAAGTCCAGCGCCATCAACATAATTGGCCAGTAGATCGTATGGAAACGAACAATTTCTTTACCTACCAAATGTACATCCGCAGGCCAGAACTTGTTATACAGGGATGCATCGGATGAACCGTAGCCCAGTGCTGTAATATAGTTGGACAACGCATCAATCCACACATAAACCACGTGTTTTGGATCGCCTTTAACTTTGACGCCCCATTCAAATGTAGTCCGCGATACGGCCAAATCTTCAAGACCTGGCTTGATGAAGTTGTTGATCATCTCGTTCTTACGGGATTCCGGCTGAATAAAGCCCGGGTTCTCTTCATAATATTTCAACAAACGATCTGCATATTTGCTCATACGGAAGAAGTAAGATTCTTCTTTGACCAATTCAACCGGGTGTCCGCTATCCGGGCTCTTGGCCGAGATAATCTCACCCTTCTCATTTTTCTCTACATCCACCAGTTGAGTCTCTGTGTAATACGTCTCATCCGGAATGCTGTACCAGCCTTCGTACTCCCCTTTGTAGATATCTCCCTGTTTCAGCAAACGGTCAAAGATATCCTGAACAATGGTTTTGTGACGTTCTTCGGTTGTACGGATAAAGTCGTCATTGGAAATGTCCAACTTGTTCCACAGTTCCTTGATCCCCACAACGATATCGTCGATAAAAGCTTGCGGTGTCTGTCCTTTCTCTTGTGCCTTGCGCTCAATCTTCTGGCCATGTTCATCGGTTCCTGTCAGATAATGAGCATCGTAACCGCGTAGACGCTTGTAACGAACCATCGCATCTCCCGCCACAGTTGTATACGCATGCCCAATATGCAATTTGTCACTCGGATAATAGATCGGGGTTGTCAGATAAAATGTTTTTTGGTCAGCCATGAATGACTTCTCCTCCTTCAAATGTTCCTGCTTCATGTGATCCCTTCGTCCAAAACAACTAAAAAAGAACACAAAAAACTCCCGCCCCTATGGGACGAGAGTTGCTCTCACGTGTTACCACCCAAATTCCCCATGTTTTTCGCAAAACACAGGCTCTGTCGGTCCTTCGACCGCCCATTAACGCTGGATCACGCCTCAGCCTTACGACAACAGCTCTGAAATCACTGTCTGCACGCTCGAAAGAGGTTCCTCCGGGACCATATTCCATCCTCCTCCCAGACCGGTTCTCAGCTCATCCGGCTCTCTGCACTGGGGGTGTGTCTGTACTTATCCCTTCACTGGAAATCATATAGAAGTTGTTCAAAAAGTTAAAACTAGACTTATTGAACTCGCATATATAGGAAAAATATACTGAAATGCGGACCCCTTTGTCAAGTGGACAGCATACTCAAGTTCAATCCTGGCCTGCTTCCATACCACCCGAATACTTCAGGCAACATCGTTACTCTGATACCATCATAGACTTTTCCGCCTTTGGTGGCACCAGATCTACACCGCCTGGATGAAACGGGTGACATTTGGCAATACGTTTCGCTGTTAACAACGAACCTTTGAGCGCACCGTGCACTTCAATCGCCTCCATGGCGTAAGCCGAACAGCTCGGATAGAACCGACATGTTGGCGGTGTTAATGGAGAGATATAGTTGCGGTACACCCGAATGGGTGCCTGAGCAATTCTGCGCGATAACTTCATGGTCAGTGCTTCCCATGAGCGTGCGTGTGTCCCGATGCCGCTTTGGCCGGAGCATGCTCTGCACAGTCCTTACAATATCCAAATACCTCGAACTTGTGGTCTACAACCTGAAATTGCTCAGGCGCATCCGCAAGCTGCATCGGGCAAAAAATTATAGGATATGTCTTCTGACACTTCAGACAGATCATATGATGGTGATGATGATCTTCACTACAGTGCGCTTTGAATTTAACGCCATCTTCGAAGATGACCTGTTCCAGTACACCCAGTTCCTGCATCACCCGCAAATTACGATATACTGTGTCAAAACTCAGTCCGCTGTAAGTCTTACCCATATATTCATAGACGTCCTTGGGTGTAAGATACCCCGGAGACTCGGCAAATAACCGGGCCAGTGTTTTCCGCTGATCGGTAATGCGAAGCCCCTGTGAGGACATGGTCGAAATAATCTGTTCTGTCGACAGCATGATCTAAAGCACCTCCTGTCATACGAGCATTTTGCATCATTCATAGAGCGACAGTTTATTCGGCAAAAGCGAAACCTTTTGCTTTCTTGTATACCTCTAATAATGCATCAAATTACGATTAGAGTCAACGAAGACACCGGGTTAGGTCATTTTAACATCACATAAAAAGGACTCCATGCACATGCATTGCCATTAGTCTAGCTTGAGCTAATGACATTGCATTTTGATGGAGTCCCTTCCTGACGGTTCAGATGATCAATCGTTCGGGCGACTTTTGGGGTGAACGGGTATATATGATATAAGCTTTCACTCCAAACCGTCCGTGCAGGTTCATATTATTACTTTTCAGCCGGAAGCGGCGTGAACAGCAGGTTAACAGGCAAGTTACTTCCTGGTGCCGCCGAGAAGAGAATGGTTACACTCTCGCCGTACGAACCTGTGCGATACATAACGCTTTGCTCATTAGGTGCAGTTACAGATTTACCTGTGGAAATCTGAACGACCTGTCCATTCACGAGTGCCACACCTGAATATCTGCCTCCACGAGGGTTGAATGAAATTAAAGTGCGCGGAGCAACATTATTCAATGTGATTTTGTACAATACACCGAAGTTACCTGCGTTGGACGCTTCAGTGAAAGCCATAGGGTCCGTTCCCACAAGGTTTGGATCACTTGCATTGTCTCCAAGTGGAAGACGTGCAGGTTTCGACCCTACTTCTTGGTCATACGTAATGATCCGTGTTGCATTTGGATAGGTACCACGGTTGTGAACTCCATCACGATCCAGAACCGGCAGGCTCGATAACACTTCCATCGGGTCCTTGTTTTCTTCGATCATGATAATGTTGTAATCCAGTTCATAGTCACTGAATACATCCGAATACAAGGAAATGACTTGTCCCTGTTTCATCGGAAGAACGCTCAGATCATTAAGAATCAGCTTGCTTTCTCCTGGCTGGATGTACACTTTCTTTTGTCCGGTACCATTCTGCATCGACTGGAACCAACGGTCAATGGACAGCTTTCCAGCTACCGTTGCAAAAGGAGACGGTCCTGCAAAACCCATGTTTTGCTGGTCAATGGATGCCGTGTATGCATTGTTGTTTGTCGCTACAACATACATTTTTACGCTTTTGCCCGTGTTGTTCACATGGTGAATCATGAAGCGTGTCTGTCCAAAGGAAGATTCCTTGTACACAATGCCTTCCGTATTCACGGTTTCAGGGCTGTTACTGCGGATCAGCAGACTTGGTTCATCATAATAAGTGAAAGGTACTTTCTCCAATGCCGGTACTCCACCACCGTCAAAAGTGAACTTCTCACCGACTGGTGTGAACAATTGATTAAAGTCAGTCACACTATAAAGTGTTTCTCCCGTAATATTGATCATCTTGGTATAGCTATCGCTAGCACCATGTTTATCGGTAACTGTAATCGTTACGGTCTTCGGTCCTGGAACAAAGAATGCAAGTGCATTGTTATCCCATTCGGTCTTAACAATTGCATTCTCATCATCTGTGCTTTGATCAATATAAGTGATTTTCTCACCCATTTTGTATTCTTCTTTATCTGTCGTAAACATTGCGACAGGTGGCAGATTCGGTCTTTCAACCTTAATCGTAACCGAATACGGATCGCTCCATTGACCACTTGAATCCTGGACCGCATAGGTTACTGTGTATACACCTGGTTGGTCGAATGAATCCTGACGGCCTGTCCAACGCTCATCTACAATGCTGAGTCCCTTGGGAGAGCTGGATCTGGTTGTGTAGGTTACCTGGTCTCCGGCAAAAACCTCTTTTTGTACCGTGAAGCTTGCCACCGGTTTGGTACTCAGATTCAATACAACCGTTTTGGCAGATTGATTTACTTTATACGTAATGTCCAGAGCCTGTGTAATTGAAGTCAACGGCACCATGAACGTATTTTTTTGTTGATAAGCCGCGCCCTTCATCGTTCTGGACACACCATTAACGGTATAGATCTTGCTGTTTGTTTTGAAACGCAGCTCATCTTCACCACTAATAATGATCGTTTCTTTAGTTGTGTTATCATATTTGACATCATAGCCAACCCGATCAACGAGAGCACGGATCGCTACATAGGATACACCATTTTTTACAGCCATCGGCTGTCCAGCAAGATATGTTTTGCCATCTTGCATCATTTTATTACTGTTCATATAAAGAGTGAGGTCTCCACCCCGGCCTCCAGCAACAGATGAACCGCCTGTAGATGGTTGCTCCACTTCTACTGGTGCAGGTGCTGGTGTTTCCTCAGCTGTACCTTCTTCGTCCATAGGTTCAATTACCGGCTCAACAGGAGTCGCGTCTGTTCCTGTAGGAACATCTGTCTCAGGAGGGTTCACTTCTTCAGTTGTTTCATTATTTGATGTTGGAGTGTTTGTTCCGGATTTCACTTCGGATTCCGCGATGGTCTGTTCTTTCTTCACAACCTCCACGGATTTAACTTTGGCTGTATTCACTGATGTAGTATCGCTCTGATCTGCTGATTGTGCATTGGCAGGAATCACTGCAAACGCCTGAAACACAGCAAAAGCGGTAAGTATGGACAATTTCTTCTTCAAATTCATTCTTTGTCTTTGGCTCCTTCTGCTCCCATTTTATAAATATCCCCCTCAAAAAGTCATATTATTAGACGCTTGGAACCGGGAAAAGTTGCTAAAAAGTTAAGAGGAGAATTGTAAACTTTTAATAGAAGGAAAATACTATGAAAATAGTTATCTATCAATTATCTTTTTGGCATTCATATCCCAAAATTAACCAATAGAAAATTCCAACAAAAAAATCTCTCCAGGAGATGGTCAATTAGCACCATATCGCAGAGAGATGTAAGGATTAAATAGGTCTAGCGCAAACGGACAGGTAGACTTCCTGTTGGCTGCAGTCCACCGGTTAACACATGGGACAGTACCCGAACAACTGCAGGTGTATTCTCATACGTACACACATAACTTCCCGGCCTCGAAATCTCCAGCAGATCATATGGATTGCGCAGAGCAATTACAATCAGCGAATGATTCTTACTAAGCTTTTCAACCAAATACTGTTGCCCTTTCGGAAGATGACCTGCCGATGTGTACGTACATACGATAACTTGTTCACTATCTGACACATCAGCCAATATCCGATCTGCTTCATCATAAGTGGGCTGCGTTGTAATTTTATGCTCACGAACTCTGCCTCGCAGCTGCGATAACGCAATACCCAGCGATTCAGTATGGGACCATGGTTCATCCACCTCTGTCCGCTGCACAACCTCAGGCCAGATGACATATACGCCCTTCTCTGGGTCCAACGGCAACAGCCCATCATTATGAACGATGGTAATACTGCTTGAAGCAATCTTGAACAACGTCAATTCGTTGGGCTCAGTGGGTTTAGTGCAATCAACAGGTTCGACATCGGTTGCTTCGACCGTTTCACTCGCTTTCGGCGAAACCAGATGATCATTCTGCTGCCCACAGCGCTTTTTTTTCCATGTCATAATGCGTTCAACCGCCTGATGAATAACCTCTTCCGAGATCCGGCCCGTTCGAACTGCTTCCACAATGGCTTCCAGCGCAGCAACCTGATCTTGCAAGGTATGACTCACCAGAATCAGATCTGCTCCTGCTTCCACAGCACGAACGGCAGCTTCAGCTACCCCATATGGCTTGGATATCGCATGCATTTCAAGACAGTCTGTAATAATAATGCCTTCAAAACCCATTTCCTCACGTAGCAGACCCGTTAACACCTTATATGACAACGTAGCCGGAATGGGCTCGGGTTCAATCGAAGGGAACATCACATGAGCTGTCATGATAGCATCAACTCCGGCCTCAATCGCCTTGCGGAACGGTAACAACTCCATCTGTTCCAGCCTGTTTCGATCATGAGGTACCGTAACCATACCAAGATGAGAATCTACAGCGGTATCTCCATGTCCAGGAAAATGTTTGGCAGTAGTAGCTATGCCCTGTGATTGATATCCGGTGATGGCTGCTACGCCATGAGCGGCCACACTTTCAGCATGTTCACCATACGAACGCACACCGATAACCGGGTTAAGCGGGTTGTTATTCACGTCGACCACTGGCGCAAGGTTCATATCAATACCGATGTTTTTTAACTCACAACCCAGAATTCGAGCACACTCCAGTGTATATTCCGGATTGCCTGTCGCACCAAGTGCCATATTACCCGGCACTTGGGTCATTCCCTCTTGGTCAATCCGTGCAACCATGCCACCTTCCTGGTCCACCGAAATCATGAGTGGTAGGGCCCCCGCTTCAGCAGCCATATCTTGCAGTTCGGCGGACAGCCGTGTCAATTGATCTACACTTTCGACATTACGCCGGAAATAAATGACGCCGCCGACGTGATAGTCACGGATTAAGCGAGTAACCTGTTCATCTGCGTGCTGACCGTGAAATCCACACATCAACAATTGTCCTACCTTTTGCTCCAATGTCAGATCATTCAAGGGTTTCATTCGACCTCTCCTCCCGTTTCCCTTGCTACTACAAACCCAATTGGTTACTCTGCCTGTACTCGGAGGGTTTCATGTGGAAGTGTTTATGAAACACCTTGGAGAAGTACCGGCGCTCCTTGAAACCTGTGGCTTCCCCAATCGCTGTAATGCTCCATTCGGTTGTACTCAACAATAAAGCGGCACTTTCCATCCGTTTCTGCGTCATATATTCCACAAAAGTAACACCCATTTGGGTTTTAAATAGCTGGCAAAAGTATCCCGGGCTGATTCCAAGCCAATCTGAGACTTCATCTATTCCCAAGTCCTGTTGCAGCCGTGCGTCCATATACTCACATGCAGAGAGGATCAGTTCCGATACAGAAGGACGTGGTTGCGTTTGTTTGCCCTGACAGGCATGGGTAACGACCTCTGCAAGTTCAAGGAGTTCCCTCATGGATACAGCTCCTTGCAGTGCATTCCAAAAGTTCACTTCGTGCTCTTCAGCGAGGGCCTGTATTTCACGCAGTTCCCGAAGCATGTGTACAAGCATAAACCGAAGATTGGTTTCATCTATCCTGTTGAAGGATTGTCCTGAATTCCCCATTTGCTGTTTAAGCCGCTCCAATACATCACGTAACCCCTGCTTGTTCCCTTGACGAATCCACCGAGTAACAAGCTCCAGATCTTCTCTTGTAATCCATGAGTTAGCCCCTTTGGAGGCCGTATGATCATACGATAAGGTGGTTTCGGGACAACTCGCCTTCAGCACCTTGTCTTCACTCTCCGAATGGGACATCAGTATTTTTTGACAATGCCGGTATCGCTCCAGAATTTGACTTTCCAGGTTCACGGGCACAGCATCCTGAACAATCCTAACCTTCACATTTGAATCCAGAGACAATATCACATTTAATTCGAAACACAGTTGATGGGCCAGTTCCTCTGAGCGACGTTTCCACTCACCTGATGCCTCCAGCAAGATGCACCACTCCCCTTTGCGGGTCGAAAGAATCTGACAGTCCCCCTCAATTCTCTCTGCTACTTCCCTAAGTCTGGAACTTAAGGTCTCATGCCATCGTTGATGCTGAAGCTCGGACCAGCCGATAGAATGGCGAAAATAACCGACCGCATCCACCAGCAGCAACGTATACGGTGCAGCAGTTGTTATGAATTCAGGAACAGAGGCAGGATAGGCAACCTTCAACGGTGCTTCTCCTCGCAACAGGTCAATCAACTGTTTGTGTCTGATCCAGCTTTCCATCTCTTGGCTGCGATAACGTTCCGATTCGTTTGCCAGACGTCTCTTCTGGATCTGCCCGGCAAGTTCACGCAGTTTATGTTCCAGATTCAAATAATCAATCGGCTTACATATGTATTCATGTACATTATACTTGATAGCGGTTCGAGCATATTCAAACTGCTGATACCCGGTCAGCAAAATAATTTCACACGTTTCACCCTGCTCTCGCAGCAAACGAATAAGTTCCAATCCATCCATAGACGGCATCCGAATATCGCACAAGAGAATGTCCGGATGACTTTCTGTTACTTTCCCAAGCGCTTCTAAACCACTTCTCGCTGTACCTGTGATTTCAATCCCCATCTCTTCCCAGGGTAAAATGTAGTTCAGATTTTCCAGAATCGGCAGCTCATCGTCAACCAGCATTGCAGTCAGACTCATCCGGCTTCCTCCTGCTCATATAATGGAATGATGCATCGAATAACTGTGCCATACCCCGGTGCTGAACATATAAATATGCCATACCCGGCCCCGTATTGAATACGAATTCGATCTGCCACACTTCGTAATCCCAATCCCCTGCGTTCCGTTATGGACGATAATGATTCCGCCCCTTCCGCGAGCATATCTTCCGGTGGATCTTCTGCCATATACTCAAATCGTGCGAGCATTTCCTGGGGAATACCGATCCCATTATCCTCAACACATAACACCAGATGACCCCGTTCTGCATATGCGCTTATCCGCAGTACACCTGGATAGGTGATCCCCTCAAACCCATGTTGAATGCTATTTTCCACCAGAGGCTGAAGGGTAAGCTTAAGCAGAATTGAGCTGTATAGATGGGGTGGAATGTCAATCTCATAGGTGAACAAATCACTGAATCTGTACTGTTGAATCTCCAGATAACTCTGCAAATGTCTTATTTCCTCACCCAGCGGAATCTCCTCCTGATCCTGAATGCTGATACGAAGCATATTGCCAAGTCTGGTCACCATCTCGCTTACTTTGCGGCCCTCCCCACGCAGCGCTAATCCATTAATGGATTCCAATGTGTTAAACAGAAAATGAGGTTTGATCTGGGCCTGTAGTACACGCAGTTCCGCTTGGGCCTTCTGCTCTTGCTCTGCCCGAACACGACGGAATAATCCCCCGATCCGATCCAATAGTTCATTGAACCCTTGCGCAAGCAGCTGCATTTCATCGAATCCTTTTCCTTCCACCCTCGCATTAAAATCACCATCATCCACACGACGCATAAACCGTACAAGTACAGCAATGTTACCCGTGATGCGATTCATGAAAAAAAGATTAAAGATCATCGCTGCAAGCAGGCATAACAGAATAATAATGACAGACCAACCGGCAAAGGCATTGGTTTCCGCAGATAAGGCTTCCCATGAAGTCACACTTACGAGACTCCAGTTATAGTTCTTCAGATGATATTGCGAAATGATGCTCTCCTTGCCGTCAAAGACCGTTCTGACACTGCTAAAACCGGGACCGTACCTGCCCGATTCAGCACCAAAGTTTTGCATGTTCTCACCGTTATATATACCTGCAGGATCATAGACGATCAGTCCTTCTTCATTAATTAACAGGAACGACGTATCCTGTGCTGAATCGCTGATTTGCAGGTGACGGAAGATCCGGTCGATCTCTCCTTTTTTGATCTGAACAACAAGCACGCCAATATTTTGAAAATAACTGAGTTCTTTGACCAGTCTGATCTGGGTGAAGACAGGTTCTATCCCGGTTAATTCGGGATATTCCAGAGGTGCGAGCCATTTAGGCACACCATTAAGTTGCTGAATTTCGTTAAATAAGGGATGCACTTTGAATTGCTGAAAAGGAAGGGCTTGAAAGTTCTCTTTGGTGAAAATGGAGACAATCTGGTTATTCTCGGACGAACGCAAATCATATAAAAAGGCATAACTAATGAACGGATAATTATATAGAAGGGAACGGAAATTGCGCTGGCTGGCATTCAGGGATAACTGATTACCGGTTCCCAGATCCTGCTTGGTCGGATCTTTGGCGTTCAACGCCATTTGAAAAACCGATGTCGCTATCCCGTTGTCGGTCACATTGTTAATCTGCTGAAATACATTCTCGATATTGTAGCTGATGGCCTGAAGCGCATACTCGGCCTGTTGATTGTATTTTTTCTCAATCGTATGTGATGTGACCAGAAACATGCCAATGCCTAGCGCACACATCGGTACAATAATCAGCAGCAGAAATGCCAAGGCCAGCTTCATTCGCAAGTTCATATCCCGTTCTCCCTATTAACTGGTTCATGGTATTAACCTTTGACACCACCTGCAGTTACTCCTTCTATAATTTTCTCTTGGAGTATAGCGTAGATCACAAGTACAGGTACAACGCTGTATACAATACCTGCCGACATCTGGGCATAGTTCATCTGATATTGATCCCGAAACTGGACCATGCCCACTGGCAGCGTACGCAATTTATCGGTGGATAAGAAATAGTTGGCGAGTAAAAATTCGTTCCAGTTGCCGAGGAAATTAACGATAAAAACGGTAACAATAGCCGGAACCGTAAGAGGTATCACTATTTTAGCAAAGATACCCGGGGCCCTCAAGCCGTCCATGACCGCCGCTTCCTCAATCTCCCCAGGCAGAGAACGCATAAAAGCCGCCAGGATAATAATTGTAAAGGGGATCGCATTGGCCACATAGGGCACAATCAATGCCAGATGTGTATCCAATATGCCCATTTTGCGAACAAGCAGATAAATCGGCAGCATAAGTGCATTGTTGGGAATAAGCATACCCGCCAGAATCAGACTGTACAGAAACAGACTCCATTTCCGGTGTCTCATCCGGGTTACGGCAAAAGCAAACATGGCACCGAGCACAATCGTACACGCCGACGATAAAACCGAAATGTACAGGCTGTTCCAGAAATACGTGCCAATCTTGGCATTCACCCAAGCCTCCACGTAATTGTTAAACTCCCATGTTGTAGGTAAACCGAATGGATTCAGGGCGATTTCATTGTTATCCTGCTTAAATGAAGAAAAAATTACAAATAAAAAAGGAAACAAAATCGCTATCAAGTACAACATTAACAACACATGAGGTATACTACTTTTTATGCTTTTCGGCATCAATATTCCACCTTCTCGCTCCGCCTCGCCACCAGCAGTTGATACACCGCAGTGAGCACAAGCGTCAGAGCAAAGATCAGCACTGCAATGGTATTGCCATAGCCATATTTGAAGTTGGTAATCGCGTATTTGATCATGTATGTGGCCAGAACCTCGGTGGACCCGGCGGGCCCACCTTTGGTCATGACAATCACGATGTCTGCTGCTTTCATGGCACCTGCAATGGACAACATGATCACCACCGAAATGATCGGCCGGATCAGCGGCAACGTAATTCGCATTGCACGTTGTACCGCCGTTGCCCCATCAATTGCAGCCGCTTCATCCAGATCACGGGGAATCGCCAGTATGGCCGCCAGCACCATGACAATGTAAAATCCCGTCCACTGCCAGGCATTGGTCACCAAGATGGACAACATGGCAAATCGGTTATCCGATAACCAGTAGATTGGATCGATACCAAGCACATGAAGTATTTTGTTTAATAGTCCGATATTGGGTTCATAGATAAACCCCCATAAGATACCGATAACGGCAGTCGACATAATGGATGGTAAAAAAACAGCGGTTTTATACAGACCTTTCAGTCTTTTCACATTGGCAATAAGAAGCGAAAACAGGACGATCAGGGGTACCTGAATCAGTACCGAAAATCCGATGAAAAAGCCGTTATTCCGTGTGGAAATCCAAAACCGTTCATCGGTCAGTGCTTTCACATAATTGGATAAACCCACAAAACGTGGCTCAGCCGATACCCCATTCCAACTCGTCAGACTGTAATACAGGGAGCTACCAATAGGGTATAAGAAGAACATTACAAACAGAATTAGGGCTGGCATTACAAACAACGTATAGATTAACGGGCTACGGAGTGAAGTATTCATGGTCAGCCTCCTTCAGTCACTTCAACGATCGCAGTTTCAACTTGGATTGATTTATTCCACGGAAGCGTTTGCTTCCTCCTGCACCTTTTGCAGCTCTTCTGCCATTTTCTCTGGCGTGGTCTGTCCACCAATCAACTTCTGGATTTGCAGATTGCTGATCTCTGTCGTCACATCGGCCTGAACGAGTGCATCAAATGCCGGGAACGACGTCTTGGACGCATTAAGCACAGCCACAATTTCTTTCATCAGATCATCGGTAATGCTATCGGTCAGCACTTTCTCGTCCAGCTTCATGGCCGGCAACACACCGTCTTCCACAAGGCCGCGAATCTGCATATCTTCATTGTAGAAATTTTTGATAAAAGCTTTCACTGCGTCCAGCTTCTGCGGGTCATCCGCCACTGCTGCCGAGAATCCGTATCCATTGTTCACATCACGCATCAAAGACGTCTGATCTCCTGCTCCGTTCTCTACCGGAGGCATATTGAAGAATCCAACCTTGCCAATGAGCGATTCACCGCTCTGACCTTCTTTGAATACAGATGATTTCCATGTTCCGTCATACATTAATACCGCTTCGCCACTTGTAAATTGCGTGGTATATTCGGCATACTCGAAGCCTAGCTCACCTTTTTTGAAATAACCCTTATCAACCCATTCCTTATGTTTGGCAAAACCTTGCACAACACCCGGATCGGTCCACTTCGCTTCACCTGTTGCAAACTTTGCGGTAATCTCCGGCCCGGCATACCGGGACCACAGATGGTTGGTTAACATAAGCGGCACCCATCCCGCCTTGGATGCGGAAGCAAGCGGCACTTTGCCATCAGCCTTGATCTCAGCCAGTATATTGTCCAGTTCAGCCATGGTCGTTGGGGCTTTCCATCCTTTTTGTTCAAAGTACTCTTTATTATAGAAAAAACCTTCGCCCGAACCGCCAATCGGCAGTCCATATACTTTGCCTTCATACGTAAACGGTTCAAGGGATGTAAACTGGTCCTGAATGCCCAGCTCTTGCAGGATTGAGGTCAGATCCAGCAGCATACCTTCCTTGGCATAAACTTTGGAATCCGGGCTACCGAACAGTTCAAATATATCCGGCGGGTTACCTGCCGCCATCTCTCCGCGAAGCTTTTCCTTACAATTCACATCGGATTCGACACCATCCAGCGTGAAGGTCAGATTGGGTATCTCACCCTCAACTTTGTCCACAACATCCTGCAGAATGGCCAGTCTTTTCTGTTTGTCGGCTCCCACCTGTGTGTGGCGGAGAAGCATTTCAACCGGTTCCTTACTTGTCTCCTCCACAGGTGTATTGCCTGCGCCTTGCTGTGGCTCGTTACTTGAGCTTGCACATCCCGCCAAAGTCCATGAAGTGATAAGCAATAATGAAAGCAGTAATGTCATTCTTTTTTTCATCTGGTTGACCCTCCTCAAGATATTGAGCATTTGGCTTTACACTCTGATTATAAAAAGCCGGAGCTTACATCGTAAGGATGACAATTCATCAATGGAGGGATAAAATCCTTCACTGGACCCATAATCTTGCATTTACAATGGATAACAGCAAAAAAACAGCCCCTGCGAAACATGTTCGCAAGGACTGCTTGGTTGATTGTTTTTATTATATAAAGGTCAGATTACTTACCTGAACAAGCCACGCCAGCCGTTTCCTGGCGACCTTGTTCGATCAGGCGATACGCCCGCTCCACTTCTTCTTCACTTGGTGAAGGAACTCCATCCAGTGGATATACTTTACCGAGCGCCTCCCATTTGTAGATCCCCATCTGATGGTATGGAAGAATTTCGAACTTCTCGACGCCATTTAATGTTCCAATAAACCGTCCGAGGTTAAGCAGATCCTCTTCCTCGTTATGAATACCAGGCACATACACGTGGCGTATCCACATTTTCCGACCTTGCTCCGATAACCACTTGGCTGTTTTCAACGTTCTCTCGTTGGATTTGCCTGTCAACTTGATATGTTTCTCATCATCAATATGTTTGAGGTCCAGCAGAACCAGGTCTGTGTGATCCAACAGATCGTGAATCCGTTCCGGTTCGTTAAATCCGTTGCTGTCCAGTGTCGTATGCAATCCCCAGCGCCGCTTCACTTCCTTGAAGATTTCGGCTACAAAGTGAGCCTGTAACGTTGGTTCTCCACCAGATATCGTGAGCCCGCCTCCGGAGCTGCGGTAGTAAGACAGGTAAGGCTCAATTTCAGCCAGTACCTCCTCAAGCGTCATTTCTTTTCCACCATCCAGCGCCCAAGTATCAGGGTTGTGGCAATATTGACATTTGAGTAGACATCCTTGCATAAAAAGCACAAAGCGGATGCCTGGGCCGTCAACCGTCCCGAAAGTTTCGAGTGAATGAATATGTCCGTTAACCATGCTGCCTCTTCCTTTCTGTATCCGCATCCGCTGTGCGTTTAATATGATTTGGAATACCTTGCTCTAGCGGTCTTCTACTAGCAAATTACTTACATCGAGCCATGGAACGTACGGTTGATGACATCCAACTGTTGTTCACGAGTCAGTTTAATGAAGTTAACGGCATATCCGGATACCCGTATAGTCAGTTGTGGATAGCTTTCCGGGTGATCCATCGCATCAATCAATTGCTGACGATCAAATACGTTAACGTTCAGGTGATGAGCGTTTTGACCGAAGTAACCATCCATCATCGCAGTCAGGTTGGATTTACGTGTAGTCTCCTCTTTACCCAATGCTTTTGGCACGATGGAGAAGGTATTGGAAATCCCGTCAAGACTGTGTTCATAAGGCAATTTGGCTACCGAGCCAAGGGATGCCAGTGCACCTTTTTTGTCACGACCATGCATTGGGTTTGCACCTGGAGCAAATGGTTCACCTGCTTTACGACCATCCGGTGTAGTCCCTGTTTTCTTACCATATACCACGTTGGAAGTGATCGTCAGAACGGATTGTGTTGGAACTGCGTTACGGTAAGCTTTGTGCTTGCGAATCATGCCCATAAAGTTCTCGACCAGTTCAACAGCAATGCTGTCTACGCTGTCTTCATTGTTACCGTAACAAGGGAAGTCTCCTTCGATTTCGAAATCAACAGCGATGCCTTGTTCGTTACGAATTGGTTTTACTTTGGCATATTTGATCGCACTCAGTGAATCTGCTGTAACCGACAGACCAGCGATACCGCAAGCCATCGTACGTACAATGTCACGGTCATGTAATGCCATTTCGATACGCTCATAACTGTATTTATCGTGCATGTAGTGAATGACGTTGAGGGTATTCATATACAGCTTAGCCAGCCACTCCATCATTGGTTTGAAGCGTTTCATAACCTCATTGTAATCCAGTACTTCGCTAGTGATGGCAGGATACTCAGGTCCAACTTGTGCTCCGGATTTCTCGTCACGACCACCGTTGATCGCATACAGGAGAGCTTTTGCCAGGTTGGCACGAGCGCCGAAGAATTGCATTTGTTTCCCGATCTTCATCGCCGACACACAGCAAGCAATACCGTAATCGTCACCGTAGATCGGACGCATCAGATCATCATTTTCATACTGGATTGAGCTGGTTTCGATGGATACTTTACTGCAATAATCTTTGAAAGCTTCTGGAAGTTTCGTTGACCAGAGAACAGTCAAGTTTGGTTCTGGTGCAGGACCCAGGTTGTGCAGTGTATGCAGGAAACGGAAGCTGTTTTTGGTTACGCGTGTTTCACCATTCACGGACATACCACCGATGGACTCAGTCACCCATGTTGGATCTCCACTGAACAGTTCGTTGTAATCCGGTGTACGCAGGAATTTGACAATCCGCAGTTTCATTACAAAATGGTCAACCAATTCCTGAGCCTGTTCTTCGGACAAAATCCCTTCTTGCAGGTCACGTTCAATGTAGATATCCAGGAAAGAAGATACACGTCCGAGTGACATCGCAGCACCGTTCTGTTCTTTGATCGCAGCCAGATAACCGAAGTACAACCATTGGAATGCTTCTTTTGCTGTTGTCGCTGGCAAGGAAATATCGAACCCGTGCATATCGCCCAATTGTTTCAATTCTTGCAATGCACGAATCTGTTCAGACAATTCTTCCCGCAGACGAATGACATCTTCATCAATAACATCAACTTCGAGTGCATTCAGTTCGCCTTTTTTGTTACGAATCAGGAAGTCTACCCCGTACAAAGCTACACGACGATAGTCACCGATGATCCGGCCACGGCCGTAAGCATCTGGCAGACCTGTAATAATTCCTGCTTTACGCGCTGCACGCATGTCGGAAGTATAAGCATCGAATACACCCTGGTTGTGTGTTTTGCGAATGTTTGTAAATATATCAATGACGCCCTGTGGCATTTCAAAGCCATATGCCTCACATGCGTCAATCATCATGCGAATTCCGCCTGTTGGTTGAATGGAACGTTTGAACGGAGCATCGGTCTGAACGCCGACAATCTGCTCTTTGGATTGATCCAGATAACCGGGTTGGTGAGAAATAATAGTACCTGGTGTGTTCACGTCAACGTCAAGGACACCGCCGTTATCCCGTTCTTTTTTGGTCAGATCAGATACGATCTCCCACAATTCTTTGGTATTCTGGGTTGCACCTGCGAGAAATGCTTCGTCACCGTAATACGGAGACAAGTTGTGTGCCAGAAAATCATTCACATCTACGGATTTGGTCCATGTTCCTTTGGTAAAGTTTCTCCAGCCTGTTTGTTGTTTGACATCTTTTTCAATCACCGACATCGTAATCCCTCCACTAATTTGGATTTCTGGACACATAACATCTTGCTTCATTCGTAGCATTGTGTGCCCAGAGCCGCGATTAATGTGAATTGTTTCACATAAACCGGAACATGTTCTCTCTACTTGGGAACCGGAACCGCGGGATGAATGTTTTTCTTACATTTTCAGTATACGACTTGGGGCTTTCATCATCTGTGATTTTTGTCACAAAGCCAGTGAACTAACTCACTCCACCTGCGCTATGTCCCATTGACCCCTGTAAATTCACACTTAGCCACTGCGCGGGCAGAACAACTTCCGATCGCTGTTATCCCCGGATTTTTTCAATTTTATATTTCAAAGGGGAAAATCCGGGGATAAAGGCGAACGCTCCGCTTCTTCAGTTTTTTCTGCCCACTCCGTTATTGTGTGAACATCTGGCTCAAACAGCCACGTCACGGATTCCGTGTAACCTCTCTAGAACCCTTTTGCTCCTCTATGCTCGGAGCAAACCAAATCTTAGAATACTCCTGAAAAACAGATGCTCGCTCTTCTGTTTTTCTGCCCACTCCGTTATTGTGTGAACATCTGGCTCAAACAGCCACGTCACGGATTCCGTGTAACCTCTATAGAACCCTTTTGCTCCTCTATGCTCGGAGCAAACCAAATCTTAAAATACTCCTGAAAAACAGAGGCTTCACTCTTCTGTTTTTCTGCCCACTCGTTATTGTGTGAAAGACGGCAATCGGGGCTCCCCTCTCGGGGAACCCTGATCTTCTTGCCGTAAGGCACGCTTCGTTCTAGATTTATTATTCAAACTTTCCGTAGAAAGCGTTGCGGTATACATCAGCCAGTTCAGTTACCAGCGGCAACTTCGGATTGGCAGTTGTACATTGGTCTTCGAAGGCACGGTCTGCCAGATAATCGACATGTGCTTCAAAGTCTTTGGCATCAAATCCGATTTCCTGGAACGATTCTTCAATACCCAAGATTTTGTTCAGGTTACGGATGGCATTGATGAGACTTGTTACGCCTTCTTCTGTTGTACGAGCAGGCAATCCCAAGATGCGGGCGATTTCGGCATACCGCTCATCCGCTACAAAGTGCGAATATTTCGGGAACGATGCAAATTTGGTCGGTTTTTTCGCGTTGTAACGAATGACGTGTGGCATCAGGATTGCATTGGTGCGTCCGTGTGCGGTGTGATACTGACCGCCCCATTTGTGCGCCAAGCTGTGGTTAATGCCCAGGAATGCGTTGGCAAATGCCATACCAGCAATCGTTGAAGCATTATGCATTTTCTCACGTGCCAGTTTATCGCCTTGCAGCGCAGATTGCTCCAGGTATTGGAACACCAGTTGAATGGCTTTGATCGCAAGTCCATCCGTGTAATCATTTGCCATAACAGATACATAAGCTTCAATCGCATGCGTCAGTACGTCCATACCTGTATCGGCAACGGCTGTTCTCGGCAGGGAGTATACAAACTCCGGATCGACAATCGCTACGTCTGGTGTCAGCTCATAGTCGGCCAATGGATATTTGGTGTTACCTTGATTTTTATCTGTGATAACCGCGAACGATGTCACTTCAGAACCTGTACCCGATGTGGTTGGGATCGCTACAAATTTCGCTTTTACGCCGAGACGTGGATATTTGTAGATCCGTTTGCGGATATCCATGAATTTTTGTTTCAGATCGTTGAAGTCCGTGTCCGGATATTCATAGAACAACCACATGGCTTTGGCAGCATCCATCGGTGATCCACCGCCGAGTGCGATAATGCAGTCTGGTTGGAAGCGGCGCATCATTTCGGTTCCGCGATCTACCGTTGTTGTGGATGGATCTGGCTCAACATCGGAGAACACTTCGATCGCTACTGGCATTTGGCGTTGACGCAGATAGTGTTCTACCTTTTCAACATATCCAAGCTTCACCATCATGGCATCCGTAATAATGGCCACACGTGTGATGTCAGGCATTTTGGCAAGATACTGTGTTGCTCCTTTTTCGAAGTAGACTTTGTTCGGCACTTTGAACCATTGCATATTCACGGTACGGCGAGCCACCCTTTTCACATTGATTAAGTTCACAGCGGTTACGTTGGAAGAAGTCGAGTTACGTCCGTATGATCCGCATCCCAGTGTCAATGACGGCATGTTTGTGTTGTAGATATCTCCGATGGCACCGTGTGTGGATGGTGAGTTCACAATAATCCGTCCAGTTTGCAGACGATCTGCGAATTTGCCAATCACTTCTTCATTTGTTGAATGGATAACCGAGGAGTGACCCATGCCGCCAAAAGCAACCACTTCTGCTGCACGTTCAATGCCCTCTGCTGCCGTTTTAACTTTGTAACAAGCCAGTACCGGGCTTAATTTCTCAGCCGACAATGGGAATTTAGTACCTACCCCTTCAATCTCGGCCACAAGAATTTTGGTGCCTGCTGGAACTTCAATACCGCACAATTTCGCAATGCTCACCGCAGATTGACCAACAATCGCCGGATTCACCGCACATTTCTCGGCATTAATCGCACCTGCTGTCAATTTTGCTGCTTCATCTTTGTTAACAAAGTAACAGCCATTTGCGATCATTTTTTTCTTCACTTGATCAAAGATCGGTTCTTCAATGATGACCGCTTGTTCAGAAGCACAGATCATGCCGTTATCGAAAGACTTGGACAGGATCAAATCCGTTACTGCCTGATTGATATCCGCGCTTTTCTCGATAAAGCAAGGTACGTTACCCGGTCCTACGCCCAGTGCAGGTTTACCACAGCTGTACGCTGCACGTACCATGCCTGATCCGCCTGTTGCCAGAATGAGAGCCACATCATTGTGATTCATCAGTTCGTTTGTACGATCCATGGAAGGATCATCAATCCACTGGATACAATCTGCTGGTGCACCATGTTTCACAGCCGCTTCCAGCAGGATTTTGGCAGCTTCCCGGCTACAATTCTGTGCAGATGGGTGAAAACCAAAGATGATCGGGTTACGCGTCTTGATGGAAATCAATGCTTTAAACATCGTCGTTGATGTTGGGTTGGTAACTGGTGTAATACCCATGATGATGCCGACCGGCTCCGCAATTTTCTGGAAGCTTTCATACTCGTTATCTTCAATCACACCTACGGTTTTATCGTACTTGATGCTGTGGTACACATATTCTGTTGCAAATATATTTTTGGTGATTTTATCCTCATACACTCCGCGGCCTGTTTCTTCTACGGCCATCTTGGCGAGCATCATGTGTTTATCCAGACCCGCAAGTGCCATCGCTTGCACAATCCGGTCAATCTGCTTCTGGTCCATCTTCATGAATGCGGCGTGTGCTTTATTCGCTTTGTCGATTAACGTTTGAATATACTGACCTGCTGTCGGTTCTTTTGCTGGGGCGACTTCGTTCTTTACAGCCATCTCCCTCATCCTCCTAAAGGTTCGTATTAGTTTGTCTCTCTCGTTTACATTCACATCGTAACATGACAATAAACTTAATTATGTGATTTTTTTCACAAAGTATAACAAATTTAATTTAAGTTTTGTAGTGTCCTTCATACGACCATTTTCACTTCCTATTTAAAATATAGAGCTGTAAAATTCATCCTCTCCATTAAAAGTGAATTTTATCACAATGTTTGAAATTTCGTCATTTTTGCCCCCTTTCCTTCCCCCTCAAACGGTAAGATTAGGTATATACTGAACTTAAAAATTGAACCACCGCAATTTGTACCGTCCTTCCTCCCGGCCGAGATGACCCTGATCAGGACGGCAACGGTTTGCGGCGAACCTCGGAGGCTACTGCTTACTACAGAAGGTCGTCCGATGGACATAAAGGGGAGATAGACTTATGAGAGAACTAACAACTGTACTGGAAAAGCGCGGTAATACTAACTGTTTCTCGGAAGCAAATTTCAACCATCTGCTGGTTACCATGAAAGATAGAACCTATCCGGAAGGTACACATCTGTACTGGGAAGGCGACATCTCTGACAAACTTTATTATATGAAACGGGGCCGTGCCCAGATCACCAAATCCACGGATGAAGGCAAGGAACTGATCATGTACATGTATCAATCCGGTGATATGATTGGGCAGGCTGATCCCTTCTTTGGCTCTAAACACAGCTTCTCAGCGGAAGTATTGGAGGACAGTGAGATCGGTGTACTGGAACATAAAGACCTGGAAATGTTAATCTGCCAGCATTGTGACTTCGCGATCGATTTTATGAAATGGATGGGCATCCACCACCGGTTGACACAGACCAAATTCCGGGATCTCATGTTATATGGCAAACCGGGTGCACTTTGCTCCACCCTCATTCGGTTGTCGAATTCGTATGGTGAGCCTCATGGAGAGCATGTCATTATTCACAAAAAAATTACCCACACGGACCTGTCCAATATGATTGGAGCCACTCGTGAAAGTGTAAACCGCATGTTAAGCGACCTGCGTAAGAAAGATGGGATTGAATATGACAATGGCATGATTGTCATCAAAGATCTGAAGATGCTGCAAGGCATCTGTCACTGTGAACTTTGCCCGAACGAGATCTGTCGTATTTAATATTTGACTATGCTGATCGGACCTTGTTTATATATTTAATGAAAAAAAGCCCAGTTCTCTAAAAAGAGATTGGGCTTCTTGGTATACTTAGGATGCATTGGTTAATTCAAGCTTTACCGCATCACGTGGATTCAATTTCATGTCCAGACCATTTTCCATTAATTCTTTGTCATTCACCATAATGACCCACCGCTCATTCATACGAGGCGTGACATTCTCGACCGAAACGACAAATTTGTTATTCTCCGACATTCTTACAATGCCGCTGGACTTCAACACATCACGAACTGTGCACTCTTGAACGTAGACGCCGGCATATTGACGATTAAGGGTTGGCATAATGTTTCCACCGCTAACCTTGAGTAACGTTGTCTGATATGCAACGCCATCCCCCCCACTGTCAGCGGCTTTCACGTAAATGATCACTTCATCTTTGGCATGAAGCTCCATGTCCCAATCTTCCTGTTCAATATCCTTGCCGTTTAATTTGACAGCCCAGCTAAGCGAAGAATCCAGAGAAACTTCACCGACGGATTGAATCCGCTTGCCATCTGCCGTAAAATCAACCAGTCCGCTATTGAGTAATGCTTTTTTGAGTGTCAAACCCTCACTAAAATCTCGCTTAATGGACTTTGTTGCATCAGGCAAAAACGTACTGCCATCTACAGCCACTGTGATTGTATTCGCTGTTTCTGTCTCTTTGACAATTGGCTGCTCAGAAGGCTGTGTCTCACTACAACCAGCCAAGATCGCCAGTAGGAGCAAACATACACCTATGTAACCGGGGATTTTCTTCATCATGTAGGTAACACCACCCTGCGTAAAATCATTCACCCTGTTGTCCATAACCTCTATTATGGCACAACCTTCGGCAAAAAAAAGTGTCAAAGCCGTTACTTTTATAGGCTACCGCCTGCAAATAAGGCTTGTACAAGAAAGAGAGCCTGCACACAGGCTCTCCAATCTATATCATTTTTATGTTCTAATTGGTTACGTTATCATTGGACACTAGCCTGCATGTATGTCCGTCCTCCATCTCCATCTTTCAGATATGGATTAAGCCCGAAGAACTGCTCCTCAGACACATAGACCCCTGTCAGCAATCGCCCTTCAAGTAATCCACCATCCACCTGTACGCAGCATGAAGGTGCGTCTACATACTCCTGATACAACGGAATCTGCCCATATTGTTGATGGACCTTAAATACCTTCCCTTGCTCATGCAAAGGGCGTTCCGAGAAATAGGTAGGCACAATGTAACGGGCAATGACATCCAGCTCCTGCACGCTATAAAAGGGTTCATCACCAAGCCATGGTGCAAACATTCGAATCTTCTCATATTGAGACCAGACAACCGCCTGAATCAGCATTTCTGCCTGAACCAACCGACCTTCTCCCACATCTAAAGCCAATTGCTTACCACGGATAGTTTCTTCCATCTGAGACATCGTTGAATCAGGTTGTCCCAGCTCACATCCGATACACTTCCAGCCCCTGGACGTTTGAATCCATTTTTGCAGCACCGCCGGAGCTAATTTCGGACCATCGCTGTTCACAGAATGCGTATTCACTTCGGCAAGATCATCCTTAACCAAACGGGAATATGCTGTGCGCTTAAACAACTCTGCAGCTTTTTTGTAAATTAGATGGACCTGAATGGATGCGCTCTCAAGTTCTGCAATATCTTTTTTGCCGTAGCGTACTTCACGGGATAAGCTTTCTTCTCTCATGACAAGTGGGCCTCCTTCGCTCCGGCCGTCTGTGGCCATTTTCTATAGATTATACTACAACTCATGACAACATGTGCATAGCCCAAGAGAAAAACGCCGATCAACATAGTACTTAAGACAAAAACCCCTGATTTCCACAGAAATCAGGAGTCTATGTCATTCATGCAACAAAAGTGGGTGATATTGCTTATGCGTTAGTCAACCCACTGCTCAGCCCAGTCTTGAATTTGATTCATAACAGGCTGGAGCGCTCTACCTTTATCCGTCAGTTCATATTCAATACGAACTGGCGTCTCGGGATAGACGTGACGAACCAGAATACCTTCACTCTCCAGATCTTTCATCCGTTCGGATAACATCTTATCACTCATGGATGGAATCAGATTGGAGATATCCTTGAATCGCTTCGAACCACTCATCAATGTTTGAATAATTAAACCATTCCAGCGCTTGCCCAAAAAAGAAAACGCCGTCTCAAAACGCGGACACATCCGCAAGTCTTGACCTTCCACATTAATCACCTCTTTAGAGATCACTCAAATCAACTTACATTTTGTTAGTATATTTCATAATAACATATTTAAGCTTCAAAGAAAACGCCTGCAACTAAAAAGTTTAAATTTTAGAAGCATATCATCCAAAATGGATCATACATCCCAGTATACATTACACGCTACGTCGTCACCATGGGAAATATCGTATAACTTCCCCATAGTACTATCTTACCCAAAAAGAACCCAGCTGCCACAGTCATCAATGACTCGGAGAAGGGTTCTTTTTGAATAAAACTTATAATTTCCATTACACGATTGAGTTAGTGAATTAGACCAGCACGCCACCAAATGGTCTTACAGGTTCGCTCTTGCCAAATTCCGGCTTAAAGCTGCGGGCAGGATATGCCCATTTCACAGCATTGCTGATCACTCTTAATATTTCAGGTTTGTAATAGGTCGGATACGTCTCATGACCTGGTCGGAAATAAAAGATTTTACCTTCACCACGCCGGAACGTACATCCGCTCCGGAATACTTCCCCACCCTGGAAGTTGCTCACAAACACCAGTTCATCCGGTACTGGAATATCGAAGAATTCACCGTACATCTCTTCTTTTTCCAATACAATCTTGCCTTCGATGCCATCCGCAATCGGATGAGATGGGTTAACACACCATACAATTTCCTGCTCGTCAGCTACACGCCACTTCAGATCGCAGCTTGTTCCCATCAGCGCTTTGAATGGTTTGGAGAAATGACCTGAATGGAGCACAATCATTCCCATCCCGTTCAGCACTCGCTGCGCAACCTTCTGTGAGATCTCATCGCTTACGCGATCATGTGCCATATGTCCCCACCATATGAGCACATCTGTGGAATTCAGCACTTCATCACTTAATCCATGTTCAGGCTGATCAAGTGTAGCTGTACGAATAGCAAAGCCTTCGCCGCCAAGTCCGTCAGCCAGTGCTCGATGCAGACCATCCGGGTAGACTTCCCTTACTTCATCGTGAATTTTCTCATGGACAAATTCATTCCAAATGGTGACGTTGATCATATTCAATTTCCCCCTAGTGTAGCTCTAAACCCACCACATGTCGCCCAGCGGTTCTTCGATCAATACTTGCTGGAGATTTTGCACGGCTTTAGAGAATCCTTCTTCAACCGACATCAGACCGTCTTCGTGCTCAATACTTACTACATAATCATATCCGACTAGACGCAAGGCACTCATAATATCTGCCCAAGTCTTGTTATCATGTCCATAACCGACCGAGCGGAACTGCCAAGCCCGATCCAGCATATTGGTATAGTCCTGCATATCCGTTACACCGTGTTTGTTCACGTTTACCGGATCAATCGTTGTATCTTTTGCATGGAAGTGATGGATAGCTCCTTCACGTCCCAAGATGTGAATTGCCTGAACCGGATCAATACCTTGCCACCACATGTGACTTGGGTCCAGATTGGCTCCGATCACTTCACCTGCTGCTTCACGCAGTCTCAGCAAGGTTGCTGGTGTATGAACGGAGAATCCACCGTGCAGCTCCAATCCAACTTTTACGTTACGATCTGCTGCAAATTTACCCCACTCTGTCCAGTAAGGGATCACTTTGTTCTCCCACTGCCACTTCAGGATCTCCTGGAAGTCATTTGGCCATGGTGCAACAGGCCAGTTCGGATATTTGGCATCCTCATGGTCTCCCGGACAACCGGAGAATGTATTCACTACAGGTACTTCCAGCTTCTCAGCCAGTTCTACCGATTTAACAAAATCATCGTGAAATCCTTTGGCAATATCCTTTTGCGGATGTAGCGGGTTACCGTGACAGCTAAGTGCACTGATCGTCAAACCACGTGATTCCACTGCATTTTTGAAGTTTTTCAAGGCTGTAGGATTGCTTAACAACTCATCTGGCTTACAATGTGCATTGCCTGGATGTCCGCCTGTTCCGATCTCTACTGCTTTTAATCCCTTGGATGCTACATAATCAAGAGCATCCTCCAATTTACGTCCTCCGAATAGTACCAAAAATACGCCGAGTTTCAAGTGCGATTCCTCCCTGGATTAGATATCGTATGATTGCTGAATTCATGAATATTGAACTGTATACAATTACCGTTCAGATCACATGCCTGTTTGATTAGTGTGGAAAATCGAGAGTGTTTCTATCCTGAAATTGAACGTAAGAATACTGGTTATTCTTCACCACTTGTAAGAGCATCAAGCTTCGAACACTTTTACTCAGACTAGTGGGATTCCACGGTTTCAATCTCAGTTTGAACTGTGCGAGTTACTGCAAAAGAATCATAGCTGCTCTCCAGATGTATGTGCTTGCCTTCAAGTGAAGAACGCTGGAATGAGTGCATGGCTTCCAGTACGTGATAAGCAAGCTTGCCACTGGCTTTGTGTTCCCGTCCGGCACGAATGGATTCAACCATTTCGGTTACGCCGATGCCTCGTTCGTTTTGTCCACTTTCGAAGACTGGTTTGACCGTCTCCCAAGTGTCTTGACCGTATCTGCGAACCTTCACTTCCCCGTTAAAATAATTGGGGTCCGGTACACTAAGCGTACCTTCTGTACCATAGATTTCAATACGTGGCAGATCCGAAGCTCCGCGAATATCGAAACTGGTAATCATGGTTGCAATGGCACCTTCTGCAAAATCAATGGTTCCTGCCAAGTGGGTAGGCGTCTCTACTTGCAGTGCTGTACCTTCCTTTGGCCCAGAGCCAATCTTGCGATCTGCAATCTGTATGCCTGCCGAGGCGCTGATTCTGCGTATCGGTCCAAGCAGCGTAATCAGAGCGGTCAGGTAGTAAGGTCCCATATCAAACATCGGTCCGCCACCTGCAACATAAAAGAACTCCGGATTAGGATGCCAAGCTTCTGGTCCTCCACCCATGAAGAATGAAGTCGCTGCAACCGGCTTGCCAATCAGCCCATCCTCAATGGCTTTACGAGCTGTCTGTATGCCTGAACCAAGGAAGGTATCCGGTGCAGAACCAACATACAATCCCTTTTCCTCAGCCAACTCAACAACTTTGCGACCATCCTCAAGAGAAATTGCCAGCGGCTTCTCGGCATACACATGTTTGCCTGCTTCGAGTGCAGCCAGATCGGTCATGGCATGACTGCCAGGAACCGTAAGGTTCAACACAAGTTCAATTTCGTTATTTTGCAGCAACTCATCTACATTGTAAACGTTTGCGATATTAAATTCATCTGCCCGTTCCTGAGCGCGTTCACGAATCAAATCCGCAACAGCCACGACTTCAATGACCGGGTTGTTTTTGAGATTTTCCAAGTAGATGGCGCTGATGTTACCACACCCGATGATGCCTGCTTTCATTTTCTCCACTGTGACGTTCATCTCCTTACGCATGGTGAAAATCTGCGTTTGAATGGTTGAGATACATATGTTTTGTTGGATGTTTCCTGTTCCTTAAATCTAATACTATGGTATTCCGTTTCAGCTTCAATTAAAATGAATAATATGATTGAAACATGAACTATCTGGTCATAATTTTCAAATTGCAAGGAGTATGCCCATGCCGACAGATCAATCCTGCCAAGTTCTTACAGCAGGCTTTTCATTTCATCGTAAACCCTACGCTATGGTGCAGCCTGAAGGTGTGAAGAACTACCTGTTAAGACTGCAAACAGACGGACGTTGCCGTGCACGCATAGACGGGGACATGTCCCTGGTGGATGCGGGCGATCTGCTTCTTTTTGATCCTGATGAACCCTATGAGCTGAGAATAGACAATGAAACCAATCCGATGGGAGAACGACTGGTGGAGAGTGGTGACTATCACATCTTCTTTAATGGTTCCTGGGTGGATGAGTGGTGGAAACGTCACAAAAGGCCAACCCGGATCAAAGTCGAACTGACGGAAAGTCTTTTGGTCCTGTTTCGACAGCTCGTACTGGAACAGCGCCGCATCTCCAATCCTTATCCGGAAATTTCAAGTTATTATATGCGAATTTTATGTCTCGAAGTGGATCGTCTGCTCGCGGAGCATCCAACGATAACCAACACCAATTATGTGGCTTATGAGATCAAAAACTACATTGAAGAAAACGCTTCCTCTTTATTCAAGCTCGATGATGTGGCAACACATATTGGCATCAGTGTTTCACGGGGTGTTCATCTCTTCAAAGAAGCGTTTGGCAAAAGCATCATGCAATACACGCTTGACGTACGGCTGAATATGGCCAGGGAACGAATTATTTTCAGTCCAATGACCCTGGAGCAAGTGTCTGAGTCTTCCGGCTTTAACAACTATACCTATTTTCATCGGGTATTCCGTTCCCGGTTTGGCATGTCTCCGAAGGAATTCCGCGTCATTCACCGGGAACAGATGTAATCATATCAGTATACGTAAGTTGAACTTATTTGCGCGCGGCTATGGCCTCGGATACAACCATCGCCAGATCTTCATTGCCAAACATGGACAACACGCCAAGTACCGTATCATCCGGGATTTCACCGGCTTCCTCCTTGGATACAATCAGCTTCTGCACCTGCTGCAAACGCTCGTTGCTCTGCTGATCCGGGTAGGCTTGCCGGTACATCTCTTCCGGGTCCAAACCATTATTGACACACCACTGGGCAAATACGAGGATCATCATCTCTTCTTCCTGTTTATAGGTTTCTACAACAGCTTCCTCGATCTGTTTATTACGTTCCTTTTCATATTCATCCATGACTTGATTCCTCCGTATGTGTATTCTGCAATTATTTGCGAATCAATTGTTCCGCCAGTTCATGACTGTCCATGACGTGACTTGCACTGATCAGGCAATCATCAGGTGAGTCCAGACAAGCCAGGAAATTATCAACTGCTCCGCTAAAACCTCTGCGTGTTAACACGGTGTCCCAGCTCCCGAACGTTTCTTTGGTTTCCAGACTCCCTTGTTCCATGCAGCTGATCGTGTCCATGTTCACCACTTCAACAGATCGTCCACCACCATGCAATTCGATCTTCTCCAGATCTGCCCCAGCTTCACGCACCATATCGAATCGACCGTAGGCTGTTCTGCCCAGCTTGGCCGTTCCGGTTGCATGCAGCAGTCTGTCCAGATCATTCTTCCGAATCCATTGATGAAGCAACTCCACATTATGATCCGAGTACCACAACATCAGATCCAGTATATGGATGAGATCATCATAGATGGTTTCTGCCGCAGGACGATCCTGAATGCCTGTACGATGTTTGGTCACTGTCAAGGATTCAAAACCTTTTCCACCCTGCATCCATTCTTTCGCTTTTTGGTACATCGGTGCGAATCTACGGTTGAAGCCTACTGCGAGTAGCAGCCCTTGTGCCTCGGCAAAAGCAGTCATCTCTTCCGACTCCCGAATCGTATAGGATAACGGTTTGTCTACGTACACGGCTAATCCCTGTTCCAGACATTGCATGACAATGTCAAAGTGCGCTTCCGTTGCTGTATGTACAAACACCGCATCCAAGTCCCAGGACAACAGTTCTTTCAGATCCGTTGTTCCCCGTTCTAATCGATACGCCTCCTGAACGGTTTTGACCGGCTCCGGAGATCGGTTCATAATGCCTACAATCTCCACGTTCGGATGAGCTGTTAACAGCGGCAAATATACTTTACGTGCAATATCGCCGAGGCCGATAATTGCAACTCGTTTACGTTGGGTTGTTTCCATGATGATCATTCCACCTTCAGTTCGGTTCTATATTTCCACGTCCTATAGTGTAACCCTTCGGACAGCAACTTGCCAGTGATTGCAGCACACTTCGCACGAATTGTTCAGACAATGGGCGAACGTGGTAAACTTAGGAGGAACAGCAGTACAGATCGGGACACGACCAGACCTGCCTGATCTGAAAGGAGCGTTTGGGATTTTGCGAAAATGGTTATGGCTTCTGTTATATGTTTTACTTGCAGGAGTCACGTTTATTTACAGATATGAACTGCTGGCCTGGACCGATCTTCATCAGTCCATTCCGCTGTTACTCGCCATGGCAACATTGTTTGCTCTTGTGCCTGTAATTCCTTATAAGTTTGTTATTATCGCCTTTGGTTACAGTTACGGTACCACCACAGCAGCCTGGATATGCTGGCTTGGCACCACACTTGCAGCCATGCTCGTGTATGGCGGAGCAAGAACCATCTTCAGACATCAGGCGAGATCGTACCTCGAACGTATTCGGGGTCTGAACCGTTTTACTACATGGATGGAAGCACATCCGTTCATGGGTGTCATGTCGATGCGACTGTTGCCGATCGTGCCTCAGATGGCCGTTAATATCTACGCAGGTATAACGTACACGCCATTCTGGGTCTTCATGCTTGCCACGGCCATTGGGAAAATGCCAGCGATTTTTGTATTTGCCTATGCAGGTGCACAAGCTGAAACCTCAATCTGGCTGAGCCTGGCCATCCTTGCCGGATATCTGGTGCTCATGGCCATTGTATTGCTCTTATTTCGCTTTCGGTCACGCAACAAAGCCTGAATTCAGAATTCGCAAACCGTTCAGATTCAGCTTGTTTTCATTCCGGCTTGGTTGGCTTGCCAATTCAGGATATAATAGAAGAGCAAGCCTAATGCTTGTGTAACAAGTTTTAATAAAACGGTAGATTGCTGGAGCTCGAACACGAGCGCTAAATCTTCATCAGAAATGGAGTGACTATAGCATGGAACAACATTCAAGTGAGTTAGCAACTTTTGCAGGCGGATGCTTCTGGTGTATGGTATCCCCCTTTGAAGAACTGCCCGGTATTCATAAGATCGTATCGGGTTATACAGGAGGACATACCGAGAATCCAACATATGAAGAGGTCTGCTCGGAGACAACAGGACATGTAGAGGCTGTGCAAATTACGTTTGACCCTGCCATCTTCCCTTATAAGAAACTGGTTGAACTGTTCTGGCAGCAGATTGATCCTACGGATACAGGCGGGCAATTCCATGACCGTGGATCTTCCTATCAGACGGCCATCTTCTATCACAGCGAAGAACAGCGCCAGATTGCGGAAGCTTCCAAAGCGGAGCTGGGACAAAGCGGACGTTTTGATAAACCAATCTTCACTCCGATTTTGCCAGCCAAACCGTTCTATGAAGCGGAAGAACATCACCAAAATTATCACCGGAAGAACCCTGCCCATTACAAACGCTACAGCAAAGGTTCTGGACGTGTAGATTTCATCGAACGCAACTGGACCGGTAACGTGGATAAAGACGGGCTGAAAGAGCGTTTGACGCCGCTTCAATATGAAGTTACGCAGAATAGCGCGACCGAGCCTGCATTCCATAACGAATTCTGGGATCACCACGGTGATGGTATCTATGTGGACATCGTATCTGGCGAGCCATTGTTCAGTTCTACCGACAAATACGACTCCGGCTGCGGCTGGCCGAGCTTCACACGTCCATTGCGTGACCACAACGTGAAGGAAAAAACTGATCTCAGCCACTTCATGATTCGTACCGAAGTGAGAAGTCGTGAGGGCGATTCCCATCTGGGTCACCTGTTCAACGATGGTCCTGCCGAAGCAGGTGGAATGCGTTATTGCATCAACTCTGCGGCACTTCGTTTTGTACCCAAAGAAGACTTGCAAAAAGAAGGATACGGTGAGTACGCCGTCCTCTTCCAATAAGTTATAATACAAATACAAAAAGAGCAGTGGGATGATCCCGCTGCTTTTTTGTTATACATTTTTGTTTTTAATAGACGAACTATTGTTGCACGAGAATGCATTGATTAGGTTTGGCTCGAAGAGATTTCCGAATTCAATTGACTGGCAGGAGCCGTCTGATCATTACGAAATTGAATTCGCATCGCTGGAACGATACCCAGGATCATCACGGTAACCGAAATTGCGTAGACGATAAAAATGGATGTGCTGTTCATCAGTACACCTGCCATGGAAGATCCAAGAAGCATACTTCCTATGAATAAAGGTGTGATGGTGCCATTCACTCTCCCGATCAAATGCTCATCGATCCGAGTGACCAAGTACGTGGAGATGATGACGTTGATGAATGCCATACTGATTGAGCTTAAGAAGCTGATCAAAAGGGTCAGCCAGAACCAACTGGATAACACTTCCCCCATCGTGGCTACAGCCAGACACAGCACACCTACAAGCAGAGTTAAGGTCTGGTTCAGCTTAGCACTTACAGCAGCCGCAATACCTCCTCCAATCAATAAACCTATTCCGGACGCTCCAGAGAGGAACTGTAACGACGTTGCTTCAAGTCCCAGACGTTCAGTGATTAGAAATATTCCAAGTGGACTGATGAGACCCGCTGAAAGCCCTATACAGATGAATACCAGACTAAGCATTTTTAACGAGCGAGATCGAGCAACATATTGCCAGCCCTCTCTGATATCCGCTAATAATGAGGTACTTGTTACCCGCTGAGTGGCGTCTTTAGGCAGAAATGTGAGTAGAAGCGCAGAGATCAGGAATAGAATGAGTAATGCGTACATGGATGCCTGAATTCCCATTGCAGTGTATATAAACGTTCCGACGATTGGTCCGAGAATTAAAAACAACGATTGACCACTCTGGGTAATAGCAATTGCAGATTGCAAATGTTCTCCCTTTACATTTCGCCTCACAATCTTTAGAGAGGATGGTTGAGAAAACTGGCTAACGATAGAGGATACAAACGTGGCTACGTATAGAATCTGCCAATACCCAGAAGATAAAACGCCAATAATCATGACAATAGACAACGCACTCAGAATATCCCCCAGTATCATCGTACGTTTGGGATTCCAGCGATCAGCAAGTGCACCGCCTATGATGGAGAAAACAAAAATCGGGGCATATTCAAGTACGGTAATCAGCGAGACAGCTATTGGACTTCCTTGAGTTCGATCCATTACATAATAGAGGATTGCCATATTCCGGATCCATATCGCCAGATTTTGCAGCAGATCAGACCCTGTCACGATTAAAAAAGCTTTATTCCTGAACAATGTGTTCATTCGCCATCTCCTCTTTTAAACCGACTGTCCGGTTTATTAATATTTAAAAAGAAAAACTGACGTTACATCAGCTTTTCATGGTTAACGTTGTTGAATTCCTGCCAGTAGACCGGCCATGCCTTTGTGGTAAATACGACGAATATCCGTCAGGTCCTTCTCATAATAGAGTGTAGTCAATCCGCTAAACAGACCGTAGATAATGTGCATTACATCCTGTGGGTCATCCGGTTTTAACTCTCCATCTTCCATTCCTTTAGTAATAATGGACTCATATGTCGCATACGGAATACGGATCAGGGAAAGCATCTCATCAAGCATCTCCTGACTGACGACCTGACCCGAGACAAACTCGTTAATGGCGTGATTCAGCGGGTTAGCCAAATCATCCACGTAATGGTCAGCAAGTCCGTACAATTTGTCTATGGCAGTCTTATACCCGGATTCTTTGTCCAGCCAAGCATCCATCCAATCTTCATTGTTAAGCTTGATTAGATACATGAATAACTCTTCTTTGCTTTTGAAATGATAATAGATGCTGCCTTTACTCCGATTGTTAATCGTACATATGTCTTCCATGGAAGTTGCACTATATCCCTTTTGGGCAAACAGTTCCTTGGTATTACGTGCAATGTCTTTCTTTATCTGGGTAACATCTTTTCTTCGTTTAACTTCGATTGGAAAAACCTCCATAAATTAAACCGACTATTCGGTCTAATAGTATCACAGCACAAATACCCCGTCAATTCAATTTGCTCAGGCACCCTCTCATTTGCTGTTTCAAAAGGATGTACAAGAGAGTGCCTGGCTACAATTCAGGAAAGAAGTCGTCACATCATACTTACGATCCAACCGATCCAATACGCAAATGGAATTAATAACAACTGTGCCAACAGTGTACCGAATAAACGGGATACGAGCATGCAACCATAAATCTGATTCATGCGATCCAAACGGATCTCGCCACGTAATGATTTGTCACTGAGCAGGGAAATCCGTGGATCAATCAGGATGGTTAGCAAAATAGTCGCTATTCCGTTAATTAACCCGGTTGATTGGGATGCAGCTACAGCCTGCCCTGGGTAAAGGTACGCTGCGTATAAGCTGGACAGGACACCTGTGGTATAGATTGCGGTTACCGCTACATTAAGCAGCATTAACCGTCTTGGCATCCCATGTTGTACCAATCGTTTGGCCATCTTCCAGGATGGCGGGGTGATGTAATACGTTGCATTTCTAATCTTGCTTCGCTTCAGCATACCGCGAACCATCGCAGGGATGGAACCGGCTGCTTCAAAATGTACAACCATTCTTGATGAGAGCTTCACCATGGTTGGAAAACACAATATGGCTAATGCCGTTCCAATTGTTGCCGCACCCATTAACCAGTGCAGCTGCGCCGCAAAGTGTGGATTGGTTCCACGTGTTGCAGTATCCACTAGATTACCTACCATCGGACCCTGGGCCATATTCGAGGTTCGAGAAACCAACAACAAGATCCCTGCCAATGAAATGGCCAACGCGATTCTGCGTGTGCGTAATCCACCGAGGCGGAGCGCGTATGACAAGCTGTCTGCGGCATGAATCAGCATAGTGAACAGCATAGGGATTGCCAGACTAAGACTAAACATATGTATGTACTCCTTTATATTCCTGTTATTGAACTTATTTCTTTCATGGACAGCATTATACTCCTCTGGCTTGCAAAAGTATAGGAACGAGATCCTTTTATATAAGTTGAACTAAAGAATGTTTACACTGGGACACTCCGATGACAGAACAACCTTCCGATCGCTGTTATCCCCAGATTTTTTGATTCCTTTTAGAAATGGGTAAATCCGGGGATAAAGGCGAACACTTCGTTTCTTCAGGTTTTTTCTGTCCTCTCCGTTTCGTGTGAATGTTTATTTCAATTTATATAGATCATCGGTAAATGCACTTACGACCTCTGCTGTTCATCGTTTATCCCTCCCCTCACAGGGTAATATACAACTAATCCATCATTGTATAGGAGGGGTTTATATGCCTTGGAACAAACACGACTATCCGGTATCCATGAAGAACCTGGAACCACGTGTCAGAAACAAAGCAATTGAAATCGCGAATGCTCTGCTTGATGACGGGTATGAGGAAGGGCGCTCGATTGCCATAGCGACAGCTAAGGCAGAAGAATGGGATGAGAACCATCCCGCACCGGAAAGTTCGAAATCGGACTCCACATCTTCTTCCGATAACTCCAACTCTAAAAAGTCGTCTTCCACGGATCGTCGTCATTCCGAGCCCGTCTCTTCGTCCAAAAGTCATGACAACATCCATGTCGTGCCTACTGACTCCGGTTGGGCGATCAAAGAAGAAGGAAAGTCTACCTATCTGTCCACATTTGATACTAAGGCAGAAGCTGTAGATAAGGCCAAAGAACTGAGTAGCAAACAAAATATTCGAGCGATTATCCATAATCAGGATGGTCAGATTGCTTCTTCGATCAAACCCTGAATGAATCGGAAAACAACAAAATCCCTTTTGCTGCTGAAGAGCAATCAAAAGGGATTTTGTATGAACTTTAACTATCAAGACCTGAATATGATGCATACAGGTTATGGTTGTTCTGAAACGTATGGTTAATTGGATACCCCTCTAGCCACCGTAGTCCGTTGTGAAATAGCAGCAGCGTTAACTGCCTTGGCTGCAGCCGATGGCATCGGCAATTTCACAGCCGAAGTTGTAACCACGGTTCCGCGAGCCGGAACACTAACGACGTACGTGATGACTTTGCTGGCAATCCATACGGCCAGAATCGTATATAAAGTTTCTTTTACCGGAAGAAAGAAAAGCGACAATCCCAATACAAAAGCATCGCTGACAAAGAAAACTGTTCCCAGCTTCCATCCCTTCCAGCGGCTAACCAGCACGGCGAGAATATCGTCTCCACCTGTCGCTCCACCGAATCGAAGCACGATCCCAGCGCCTACCCCTGTCAATATACCGGATAGAACTGCCGGAATCCACAGATTTCCGTTAAACGACAATACCAGTGTGGAGTATCGTTCAAAGCCGTCATAGAATAGGGAAAATGCACCGACGCCAAGCAATGCCTGAATCATGAATTTCCAGCCTTTAAGGAACCAAGCCAGGATCATGACCGGAATGTCCAGTAACAACATACCGATAGCAGGTGATAAGCCTGTTGCGTATTTTCCGAGCAGGGCCAGACCAACAAATCCGCCCTCCGATAAATGATTCTGAAAGTTAATGTGATAATAAGCAAAAGCTAAAATAAATGTACCGAGTAGCATAATGACGAATTTGATCGCCTCTTTTTTAACGTGTTGTAAGGTTAACGATGTTCTCTTCATTCAGGTTCCCTCGCAGTTTGTAGGTTGGTTTTTTATACCGACCGTACCCTGCAAAAGGTAAGCCTGGAAGAAATCATCGTGTACGTCCTTCGAATATTCATTCCAATCCCCTCTTTCGCAGAGTCAGCCGTTTTTTTGAACCGGTTGGTGTACTCTACAAGGGGCGCTATGTGTATGAGAGATCGTAACGTTTCCAGATCGTCCTTGGGGAGATTGTCCTTCGGGAACTCATGGTATCCTGATCCTTTCTGTTCTGTTGTGGTTAGCTGTGCTCAGTTAAACTGAAAAATAACTACAATGCATAAGCTTGAACATTTAATTGTACACTTACACTTGGATTACAGTACCCTCTTTTGATCGCGGTTATCCCCGGATTTTTGGAATTCCATTTTCCCTCTGGGGAAAATCCGGTGATCGCTTATGCTTCCGAAGCTGCTTTCATTCAAAAAGCTTTCAGGCGAACGCTTCGCTTCTACAGATGGGTTCTGCACTCTTCGTTCCTGTGTAAATTGTAAATCCAACTTACAGCAGTTGCAAGTTCATTCAGTTTAAACACCAAAGCTAACTTGCTTGTTCTTCTATTATATAACACCAACGTGACCGGGTCTAAACAGTAGACCCCTCAAAAACAGGCATAAAGCAGCCTTTGGACTGCTCCAGCAGTCATACGGCAACACCAGGATAAGCAATGCTTGCTAATGGTGCAACCTGCTCCTTTATTCTATGACCAAAGCTTCCAAAAATAACTGTCAGTCACCCAACTGTGACAAATTGGGGCCTTTTTTTATTTTCTTGCGCTTTTTAAAGGAATCATTTTCCTTTCACACATACACTATAGCAAACGTAATCGGCTTATTCTTTGTCCAGTTCAGACGTTTCCAGACTTACTCTGCTTTTTATGGTATAATATAACAATTGAATCCCACTACCGTTTAAGCGAGGCGGATTGATGAAAACGTTAAAGCCAAGAGTCTTTATTGGCTGCTCGCTGGAAGCGAAGCCGATTGCAGCCGCAGTACACGAAAACTTACGTTTTTCAGCCGAAGTTACCCCTTGGTATTCCGGGGTTTTTAATCCAAGCAGCTATACCATGGACGATCTGGAAGTAGAGGTCCGTACGACTGACTTTGCCATTTTTATTTTTCATCCGGATGATATATCCAAAATTCGCGGGAAGTACTACGCGTCGGTCCGGGATAATACAATGCTGGAAATGGGTCTGTTTATGGGTCGTCTGGGACGAAAACGTATTTTTTTCATTCTTCCTGAGGATATTACAGACATTAAGGACACAACCAAGGTCGAAGGATTGCGTATGCCCACAGATCTGCTGGGGTTAAATCCACTCGTATATGAAATCCGTTCTGACGGAAAGTGGGCACCAGCCGTGTCCGTGGCATGTTCCAAAATCGCAGACAGTATTGAGGAACAAGGACGCTGGAGTGATCCAGAATTGGAGAACATCATTGAGGAGCATAAACGCACTGAGGGAGAAGCAAGGTTACAACTGCTTAAGTTGCTGCGGTTCTTTAGGGAATTGCTGCGTACCCGCAAAGCAGATGCCAAGATGCTGGAGCGAATGAGCGATGCCTTGCGTACTGCCTTTGTCTCTCATCCTCCATTCGCTGTACGTGGCACAGCCATATACCGTACAGATGACAGTGGTTACATTGAGCAATTATGTGGTAATGTTGGAGAACCGGGGAGAAAGTATGACTTGTCCGCTAACGACGACAAACAACCGGATGATCCCAAGCGCATTCTGGTGATTGATTCTTACCGGGAGAATAAAATCAAGATCAACCTGTATGATGATTACCTTGAGAAAGAGTATCTGCTATGCTATCCTGTAGCCAAGAGGTATGTAATCACCGTTCACATTATTGGACATATTGAAGCGGATGAGGCGGTATTTCAGCAGATTGACCTACAGAATCGTCAACTGTTCAACGCCATCAACGATTTGTTAGGAGGCGAACCGGAATGAAACCGGAAACGAAAAAAATAAGCAAGCGCTGGGGCAACGAAAAAAAGGTACGCCTCAGTTCTGCGCCCGAATCATCACGACCGGTTCCGGAACCCAAGGAAGAAGATCGTTTCCACAAGCCGGCCGTACCGCTAACTACCATTGGGCCCTCCCTGAAGGGCAAGGAAAGACCTTATAAGGTCATCCTTGAAAAAGAGGCGTTCTACGAAAAGCCTCAATATCTTGCTTAATTTCTGAACACATCATCAAACCTGCCGCTGAATCGGCAGTATTCCATAGGCCCCGCCGCCCAAGGCAGGGGCTTTTTTGTTGCTCATTTTCGCTAAAATAAAACTGCTTCTACTCGTTGACCTGGTGCCATTGTGTTAAGGCAAGACATCCTTAAATCATGATCGCAATTCATTGCTTGTAATTACTTCTGTAGCAGACTGCATTGCATAAGGTTTATTTGGTTTATGGCCTTAGGTTTCCTGCAAAACCCATAAATTATACCTTATTTTGGAGCAGGCTTGTCCCTAAATCCCTAGCCTCACTCACTATCTGTACCTCTAGGAAAATGCGATAATGTGTGCTTCCAATATTTCTCGGTTGTATTGTGTATCTCCATTACATATATTGATTATAATATAGGAACACATGTTCTGTAAATATAAAATTCCAATTAAAGGTTAAGGAAGTGAACATATGACATCCTCAACTTCCGCCCCATCCCCTGCGGATGAAGACCATCGTCTGATTAAAGGTCTGGTTGTTCGCACGCTTTTGCTGGATGTACTTGAACGAGATATTCGCACACTGGATACGCTGCTACTAAAGATGCCCCAAGTCTACATTCTGTCGCTGACCCGCATTCAGAACAATGTGCTCAAGGAGATGTTGACCCTTCGTAAACAGATGAGAACCCGCGGTGTCAAAGTACTGGAAGAGAAACGGGAAGCCGAGGGTATCGAAACTCTGTATATGTGCAGAGGGTATTGGCAACGGTTCTATATGCTGTGGACATTCGCACGCAATGAAGTCAAAAAAGAACTCAGTCGGCATCTGCAGATGGACTTGGCGCAGACCTGATACAACTCTAACAATATTGAACCCATCCCCAGCAAAACAAGTTGACCACGGAAGGTTACGTTCATTAAGATGGAGAAGAGATATCCAACCATTCCAATAAGGCATGAATTGATTTCAACCGGATATACTCTCAACGTCTTATCAATCAAGGAGTTGTACTTCATGGATTTGAATACACATTCGATTAAACAAACACCCGCACATACAGGCATTGCCGCAGATGTAACAGAACTGATCGGCCAGACACCTGCCGTTAAACTGAACAGACTCACAGGCAGCGACTCCGCTGACGTATACGTGAAACTGGAATACTTTAACCCGAGTGGCAGCGTCAAAGACCGTGCCGCATACAATCTGATCGTTCAAGCTGAACTTGCGGGACACTTGCTCCCTGGTGCTACCATTATTGAACCGACGAGCGGCAATACCGGTATTGGTCTTGCGATGAATGCCGCCGCCAAAGGATATAAATCCATTCTGATCATGCCGGACAATATGTCCAAGGAGCGTATCAACATTCTGAAAGCCTACGGCGCAGATGTGGTGCTCACCCCTGCTGCGGAGCGGATGCCTGGTGCAATTCGCAAAGCGAAAGAACTTCAAGCAGACATTCCAGGAAGTTTCATTCCGCAGCAATTCGAAAATCAGGCGAACCCGGACATTCACCGGATCACGACAGCTCCCGAGATTATGCAGCAGATGGAAGGCAAGCTGGATGCCTTCATCGCTACGGCGGGAACAGGCGGAACCATTACCGGAACCGGGGAAGAACTGCGCAAGCAGTTACCCGATATCCGCATCTATGCGGTGGAGCCCAAAGGTTCTCCGGTGTTGTCCGGTGGCGAGCCCGGACCACACAAGCTCGTCGGTACAAGTCCGGGGTTCATTCCGGACATCCTGAATACCGACGTGTGGGATGCCATCATCCAGGTGTCCGATGAGGACGCACTGGATACGATGCGGCAGCTTGCTGCCCGGGAAGGGCTGTTGCTCGGCCCTTCCTCTGGCGCTTCGGTGTGGGCCTCCCTTCGCATTGCGAAGGAACTGGGGCCGGGGCACCGGGTGCTCTGCATTGCGCCGGATACCGGGGAACGGTATCTGAGCATGGGTATTTTTTAACACAGCATAAATCTGTACACATCAAAAAGGGGCTTCCATCTCCCATAAGTCATGAGCATGACAGAGGCCCTCCCTTATTAGCGCTCATTGGTCATTGGTTCTAATGAACCTGACACACGCTATTCGCTCCTATTTGCGCAGGTCTGACGTGTAACGAATCACAGCGACGTTATTTCTCCAAATTCGGTCGATTTACAAGCTTAAAAGCCCTTTTCGTACGGGATAACGTTACTGAGATTCGTTAGAATTTACATCTCTTCATTATCACCCTAATAAGGTGCGGTAGGTTCGTTAGAATGTTGGAGCGATTGGTAGCGAGGAGCGAGGGAAAACCCCTCGAAAAAAAGGGAAGAGAAGTACATTGAAGGAACCATCAAAACAAAAAAAGCCCTTGCTCACTTACGGATGGTTAATCCGCAGAGAACAAGAACTTATTTTGGTAAGAAACTTTATCATCGAAAATAAAACAAGAATATTTAACGTAAGCTGGTTAGTGTGTCAGGGTTGTCCATTCCACACCTTCAGGAAGCAGAGCCGCAATGCGGTCTTTGGCTTCCTTTTTGGTATACAGCGATTCATCGAGAATGACCGCAGAACCGGAATCCGTGCTTGTCCGAATCAGACGTCCGAGACCTTGCTTCACACGTAAGAGCATATACGGAAGATCGATCTCTTCGTATGGTGCTGCCGACGCACTGCGTTTTGCATTGAAGACAGGGTCCTGTGGTGGATACGGAAGCGACCAGATCATGACATTGGATAATGACGGACCTGGAACGTCCAGTCCTTCCCACAGATTAACGGAGCACAACACACTCTCCTCATCCTGCTGGAATGCCGCGATCAGATCACTGATCTCCCGGTCGCCCTCATACATAAAGCGCAAACCTTCTGCTTCAGATACATGAACGATGTCCTGCTTGAACGCACGTAGCTCTTCCATCGTTCGGAACAGAACCAGCGCACGTCCTCCACTCTCCTGAAGTAACGACACCGCATCACGCATGCGATTTTCGTTCTCCGGGTGACCCGGTATAGCTTCATCGGTAATTTTCATCTTCATTTTGTCCGCATAATCATACGGGGAAGCCACTGAGAATGATACAAAATCATCAATGCCCAGGCTGTCCGCCACATAACGGAATGAACTGTCCACAGATAACGTCGCAGAGGAGAACACGATTGGAATACCTGTGTTGAACACACGCTCGTTCAGCATTTCCTTCACGGTGCGCGGCATGATCGATAAGGTCGTCTCATCCTCGCTCTCTTCCGCCCAACAGATGTAACCATCTTCCTTGCGGAACAAGGCAAGCGCAGACTGAATCATATCGAGATGTTCTTCCACGACACGCATCTGGTAACCATCCAGCGAGAACAATCCGCTCTCAAATACCAGTTCTTCGCCGATTGCATCCAGCACACTCGTCAGACGTTCAATCTCACGTAGCAGTGGCGGCTCTACCCGAACTTCTTTCCGTTCCGAACCAGGGATCGCGACCGTATACGTATCCAGCAACGCAAACAGTCGCTCACTGCTCTCAATCGCTTCATCTACACACTCGGCGAGGGATTCACGAATCTCTCCTTCTAACAGGCGAGTGACGAGTTCCTCAAAGATGCGGTGTTTCAGCTTGTAGCTCAGTGCGTTCAGGGCTGCTTCTTCCAGCAAATGTCCTTCATCAAATACAACTGAGCTGTGATCAGGCAGCAGTGGTAATTGTCCCTCGCGTTTGCGCGCATCATACGTCCACACATGCTCCATGTAATAATCATGGGAACAGATGATGATGTCTTTGGAACGACGGTAATGGTCACGTGACAGCGTGAGGCCGCAACGTTGACGTTTTGGACAAACAAAACAATCCTGGAACGGGTCCCAGTTGATTTTGTTCCACTGACGATCATTCAGATGTGGATACTGTTTGCGGTCACCATACGGATGGAAGGCCTGAAGTGTACCCGGCGTGTTCACAAAATCCGGCAGACTCTCATGCACTTCTTCAATAACAGGCGCATCTTCATCCGCAAATCGCATCGCACTTAGTTTGTTCAGACAGACGTATTGATCCGGTGATTTGCCCAGACGTGCGTCCACTTCCAAGTCCAGATGTGCAGCCAGCTTCGCAATATCTCCACCGGGCTTCACAAGCTGTTCAATCAAGGACTCATCGGCACAGGCGATCACCGCCGGTTTGCCCGTATAACGTGCATAACAGACCGCGTAGAGCAGATAGACTAACGTCTTGCCTGTTCCGACACCGGCCTCCGCCATAATGGTCTTTTTATCTCCATAGGCCCGTTCGAGCTGGTACGCCATAAAAATCTGTTCATCCCGTACCTCGAAGCCGAACTCTGGCAAAATATCGTAAAAAACATCGGCAACCCATTCCCCAAGACGGGATACAAAAGGTTCAGCCGGATCATATGCAAAAGGATAACGTTGTGTAGACAATCCTAGGTCAGCCTCCATTCTTAGACGCGGTCCTCTTTCATTTTCCGTTCAAAAAAGGCCGCAGGGCAAAAGTTAATTATCTCACGCGATGAAGCGGGTGACAAGCTTTTTTTACGAGATTATTTGCGAGGTTTAATGTATAGAACCAATTTTCAGGGAAAATATATACAGGAATCCACTTTAAGGAAAGGCGGTGCTCCACTCCATGAATCATCAGTCTTCACAATCAGAGCATTCCTCAGACAAAGACCCTGAGACATTAACGGATCGACAAGGTCATCCCATTACGGACAATCAGAATGTACGAACCGTTGGCAGCCGGGGACCGACTACGCTGGAGAACTATCATTTTCTCGAAAAAATTACTCACTTCGACCGTGAATGTATTCCGGAACGTGTGGTCCATGCCCGTGGTGCTGGTGCTCATGGCGTATTTGAAGCGTATGGAACGGCCGGGGATGAACCGGTATCGAAGTACACACGTGCACGTCTATTTCAGGAAAAAGGCAAACTAACGCCCGTGTTCGTTCGCTTCTCTACCGTTATACATGGTGGACATTCACCGGAGACCCTGCGGGACCCGCGCGGATTTGCTGTAAAATTCTATACCGAAGATGGCAACTGGGATCTGGTGGGTAACAATCTGAAAATCTTTTTCATTCGTGACCCGCTCAAATTCCCGGATATGGTACACGCCTTCAAGCCAGACCCGTTGACCAATGCACAGGATATGGAGCGGTTTTTCGACTTTGTATCGCTAAGTCCTGAAGCTACCCATATGGTGACATTCCTCTTCTCTCCATGGGGCATTCCAGCGAATTATCGGCAGATGCAAGGGTCGGGTGTTAATACATACAAATGGATCAATCAGGAAGGCACGGGCGTACTCATCAAATACCACTGGGAACCGCTCAATCAAGGGATACGCAACCTGCTGCAAAAAGACGCGAGCGAGATTCAAGGACAGAACTTCAATCATGCGACATTGGACCTGTATCACGCTATTGAAAAAGGGGAGTATCCCGAATGGGAGCTGTGCGTTCAAGTGATGGAGGACGGCGAGCATCCGGAGTTGGATTTTGACCCGCTGGACCCAACCAAGTTGTGGCCGCAGGAGCAGTTTCCTTTTCTACCTGTTGGCAAAATGACGCTGAATCGTAATCCCGAGGATTATTTCAATGAAGTGGAGCAAGCAGCGTTTGGCACAGGTGTATTGGTAGACGGGCTGGATTTCTCAGATGACAAGTTGCTGCAGGGACGCACCTTCTCTTATTCAGATACCCAGCGTCACCGGGTGGGTGCAAACTACCTGCAATTGCCTGTAAATGCACCGAAAAATCGGGTAGCCACGAATCAAAGCGGCGGGCAGATGCAGTATCAAGTGGATCGTGCGCCGGGTCAGAATCCACATGTAAATTACGAACCTTCGTCGCTTGGTGGCTTAAAGGAAGCAGCCCCACGTGGCAAGGAACATGAACCACTGGTGGAAGGCCGACTTGTTCGTGAGAAGATTGAGCGTACCAATGACTTTGGACAAGCGGGTGATACGTACCGGGCATTCGAGGATTGGGAGCGAGATGAGTTGATCAGCAACATGGTCGGCGCGTTGGCACAATGCAAACCAGATATTCGGGAGCGCATGATCTCTTATTTCACCCAAGCCGATGCAGATTACGGTCGTCGCGTCTCTGAAGGGTTGGCCTCTGTACCAACCGATGATAGTACAACGGTCCAACCGAAACATGAACCAAGTGTCGAGCAAGCAGAGAAACGCAGTCGTGAGACGGACGGATATTAAAATAGCTGGACAGCGTTTAGACTGATAAGTCTGACACTGTTAGTACATTCTAGTATGTTGAGTAAGCAGATTACGTTCTGAATTAAACATAGCCCTGATCGTCAAGTTGCCAGTTGCAGCTGCTATCAGGGCTTTTTCATGACTAGCTGGAGTGTAATCTCCACTTCAGGATGTAGGCTGCTATTTATTTTAGGTTGAATGAAGTTCATAGGAGTGGATCATAAGTAAAACTGGTACTCTGAGGATGGAAAAGCGTACTTCTCTACGTTCATTTCAGATGATTCTTCGTTAAATGAGAGCTATCACCCAATGGAAAGATTACATAATTCACGTGATATTACAGGCATTGGAAGCTTGCAGGCCTGACCTGCCTGCATGTACCTCCATCTGATCAGATGATTATTGATGATAACGCTTACAACATTTACCATAAAGCTGTGTCCTAGAGATTACACCTAACCAGCCGGCATGATCTATCTCATAGGTAACGGTCTGCTACACGGCTACCACATGCTCTTCATTCTATTCCCAATTAACCAAGGAGGTTTACGTAATGAAATTATTCCCATCCACATCCACTCATGTATCTGCACGATCTGCACGTTCTCTGAAGGAACGCTCCCTCAAATCCAAAATGGCCCATATCTGTCTGAGCGCCGCGTTCCCTCTATTATTAATTGGTGGTGGATCGGCCGGTGCTGAGGAACTGATCGAGAGCAGCTTGCAAAATCCCTCTGAATCGGTGGCGACTTCGAATATCGCACTTGCTGCGGGTGATCTCTATGTCGCGCCTAACGGCTCAGCCAGCAATCCGGGCACCCTCAACAGTCCAACGTCACTGGCTAACGCATTGACCCAGATCGCCCCAGGCAAGACCATCTATCTGCGCGGCGGCAACTACAGCTTCTCTCAGACCATTACCATTGAACGTGGCAACAGCGGCACATCGGGGCAACGCAAAAACCTGGTGGCGTATGGATCGGAAAAACCGGTCTTTGATTTCTCCGCTCAAGCCTTCGCCTCCACCAATCGTGGACTGCAAATGTTCGGAGACTACTGGTTCGTCAAAGGGCTTGAGGTGAAGGGTGCGGGCGATAACGGCATCTTCATCGGAGGCAGTTACAACCGTCTGGAGCAGATCGAAGCTCATCACAACCGGGATACGGGTATTCAAATGGGACGTTATGCTTCCACAGCCGCCAAGAGTGAATGGCCTGCATATAATGAAGTGATTCGTTCCTACTCCCACAACAACTATGACCCGGATGACGGCGAGGATGCAGACGGTTTTGCGGCCAAACTGACCGTTGGCCCAGGTAATGTCTTCGACGGTTGTATTGCGGCCTATAACGTGGACGATGGCTGGGATCTGTATAGCAAAACGGACACAGGTGCCATCGGCGCGGTTACGATCCGCAACAGCATCGCCTACGCGAACGGTGCAACAGCAGACGGTACTTCTACCTCCAACAGTGATGGAAACGGCTTCAAGCTCGGCGGCGAGAAGATTGCAGTGAATCATATCGTTGAGAACAGCATTGCGTTTAACAATAAAAAGCACGGCTTCACCTACAACAGCAATCCCGGTTCGATCCAGATGAAAAATAACACCTCCTGGAACAATGGGCAAAGCAACTTTGCCTTTGATGTAGGCACCCACATCTTCACCAACAACCTGTCCTTCCAAGGCGGCGCCAGTGACAAAACAAGCGGAACCGACGTCAGTAGCACCAACGTCTGGTGGAAGAACAAAAAAAGTGAGAACGCCAAAGGCCTGCTCGCCAGCGCAGCCGACTTTGTCTCCCTCGTACCTTCGGTAACACGTAGCGCGGACGGAACGCCTGTCCTGGGCAATTTCCTCAAGCTTGCGGGTGGTAGTGATCTGATTGGCTCGGGTACGCCATCTGGTAAAAATATTGGGGCGCGGTAGGTGGTGATAGTACGATAAAAGAGTAATTTAAAAGCAAAATCCCCTTCCCCACTCCGCCTAAGCGGTGGTAATGGAGAAGGGGATTTTTGAATTGCTGTGTATTGTATGCTGGCTTCTAAGTTGATAGATACTCACGCTCACGTTTTGCCTAATACCTCAATGATGAGTCTGCCGCCTGTGCGAAAACCCTGTTCAAACGCTGCTTCCACATACATAGATGTGGATTGTCCGATTAAGTCGATCAGTTGCTCCAAAGTATCGTATTCGTTCTCGGTAAGCTGTGTTTTGTAGTCCTGCATCAGGTCCGATATCTGGCGATTGATCTCCTCATACTCGGCCTGCTCAGGATGAATCGACTCGTCCAAACGCAGGTTCCCGTGAAATAAATCTTCGATCAGGTTTGACATGTTATCCTTCACCTCAGGAAGATTGTACATCAGGGGATGAGGTGAGATGTGAATTTAGCGGGAAATGCGCTAGTATTTTATTGAGTCAAAATTAAAGTTAAACCATGCCTCAAACACCAAATGAAGCTTATCTTGCTATAGTCGCATATATAGCAACTATGAATGAGGCGAGTGGGACATTTCAACGGCTATATTGATTAAGTTGGCTGACTATCATCAGACCAGTACAGATTATCTTTTGAATCGGACGGATGTAATAATGCCTTAACCATCAAAGTGGTTCGGCTCGAGTTTTACATACCAGAGGCCATGTCCTTTCATACTGGAAGAAAATCCAAAAAAGTACCTTATTAATGAATGCATCTTTCAAATTTTTTATAGGTGTTCGTCCGTAAGGATCATTAGCTATAAGATCGAACTTTTATAAATGATTGTCGGCGTATCGATCCTCTTATACTAGCCAGACTATTTTTCGCCAACACTAGAATGTGGATTCTTAATGTATTGCCAAGGGACAAGCCGATTTGTTCCCTCTTCTCTCCTGAACCAAATTGTCGCAGGGTCAACAGGTACGATATCAATCACATCATTACAGGGCTCGTTTAGAACTACTTCACCAGCACAAGCCCCACGTACCATAATCATCATCCGCTGAATTGTATCAAGCTTATCTAACGACCTTCCATGCTGATAACCAGGTGAAGGAAGTGGAGAATCCAGTAAGTTCTTGATTGCATCCAAAGCCCTCTGCCCATTCTTATCGTCACTACCATTCTGCTTCTTTGCTGTAAATGTAAGCGGTGTGCCACCCATGCGCAGAAAGTTGTAGAGCGCATGCGAAATATCAGGATGAACAGATACAAGAATCTCAAGTAGTTCCTCTGCTGTGTGATTATGTAGTTTGGTCAGATCAATATTATGAGCACTCTGGTACTTTTTCGGGAGCCAATTGAATATATCCCATCCGTTTGACGATCTTGGCGATGTCATCCTGCCAAAACCCATCATCTGACGTTTTACTGCGGCCGGAAGAACTGAATTCGCAAATGAAAAAATGGCTTTATGATACCATTTCAAAGTTTCACCTCCAGACATAAAAATAGAAGGCAGGAAAAGTTTCCTTACCTTCTACATTTCTACATACTTCTATGGATTTATAATATCATCGAGTTACTATAGTGTTACTACGGATTTAATCAGCAATCCTCATACATTTATCACCTTCCCCAACAGGTACTTGCAATGGATTAAAAAGCAATCGAAGCTTTACAATGCTACCCGCAAGGTCAATCGAAATTGGCACCTGAACAAAAGCGAAGATCTCATCTGTATGTGTCGAGCTGTTTCCCTCGAAGTTAATGGCCGTAGCCGGAATGATCTTCTGATAGCTTTTAACGGACACTTCCCTCACCTCCAATCAATAAATACAATTATTTGCGTTGACAACTCTTGGTATTAACTATATAAAACAGATATAGTTGTTCGTTTTACTCGATTCCCGATAACGGTTCTAAGAACCGACCTATGGTTAGGCTCCAAGCAACACTAAAGAAAATTGGGGGAATCGGTATGAATATAATTAAAGCAATTAAGTTCAAAGGTTTTGATGTCAGAGTCCCTTTCTTTTCTTTTAAGTTTGAAATCCAAAATCCTGTTGCTTGGAAGTCGGGTAAAGCGAATAACTAACCATCCTTAACAGGTCTTTTTTTACAACTCATCCTGCTGAAGCTTGATATCCAATTCGATGAGTCGTTCCAGATCCTGAACAGTCTGCATCTTTATATTTCCAGCCTGCAGGTCTTTCACCCACTGGGCAATGGCTGCCTTCGTCAACCCGGGGGTTATAACCTGCTGCATTTATTAGATCGGTTGGCACGATTCTGATGTTCATCTCATTACCTCCAAATAAAAAGCCACCCTAATAGGATGGCATGGAAAGTGGTTAAGTTATTTTTTTGTAACGTGTTAGAAAGCCGCTTGAGGCAAGAAGCCCCATTCTATGTTGGTCATTCCCAAGAGCACGATATATTACCGTTAATTCTTCGTTCGAGGTATCAACATTCAATAAATCTCGTAATAATTTCTTCTGTTCCTCTTTTAGATCATATTCATTTATGAAAGTTAAAATATAATAAAACAAATTAAGATAGGTTTCTAACGTTCTTTCTTTTACCCACACTCCTAGCCCTACTTCCGACAAATGACCCAATGCGTCAGATCCTTTTATCCATCCACTTCCTGCTGAGACGGTTATTCCCTCAATCCTCTTATTCTTTGTTCTAATCAAATCGTTCACTACACTCATGGCTGTTTGGAGATTCGATAAATTCTTCTGTCCCTCCAATTGATCAGCAGATCGAGCAGTTTCTATAGTTTGCATCTCAATAGCTTTTCTTTGGAGCGCAAGCTCTTCTGTTTGCATTTGTATAGCTTCTCTCTGAAGGGAGAGTTCCTCTGTCTGCATTTTGATGGCTGATACTTGTATTTTCATTTCATCTGTTTGCATATCTATGGACTTACTTTGTGTCTGCAGTTCTTGCCTTTGAACGGAGATAGTATAAATTAATCCGGCAAATGCAAAACCTGAGAACAACGCATTGACAGCTCCAAACATATCCCCGAATGTTCCACGATCATCATGACCTACCCATTTATAAATTGCTACCGCTGAACCAGCCCATATCAAAAAAATCCCTAAAGCAATTATTGCAATATACTTCTTCTTCATCTAACCACTCCCACTCTATCTCTGATACAACATATTCCAGTATCAGACAATAAGTGAGGTTGGTCAAGACCTAACATGTGGGCATTAAAAAAAGCACCAAAAGGTGCCTCATTCTTTTGTCTTCCTTGCTTCTTCCTGCAATGCCCGGTATTTCGCAATGTTATCGATTTTACCTTTTAAACCTGCTATTGCCGACTTCTCAGTACTATCAACATACTCATCACCTGAATTAGAAAAAGCTTTATACTGGCCATCAGAAGTCCTTTGCACATGAATAGAATAACCCTCGTAAACCTCCATATAACACCTCCACCATAATCATATGATAGATCCCAATAAGCGACAATAATTGTGTTGAGTTGGTTTCAACGTTTGGGTGACCATCATATGCATGCGTACGCTCACTCAGACGCTGTTCTCTGCTCTTCAATCGACTGTTCCCTGCAAACCGGATGTTCTCATGTTAAGAAGCTCAGAACGGATCATATTCTGTCATATGAGAGCAAAAGAAAAAGCACCACGATGGGCGCTTCTGTTACAGCAAGTTATTCAACTCTTTCTAATGGAGCAAAACCGGCTAAAAGACGTTTCCTTCCCGCTGGTCTGGGAAATTCTATATTTATCTCTTTTTCCAAAGCCGCACCTTTAACCGAAATCACTTCACCAACACCCCATTTAGGATGTCTCAGCTTCGTACCTTCATCAATAGGCTCTAATTTATTCAAATTATCTAACATTGATTGTTTTCTCTTTAAAGTATTATATTCTTCCATTTCTTCTTCGAGAGCCTCCATAGCCTCCTCGGAAAAGGAAGGTTTCCTATAACCAACATTGGTATTTCCTTTCATTCCTCTAACTTCTTTAGTCAAATAGTCAACATTTGTTAGAAGTTGGCCAAGAATTTGATCAGTTTGTTTATCACTCGTCAATAAGCCTTCAATAATTAAACCCTCGTGAATAGGGGTCATTAAACTGTCAGGCTGAGATAACGCATTCTTAGCATATTCTTCAAGCAAGTATTTCGCTTCGGATACACTATCTAAATCTTTATAATCAAACATGATAGTACGTTGATTCTTTACATCGAAAGGTAACGGGGTATTGATATCGCAGATTTGAACATACGGCTTTCTAAGTACGTGACGTATTGCCAACTCATAGTAAACATTAGGATTGTTACCTGTGAGGTCTGCTATAACAAGGTCAGAATTTATAATTGATGAGATGATCTGATGTGTAATTGCACCAGGGTTACTGATTGTATCAGCTCTGATCACCTCTGATTCATCAAAGCCACATTCTTTTACACTTGGTAAAATGACATGTCTCAAAACCTGGTCAGCTCTTCTTCTAATTTCTGAGCCTGATTCTCCAATTGGTGAAATGACAAAACATTCTTTTTTCGACATGTTAACCCCCAAAATGATGTTTTATGACTCAGGTTTATTTTACCTCTTTTGGGCATATTGGTCTACTACAGAACTGTTTCACTCCATCCCACCTCCACCATAAACAACCTTTGCATTTCTCCGGCTGCTTGTTGGGGCGATTGCGTATCTTCTTCCGTCTTCTGCTGATCACTTCAATTCCTCCAATGAAAAAAAGCCGATCCAGTGAAGGAACGACTTTAAATGTGATATGTATGAAGTTGGTGTTACGTCCTAAAAGCATGCGCCCGAAACGGTCGCCACAAAAACGCTGCGCTTTTTGCTTTAAATGCATACGTACTATGTAACTATAGAGGAAGAACAAGACCATTTTACTGAAGCTACCAAAATCGGGTCAAGGAACAGTAAACGGGTGAGTCCCGAGAAAATAGAATAAACTAGCCGTTTTCTTGAATTTCCTTACTATTTTACATTTTCGTATTTAACAGTTACTCTGTTGACTACGATTAGTATCTGAAACAGTACTTTCATACCTATCCAATACAATTCTAATAATTTTTGGCTTGGAGTTCCATCTTGATATAGAAAAGTGAAAAACAACATATATAACAACTAATGTTAGTCCTCCAATGAAGGCCGAGTTTAAGTCAACACCATATTTATCGCTGACTGCAGCAGCTGAGATACCAATAAATACAGCAATTACCGACGAAATAAGTAAGGAAAAAGTCTGTATAAAATTACTTTTATCTACTTCATCTGTATCTATATAACTTCTTAAAATGATTCTCTCGTGATTGTTCAACTTTCTTCTGTTTAGAACTTCCATAACTCCTTGTATTTTTATCAAGTCACTGCCGAATTTTACACTCTTTTTTAACTCCGTTACATAGAATCTATATATCTCCTCTTCTAGACTTAATATCTTATCAGGTTTTTTAAGAATCAATTTCGTGGTCCATGGACCAAGAAAAACATAGAAATCAGTTAAGATAAACTTGAATTTTTTAATTTCTTTTGTCTTTAAAATTCTAAAGTTATCTATCACAGTTTTTAAATATGATAGAGATAAAAACAGAATAGCTATGAACACCCATTTATTGATAACAATCACTCCCCTCCAAAGTTACAGATTCTATAACAGAGCGAATATCCCCTCTATTTATGTCGAATACTACATGAATCTAACTTCTACTTTAATATAAAAAAGCGAGAAGAGGAACGCCCCAGTCATATGCCGCATGTGTAACTGTTACTTTCATTCTCGCTCGATTTCCACAATACAAATATAACACCCCGAATGTCTATCAAACGCCCAACAAACATTCAAAAATCAGTCAGAAGATTTGTAGAAGATTTGTAGAGGTTGAATCTGCCTTGAATTGTCGACTTTGAATAATGGATTCTTTTCATTGATAATGCGATGAAGTGCATCTATTGAGATATCATCTTGCATATTTATGAATAAATAAAAATATTCACCAGGTTTAAAATTGATGGAATCAACATTAAAACCTTGAACAAATATTTCATAGTGTGGAGAGAAAAAGTCGAGCCTTTCCGATACATCATCATAAACAGATAATAACCTTAAATCCCTAATTGCTGTGCATATCATTTCATAGCTAGCAGTTATTTTGTTCTTCTCTACAGCCATAAGATTATCAACTATATCTTCATCAAGATTGGGGTTATATTTCTGCATAAAATCTTTCAAAGAAATTATTGAAAAAGTCCCTCCCGCAGAAACTTCATAAAATTCTTCGATCAATTCTCGTCTCGGGGAAACAGGTGTTTTTTCTTTCCCACTTCCGATTTGATGAAACCAATCTTCTTTGAAATCAGTAGTAACAAATATAACATCCCCTTCTAAAGATAGGATGTAGTCCCAAACGAAATAATCGCCATACTGATTCTCTTTTTTTCCTCCGTCCCCTCCTGTTAGTGGAGGAAGCTTTTCAGCAGCCCTGTTTTTTGCAACTTTTGTTATGTCGCCTTCTCGATCAGCCTGGTTAAAATTGATCTGTTGAAAAAGCGGCTTCAGAGAGTCTAACACAATATCATCATTAAAGAACTCCTTTAATCTCTTGATAAGTTCTTTTAGTTCATTCTTATAATTTTCTCGGCTCTCAGTGTAGCTCCTCTCACTTTTGGCATATTTACCTATATTATCAATCAATCCTAACAATGGAAGTGTGGGTTCTAGTTTTTTAGGATTTTGAATATTTTTCAAAAGCTCGTCCACTTTTTCTATAGCCTCTGCTATTCTTAATGGCCTTTGATGAATAAACTCTTTAAATACCTGTGGTGGGATTTTTAATTTATCCTCATCAGAGAGTTTTTGTAGAACTTTCAAAACTTCATGAAAAACAACCTCCTTCCACTGATAAGCAGATAGCAAGGCATTCGTATCAAAAACTATATTTGCTGTGTGAATGATTTCATCAACTCGTTTAGGTTTGAAGAAATACTTCTCAATATTTTTAACCATGATCTGCCTCCTTGATGTACTTCCAATTTTATCAAAACAATAAATAAAAAAATAGGCCGGCATTTAACCGACCTCAAACTCTTCAAACTTCTCCAATCTCAACGCGGCGGACAGTGAACTGATCGCTTCATTTTTTTCACGCCCATGCGTACTATCACTAATCCCCATTTCCCCACAACTTATATAATCAAATTCCCCTTCGTTATCCAAATAACTTCGCTGAATAACCTCACGCTGTACTGAAGACAGTCTCTCCAAGGCCAAACTGAGCAAACGGTCTTTCTCCTTGAGTTCAGCCTCCTTGTCCACATTATAGATAGCGATCCTCTCTGTTGTTTGCTGAGGACATTGGTTGACTGGTGTTCACTATACACATTCCGTAATTACTGCCTCAGGCCGTACAAAACCGATCTGCCGGTACTACCGAACAGTTTCAATATATTCCTCCACAGCGCGGCGGGTAGCTTTCTCGTCGATTGTCAGTATGTTAAACGCATGTTTTGTGAGTTATTTTTGCTTGGCTTCCTCATCTAACTTGGGAGGTAATTTCATTTTATCTTTTAACTGATACACCACCTATTGTTGGAAGCATTATTGACTGAGGTGCCCCCAGCAAATATTCACCAAAGGTGAGAACGTATGCGTCAGCCCTATCCGGTGACTTGAGACCACGTTTTTTCATATCCTTCTTGCTTTCAAGAAGTATCTTACCTTTGCTGGTCATTGACCATTTTCTTGCAGGAAGTAAGTACATCGTCATCGGGTAGTTGTAAGACCGCAGAATCGTTATTTATATAATTGCTCATGTTTTGTTCCAGTTGACCTTTAATATACGCCCACATCTTCGAGCCTAGGTTTCCATAATGTTCATCCAAAGATTGCTCAAATTTACTAGGGATTTGAATATCCATTAATCGCCCATAATGTCGAATAACGAAATAGGATGTTATACTTGCTGTACAAAAATTTAATTGCAATAAATTCAATATTTTTTAACATATCCAAAATGAGGAAATTAGAACAAACTCATATCGTAGTACAAATTATAGTTTACAGAAGTAGATTCGTAGTATCTTGCATTAGAGTTGATTGGAGGAAAGGGTTCATGAATATAATAATTGAGAAGTTAAAAGATACAGATATTGAAAGCTTGTATGAATTCGAAATTGAAAACAGGACTTTTTTCGAGGAAATGATACCGTCTCGAGGAGATGATTATTACATACCTGAGGTTTTTAAAGTAAGGAATGAATCTTTACTTGATGAACAAGTCAAAGGACTCTCCTTTTTTTATTTAATAAAAGACGAAAATAACTTGATTCTTGGAAGAATAAATTTAGTTGATATTGATGATTCCGATAAAATAGGATTTCTCGGCTATAGAGTGGGACAAATCCACACTGGAAAAGGTGTTGCTAAAAAAGCATTAAAATTATTACTCAATACAATAGTTGATTTAGATATAAAAGAAGTTAAGGCAAAAACAACCACCAACAATATAGCATCTCAAAAAGTTTTAGAGCAAAACGGATTCGAGCATACAGAAACTAGTGATAAAGAATTTGAAATGAATGGGCAAATGTTAAAATTCATTAATTATACATGGATAAATAAATCATTATTTTAATCACCCATCGGACGCGACTGTTTAAGCTGAAGACCATAAGCCAAATTCCTCGTTCAAGATACTGAGGGGTTAGGCTTTTTTGTCTTTTAATATTCCTTATATTGTGAATTTCGCGTTCTTGATGTTATTCCATTGGGAAACTTATTGAGTATTGCAGATGAATTGGTTCTTACGCGCATTTAGTGAAACAAACTAGGTATATGTAATGGATCTATTAATTACTTACTTGATATAGTATTAACCGTTGACTCGCACACGTTTTTCCGTAACTTTTGAGCAATGAAAATTTTCACTTTTCTCCGCAAAATATTACGGATCTATTGTTCATACAATTCATTCAATCAATTTCAAATTGATACGCTCGATCTTTTGACCCAAAACTAAAACCTCAATATATTTTTCGTTTAACCACTCTAATGCTACTTGCCCTTCTTCTTTCAAGATAACGCCTCGCTGGCTTTTATACTGAAAGTTCTCTTTTGCCCATAACAATAGTATCTTTACATATTCTAACGTCTCAATTTCACATATACTGTCCTCTTCATCTTCTTCTGCAAAGATATCTTCAAAAGTTGTAAAAGACTGGTCAGATCTTATTAAGTTCACATTCCCTCCACCTTCGTATAACGTTATTTCCCCTTTCAGTAATTCGATTAAGTTTCCGATCTCTTCCTGGATCGTGGCGAAGTCTCCAAATATATCCGATCCCAAAGAATTACTAATCAGATAACCATTCTTTAATGATGAATCGATGCCTAGGTCCACGATAACTTCGTTGAAATCTTCTTTATATTCGATTGTATACCTGTATTTAATCATGTTCGTATCTCCAATCTTTTTAATACAACGGATAGGCGGATGTAATCATATCAATATAGCCTACAATAATTTATTCAGCACCTCTATTTGCTGTCCTCTCACCTTCTTTGGTTTATTTTCTGCATACAAAAAAGCTCGTTCCTCACAACATTCAGGTGGGAAGAGCTTTCGGATTTTTATAACATCAATCCGGGTCATACGGCAACGTTTTTAGTGCTTTCATATCTTCCCAACTGTACACCCAATACTTGGACTATGAATACTATGGACGTATAAGATAAACGAACTTTCGTTGTTCCTCGCAAATGATTTATGATTCACAATCAGTGAGTTAAGAATGTAAATCCAATCTTTTTTTTACCATATCTAATAAATTATAAATCTCCTGTTTAGCTTCTGGGTGCTCCTCCACGTACTTCTCACTGTAAATCATCAAATAGTTATAAAATTCATCATGCTCCATCACTGCCATTACATCTTCATCGTATGCTGGAGGCTCTCCAATAAAACACACTTTCTGATCACCAATATACTCTTCCTCTTCTGGCATATGATAGGATGAAAATTGTACCTCCAGTGGACCTGAACCATAACCATATCTCTCATGATCTCCGAAGTATGTTAAAGCTCTCGGAAAATCAATAATCCAGAAATAAGATTCGACTAATCTATCTATTTCAGCTTTTGTTGTCAAAATTTTGTACATCATATCTCTCCTTCGATATTAATTAAAAAGCAGGATAAAAGTTCTTTATGTTCCCTTTTTCATCTACGAACCCCACAAATTTCAGCCCATTTAGTTCTCCTTTAACTATCCCGTTTTTCACGTTTCCAGCCTGTATCTGTGGCTCTAATGCTGCTTTTCCCCAATTATACATTTTTTCATTAGAAATTATATTAGGATCATATACTGTTTTGGGATCATTCACTCTCTTCCCAAGCACATTTCCATTTGAGTCCGTTATCGGTTCAAAAATACTTTTATCTGATTCACTTCGTTTCAAGGACGGAATTTGATACTCCACCTCGTAGATCCCCTCGACATTGTGCTTCTTGGGTTCACCTATAAAATAATCCTTTTTAACACTCAGTCCATACTTATTTGCGTCTTCTTGTAAGGCCCCATTAAATTTGTCCATATTATGACCACCAGATATTCCAGGTCTGCTACCTCTCTTAAATCCATCAACGTTTACTAGGTGAGCATATGGCCTTTGCAATTTCTCCGCATCACTTACATGTTCACTTATTACTGTCTTAGTTGCTTGTCCCTTGCCCTCAGAACCCTTCTTCTGCTCATTCGCTTTCCTCGCTTCCAGATTCTTTTTAATCTTCGCCACAGCCGGATCAGAGGCAGGCAAGCGAAACGGCCCTTTGCCACCCGGCATACTCCCACGAACCATCTGAAATGCCATAAATAGCTGGCTGAACTTCAGAGAAGTCAACATCATCTGAGCATACTTATCGGATACAGGCTCGCCTGTGAAGGGATGAATTCCATTTTCAAAGGCTTTGATCTGCATCGCATAAATATCTTCTCCTGGCGCTTCAGCATCCGTAGCTTGCATCCGATTGATATCCAAATGCCCCTGATCCTTCTTATATGCCTGAAGGGCTGCCTGATCCGTAACACCATTCTCGTTCACAGGCATCCACATCAGCTTCCCATACACATTGACTTGCGCCATCCGGTAACCTTTATCCTCCGTACTCGCATCATTACCCAAGGTCTTCATCATTACTCCCGCACCCACAGCGCCAACAGCACTTCCAAGACTCACCTTTTCAGCATCGACATTCTCAAATCGCGTAGCGATCTCCTTGAGTTCCTTGGAGATGCCCACCATACTCTCCAGTGCTTTATCCAATATAGGGCGCGACTGTTCAAACTCATAGTAGAATCGCTCCTGCGTCGCCCCCATCCACATCATCTGAACGAACATGATCTGTCTCGTCAGTTCACTGCGAATATGCTCCAACTGTTGTCTGGCCTGATCCACCTGATTGGATACATGATGTAGTTGCTCAGGAGTCACCTTAATTGTACTCATCCGTTTTCACCGCTCATCTGATATATGATTAACCTATGTTAGCAGAAGTACTAGTACAATACATCCGCCTAACCTCCTGATTTCACTGCATGAATCCACGCTCAGAATGATTTATATCCGTCCCTCAGCCCCATACGATCTCTATGTAGGTGTATACATGTTCCAGAGGGTTTTCCTTTTACGACTACAGGATACTGTGGCATTTTACTGCGACAAGCCGAAAACTTTAACAAATCATAGTATCAATGAAGAAACTTGACTTTAACTGGAGATCGGATGTACTATATGTTTATATAAATGGAATATATTACAATTTAAATATCTATTTTGGAATCTTATATTATCAAGATGGGTATCAGAGCCTATCATAGCCAAGATATCAATACGTATAAAGGAGTTTTACATTTTGTCTGCAACACATAATCATTGGCAGGCATTCATTTTACATATACATTCCTACTTCATAGAGTTTTCTAGCCTGTAGAGTTCTACCTCCTTAATTTCTTTTTCAGTAAAGAAAAAAGGGGAAGAACCATCTTTAAAAGAGAGGAGGGCAAGAGGCTTTAAGCTGCAAGCAGGTCTATTTGTCGTAACCGCATGTTTTTGTAAAAAAGAATACCCATAACAAGAAAGGTGGAATTTATTGCTATGAGAAAATTGATTAGTTTAGCTCTTATTCTTGTTCTAGTGCTTTCATTTAATGTAGCTGCCTATGCAGACGGTGATGTGACTCAAGCCAAACCTATGACAAAGGAAGAAATTATTAATTCCAAAGAATTCCGTGAAGCTGTGAAAGCGGCTAAGGCTGAATTTGAATCCCAGAAGGCTGATAATGCGGGTGGTCCAGTTCTGTTTGCGCCTGCTCCGAAAGTATCTCACATTAATGTATACGGTGTCGTATCTCCTAATGGCGGTCAAGAAATTTACGGCTTCAATAACAACCCGCTCTCCACGACCAATGATCACGGTGGGGCTTGGATTCAGTGTATTACTTTCCAGATCGGTTATGACAGCAGTCACTACGGCACACTCGCCGGCAATACAATGACAAATAACTGGTCTGAAGCTATTGATCTGGACGGCGACCGTGTCGTAGATGCTTGGGCCTATTCTTGGGTTTATGAAGCGCCTACTACAGGGGGACAATTTGTAGGTACAGTCTATTCCATTAATATTCCAACACAGTGGACCGCTTGGATTAATGTTCGCTAACAGGAAGGATGTAATATGAATATCGGAGAATTGGCTATCTTGGTTCTATCATGAGGAATACGGGAAGTAAGCCCAAAAGCTCATCAGCTTTGGACATGGATTTAATTCTTGATCAGGCGCAGGGATATACATCCCCTGCGTCTTTTCTCATTGTGACCTTAAAGGGCCGACTTTGTATAGGAACCCACCGTTGCACAGCAGGCTACTTGCCCTCTGCTTGTATGAATACATAAGTACTCTCATCGGATCTTTCTTCTGAAAAAGCGAAATTCAACCGATCAAAGTTTCTTACATCTTCCACATCTGTAATCTTACGCTCTGCCAGGTACCTTACCATCTCACCTCTGGCCATCTTGGCCCAGGTTGCCTTTTCAACAAGCTTCCCATTGACCATTTGTCCGAATACACATGTAATGAACCGGGTTTCCTCACTCAGAAAAGGCAAAATATTTTTGCTATACTCTTTGGAAGCCAGATTTAGGATGTAGTTGCTTTCTGATTGAAGCTGATCTGCGAGTTTGCTACCCCAGAATTGATAGAGCGATTTGAAGCCTGGACCTTGCAACTTGCCCTGCATCTCCAACCGATAAGGGGTAACCCCATCCAAAGGCCGTAACATGCCATAAAAACCGGATAATATGCGTAAATGCTGCTGAAGATACGCCAGTTCCTCATTTTGAAAAACACCTGGAGCCATATACTGATACTGAATGCCCTCATAGGCATAGATTGCTGGTGTCAGATTTGCTTTTATATTCATATTCTGAATCCGCTCCACGTTCTGTTCGGCGATTGCATCGTTACACTTCCACATCGCTTTGAGTTCGTCATAGGATAACTTTTGAAGCAGACTCAATAGCTGTTCTGACTCGTTTATAAACTGCGGCATCTGTGCGATAGCCATAAGATCGGTATCAATCTTCATCTTTTTAGCTGGTGATATGATAATTCTCATCGTGCTGATCCATCCTTAATCTACCGTTGTTTTTGTCGTTATCCATTGTACAGGATTGGACAGGCGAATCCAATGCCATGGCTTAACTAAATCCCTCATAGTACCTTTGAAAAGACTCAAAATGAACAAGTCAGCCCACGATTGGACCGGCTTGTTCATTAGAATTCAACAGATTCAATTGATGAGAAAGCAAGGCGTGCAACTCAAACCGCTATTAGGGAGATACGCTCCCCGCGCCGCTATTTTGCTCTGTTTTTGTAGTCGGCAATTGAATCATTGGCGTATTTGACCCACTTACATATGGAAGTGCTCCATCCCATTTCTTGATGGTTTCATATTCAACGAGTTGACTCGATAATGATTGTTGAAGCTCTTTATTTGCTTTAGCCTGACCTTCTGCTTCGATCAATAGTTTGTCTGCATTACCTTGCGCTTCCACGCGCTTACGATCTGCTTCTTTCTTGGCGATCTCAAGTTCAGTCGTTTTACGTTCCAGTTCTTGAGAAGCTTCGACACGCTTATCGATTGCTTCCTGAGTCTTGGCGTCAGGTTGAGGAACACCTACAGTAACGTTGGATACAATAAAGCCTAATTCTTTAACGTCATCAGAAAAACGTTGTTGCACGTCTACTCCTGCTTCGGATGACTTTTCACCATACACATCAATGACTGTAAACTTGGAAATCCCCTTACGAGCTGCGTCACGGAAACGTGTTTTGAGATATGTATCCTCAATTTCTTGAATGCTAATTGGCCCAAATGTATTAAAGATAGAAGATACTTTACTTGGTTCTACTTGGTAGTTGTAAGCAAAATCGATTGTGATGTTTTTCCCGTCAGAAGTAGCAATCTGAATATCTCTGTATTCCACCGTTTGAATTCGGATCGGATATTTCGTCACTTTATCAAACGCTCCAACGAGTTTCCACCCTTGACTCAGTGTGCTATCTTTTACGCCTCCATTTGGTGAATAAACGACCCCAACATATCCATTAGGAATTCGTGTTAAAAAGAAGGTCACCATTAGCACTCCCACAATAATAACTAATGCAACCGCAATTGCCCCTACCCTAAACGTCTTTGAATTTTTCATCACCATTCTCCTCTTGTTTGAATTTATTGTATTTCTTCAAAATTCTACTACCTATTTTATTGAATAGCGGGAACATTAATGCCCATAGAATAAATGCTAGGATAAAAATTAAAATGATTCCCCCAATAAATGGCATATCCGTCCTCCCCTCTATGGATGTAACCGAGTACAAATTTATAAATGGTAACTAATTATATCCTTCTTTATATATACTTTGTAAATTCGTATTAGGTTTCAAGGATATTCCGCGCTTGAACTACTATTAGGTAAAGTAGAGAAAAGAAAGGTGGATGAATGGGCGTCCAGTACCCAGTTATTCCTATCAAGAAAGTGATCATCAATTCATCTGGGTATTATGGATCAGGAGTTGTATCCATTGCTCTTCTCTGTAGGTGTACACATATTCTAAATAAACTGCCCTACTGTCACAAAAAAAGAGCCATCAAAATGTTTAATGGCATCTTCGAATGAGTAATGATACGAACCAAAATTAAAACTATAAATTTATATCACAGGTTACCATCTTATGAGCTAAAACTCACTTTTAGATGATTTAAACCTTTCTAAGTCATAGTATGGATTTGAAATATGATCTCCAACCTCCATAATCGTCTCTTTAATCTCGTTTAAAATTATCAAATCTATATTATCTTCTTTACTTATAGACTCTTTAATTTTAATAAAACAATTCTTCAAACCAAGGTTAACAACAATAGAGAGTATGATATCTACATCTTCGTAGGAATTAGTATTCCATAACTTCCTCATTAAGACATCCATCTCATTTCTAGTTTTATCCTCTAAAAGTTCATAAGTCATGATTTGTCGATCTGTTAATTCGGATAGGATTAACAAAAAAACTTTTTTATCAAGAATCTTATTTTCAAAATCTTTTAAAGCATTCCTGAACAAAGACAGTAAAACTTCTGTAGGTAACCTATCCGCTAATTTCTCGATATCTCCAATCTTCATTTAATCATTTCCCTTTTGTCTATATATGAATATAATTGAAAGATTGATTTTTTTCCAAGTTCCATGCGATTATTTAAAAAGAGAACACCACTCTCAAGGTCAGATAATTGGGTACTTGTCCTCTGTATGTATTTTCAGAATGACTTGTTTCCATTGCTACAGAATATACAAATCAAAATCAAACTCTGCGTTCAAATCATAGGCTATACCAATTGCCTTTTTCTCAATAGTAATCGCAGGGGTCTCATTATGCATAATCCTAATCGAGAAGCTAAACCGAAAATTCAAATTATTCTTCATTCTCAAGGTTTTCAACTTTTCTATATGTGGCTCCAAAAGATTGAGTATGTGATTCAATTGCTGATTGATCTACCTTCTTTATTGATACATTTTATTATCATATTTGAACATCTTACTTATCTTTAAATTTAAATTAGCGAACTTTAAATGACCACATTTTGTCCCTCGACATATTCCCCCATGTAGTAAAAGCAACTGGTGAGTCTTCAGATATGTATTGGTTGAACAATAGACTTAAATTAAATGAATAGGAAGTCCCCAAATATCCAAGTAAAAAGTAATATCCGATTTAATGTTGACTGTTCTCCAGTCCGATTTATCTATTAAGAAGATTTCTTCCCCTACACCAGGTAATTCAACGGAGATATACATATTTCCACCCTCCTCAAACTTCTTAGTTATTGAGCCTGACAGAGGATCTCTTGTTAGTTCTTTATTAATTGAAACGATGTGTAGATACTTACCTTGATTTAGAAATTGGTAGCTTATTGCATCTCCTTCTTTTAAATTTGTGCATGACTGACTTTCGAACTGTTCTGTTTGAGTACTCTCTGTAGACTTTTGAGGGTTATTGACGGTAACTAAGCACACATTACCTTTTAGTTCAACAGATTTTACATGCCTGCTAGTTTCTACGGGAACCGGATCTTTCATCATAAAAAACACCAGAATGATTACTGTAATCAATAATAAACCTATAAATAATCCTTTTCTCAAATATGACCCTCCTTCTATTTAACAACGTACCATTTACCCTCTTTCCATCTTGGCCCCGGATGCAGTTGCTTTCAGATTAAAGATGATCTGAGAGTTTGCTACCCCAAAATTGATAAAGCGAGCTGAAACCCGGACCTTGCAACTTATCCTTGCATATCCAACAGATAAGGCCTAACCCATCCAAAGGACGTAATATTCCATAAAACCGGATAATATCGGACATACCATTGAAGAATTATGGATCAGGCCATAGTTGCACCCATTGCTCTTCTCTCTGGGTGTATACAACTTCCTGTGGTTTGTCCTTCAATATGACGATTACAGGATACTGTGGCATTTTACTGCGACGAGCAGTGATGCTAATGATATCATGTTCATCCACACCCTTTTCAACGATTAAATACGTTCTTAAACCATCTTCAAGATCCTTCATATCATTCTTATAGGAGCCATACCATGTGACTGAAGCTACAACTATTAGTGCAATTACAATCAATGCTCCCTTTAGAAACCTCATTTTATTCACCTCACTTTGGCCTGTAGTTTGTAATCTATTTATATTCCCACTTATTATCACCATCATTTGGTAACCACTATCTTTTCCGATTTTCCTTCCCAATCAATCTGAACTAGAAATTCATTCTCATCCAAAAACGGGGACATCCCTTCAGCTTTTCCTCTGATTACATTATTAAAAGGAACTTCTCCTGTAGCATGAATATCTTCGCTCATAAATTTGGTTTTAACTTTTTCAATTAATGAAGGATTATCTCCTAAGTACCTAATTTCATATTCATAGCTTGCTACATCGCTATTACTTTGAACTGTACATGAGACACGCCAATTCTCACTCTCTCCTGTATATGAAGTGACTTTGTTTGAACAAGCGGATGCTGTCAATAGAAGAAGAAAAAGCAAAAAAAACGATACTCTCTTCATAATAAATCCTCCTTTATTATGAATTTCAAATATTAATCCTGTTATGGCAACACAGGACGAACCAGACTTTGACACAAGCAAATATACTATTGTAAAAAAGACTGTCGCATTTGTATGACAATCTGCCAAAGTGATCTATAACACTCCGTTCAAGCCACCGAATAACCGCCCTAGAACATCAAAATATATGATGATGAAAGACAATATTATAGATATTGGTAGTATAATCAAAAATTTAAGTCTTTTCGTAGGAACAATAAATAATAAAATAATGACCATGATTAGATATATTCCCATAAGTATTGGGATCAAATAGTAATGAGTATGCTCGGGCAAGTAAGCATCGCGCAATTGATGCCCTTCGGACAGTAGAGCTGTGATTGGAAGGGATAACACTAGACTAGGTACAGTTCCATTGCCTCGTGCATACCACATCACATAAGCACACATCGGAGATACTACTGCACACATCCCCCAAAAAATAATTTCTTTCATTGGAACGAAATGTAGAAAAAACACGGTGTATAGATAATAAACAGTTAGCAGCGACACAAAAAAGAAGAATACCTTAACTGCTGCTAGTTTTGGAGAATAACTAATAACCGATATGAGTGTGGCAACAAAAATCCAAATACCTAGGCGCCCACCAATATCGTCAAATATGGGGTTAATCCCCTGAGCATCCACAAGCTTTGCCGCTAAACCTAAAATCACTCCGATCGTTATCGCACATACAATTGAAAAAACTTTTTGTTTAGTAGTTGATTGGTTTTCGACTCTAATTTGACTTAACTCTTTATGTATTCCCACTGCAACCCTCCAACTTCCATAATTCCTATATTCTAACACAACCGATCCAGCCTGTAGAATCTGTTCGATCTGTTCCTCCGATAAATTTCATTGTTATTCTTCTAAAATGGTTCTATGTATCCACTCATAACCGACCCTGGTCCTTACCGAACAGAAATCCCCACTTTGTCGCATGGGTCCTTATATCTAAATCACTATATCCACTCGTCAATCTTCTATTACCTGAAGTTAGGTCGTTATTCTCATTATCTCAATGCGCCATTTTGCTATGATTATTATTACTTTGACCGTAAATCTATTCCACCAATATCATATCAGGCCATATTATTTTCAGATAACAACTAGGTGGGTTGATGATCTTATTTTAATTTTATTTTAGAGAGAAAGGGTGTCTCATCCTATGTTTATTGTTCAATTACTGCTCGCTATCGCACTTCTGGGTAGCTCAGGTAGCTCAAATCATGCCACTTCTACACAACTAGAAATCAATCAAATACAGCCTATGGATGCTTCTCCTGGACAAGTCATGGAAACCGGTTTAGAACCTTTCCGGTCCGAACGCAATTATAATGGATGGGAGCCAGAACTAGATCAATTCGAGCAGGCCGCCAGCAGTCTTCAGAACAGGTTATTTGAAAGTGTTGTGTCACCGATCCTATCCAAACCTGGCGATACAGGAATATTTGATTATGGCGGGAATCTGAAATTACTAAAGTCTGTGCCTCTGAATACACGTTTTGAACGTGGCCCACTAACCATTCATATTGTTCATGCCCAATTATTAGAGGCTAGTGACATTCCTGAGGATTCACAGAAAAACATTTCCATTCTAAATCGAGAAGATATCGGTTCCAAGATTACTTATATCAATATCCTCTACACTGTTGAAAATACTACGGATCAGAATATCGGTTTTTACGGCTTAAACTCCGTTCATCCAAACACGGGAAAGCCGATCTCCGCAGATCGCAATTTTATGAGAAAATCATATGTCTATAATCAGTATGATGGCGTAGTTATTGATAATACGAATTACGGTTTGGTATATACCGATGACCCTGATAAGTTGGAATCCATTGAACTTGTGTTCAACAAAGTCTATGACTACGATACTGGAAAAACCATTGTAGAGCCCACTTTGTTGAAAATTCCTTTTGCTCTTCAAGAGTAGTGTAAACACAGCTCCATCGCACATTATGACAAAACTATCACTCTAAAAACCACCCTAATTCATTGAACTGCACCTCCAATTGGTAGTTGTGTCTAACAATTGGAATGCAGTTCATTCATTTGGAGTGGTTTTTTGTTTATATATCCATGGTATCCAATCGCTTTTCGTATGCAATGCTGCTACGTCCAACCGATTTCTGGAGGCTCATTATTCATATGCCTGATCGAGGATCTAAATTATTTCAATTGAAGCTGACAAAAAATTACTTCAACATTATAATTGTTACATATTATCCAAAAGCAGTGATGACCAGGAGGACAAGATGCAATTTCAACCAGTGTATCATGATGGGGAACTATTTTTACCCAAAATCGAATTAAATATGGCATGTAACCAATCGATTGGCATTATAACAGACTTGAAGCGAAAACAGATTTTAATGAATCAACTGCAGGATCGTTCCCAATATTACATATTTCGAGCTCAACAAAACGAGTATACACAATTAACGGTGGAAGAATTAATCACTTTTCTAATCAACGTAACAGAGCGGAATGATCGTGTCACTATGTTATTGGATTATTTCGCTTTGAAAGAAGAACAGAAGGTAAAAATCAAGCATCTAAGCCCATCAAAAAGAATGTATGTGACGTTGCTGCGCGTTTATTTTGCACATCAGCCTACACTGGTACTCGAGGAACCCTATTTTTATTTGGAAGAACAAGATCGTCGCCAGTTTAAACGGATTTTAGATGATCTTTCGAAACAAATACAGATTTTAATTTTAACTTCTAATTTAGAGGATGCTATGATTTCCTGTGATTCAATTTATCGTCTGAATGAATCCGGATTTCATCTGTTGGATATTCGTGATTCAGAAGAGGACAAGCAAACAGTGCAGGAACAAGATCGAGCCAATATAACCCTGCAGAAGATTTATACGAAAAAAAATGACAAAGTGATTTTATTTAATCCGCCTGAAATTGATTACATAGAAAGTATGGATGGTTCAGTTCTTGTCCATGTAGGTGGAGAAAGTTTTATCTGTGCTCTGACGCTGACCGAGCTCGAGCAGAAATTGTTTAACTTCGGATTTTTTAGATGTCATCGATCCTATATTGTTAATCTACAGAAGGTAAGAGAGATTATTACATGGACGAAAAATAGCTACAGCTTGCGATTAAATACAGGACAAGATGCGATTGTTCCGTTATCTCGTTCACAATTACAAGAATTAAAAACACATCTTAACATTTGATTTCCAGGGAAATATCGATTCAATCCAGCAACTAATGGTACCGTTCAGCCGTTGACAGCTACATTTCGGCGGATTTCGATGGTTGGAGGCATGTAATCTTTATATGCTTAAGTCATCAACTCCAAGGAAGTGATATGCATGGATGTTATCCGAGTAGAACGTATTCGAAAGAGATTTGAAAATAAGAATGCATTATCAGAAGTATCTTTTTCAATTCCAAAAGGTGAAATTTTAGGTTTTCTAGGTCCAAGTGGTTCTGGAAAAACAACTTTAATTAAGATTTTAACTGCGCAATTAAATCCGACAAGTGGACAGGCAACTGTACTTAACCAGCCAGTGGAGATGATGCATCAGTCTGCACAGAAGATGCGCTTTGGTATTTTGTCAGATAACAGTGGTCTATATGAAAGATTATCGATAGATGAAAATCTGGAGTTGTATCGCCAATTATATGACCTTCCTAAAACTTCGATCGATACAGTATTGCAGTTTGTAAACTTAAGCGAAGAACGCAAAAAGAAAGTCATCCACTTATCGAAAGGAATGCGTCAGCGTGTTATGCTGGCATGCGCAATTATCCATGAGCCGGAATTATTATTTTTAGATGAACCTACTTCAGCTTTGGATCCGGTAAACTCCACACATATTTATAAAGGGCTACGCTACTTAAATGAGAAAGGGACAACAATTTTTCTAACGACACACGATATGTCAGAAGCAGAATTGTTATGTGACCGTGTAGCGATTTTGTATCAAGGTGAAATCCAAGCTATTGGCTCGCCTAAGGCGCTTAGAAAACAGCATCGGGAAAACGTCGTTTGTGTAGAATTGGTAAACGGGGAAACCTACGAGCTCCCGATGAATGAAGGAACGGCTGAGCAAATTGCCGATTGGATGAAGCGAGGCTTAATCGAGCGATTGGAATCGAAAGAGCCAAGTTTAGGCGATATCTTTATTAAAGTGACAGGAGGTGAACTGTTATGAGTATCTCGTTAAAACGTGCGCGAGCAATATTTGTAAAGGACTACAAAGAGTTTTCACGCAATTATGGCATTTCCATCATGTTGCTTGTTCCGATTCTATTCGCATTTCTTTTTCGCACTGCAGGCCCTTCTTTCCCTGGGGCAATAGGTTTTCTTCTAAATATTTCGTTTGTGCTCTTAACCTCTTTCGCACAAGCATGTTTGATCGCGGAAGAAAAGGAACGTAACACCTTACGATCATTAATGATGACTCCAGCCACAACGATGGATGTATTAGTTGGTAAAAGCACCTTAGTCTTTGTCATGTCTGCTATTGTTCTGGCTATTGCTACGTATATATTAGGCTATGAGCCACCTAGTATATGGGCATTTGCAATTGCAATCATTCTTTCAATAATTCTATACACAGCAGTAGGAACGATATGTGGTTTATTCTCTAAAACGGTCCTTGAAGCTTCATTAGCAATCATTCCTGCAGCAATGGTATTTTCTGCTCCTCCTGTTGCAACAATCTTGTTTGGAGATTTTCCGATTTTTAAAATGCTGGATTATACACCAAGCATTCAACTTGTGACTTTGCTAAATATACCCCATACAGGCTTTACAATTGGAGACCTCTTAAAACCTCTCCTCATTATTTTGATATGGACGGTTGTATTAACGATTGTGTCTGTTATTTTGTATCAACGGCGGTTAAAGGATGAGTAGCCACTCCTCGCCTACACAACCAAAATATAAAACAAACCCCGGTACACGTCTGCATTCAGCAGCGTACGGCCGAGGTTCATCATTATCATTTCAAATATTACACTACATATCTCTACTTAAACTCATCTTGTAAAATCATGCTGCCCAATAGTCAGCAGCGTCGGCCTGCTCTTACTCCACACTGAAGTGGCAATCTTCGGATTGTAATAATACAGCGCTCCGTTCGTCGGATCAGCGCCATTCAATGCCTTACGAGCAGCCCTGTAAGAAGTCTGGGTTGGCTTGGTATTAAACTGCCCATCATCTATAGCCGTGAATTGCCCTTTCTGGAAAATAACCTTCGAAATAGACGACGGGAATTCACTCGAATGTACCCGATTCAACACAACCGCTCCTACAGCGACTTGCCCTTCAAAAGACTCCCCGCGCGCTTCACCGTGGATCAGCTTCGCCAACTGGCGCAGCGTCTCGCCCTCGGCTTTTGCCTTTTTGTTCAGCCTATTCAGCGTCGCTGGACCAGCAACACCGTCTGCACTCAGTCCCTGCGCCTGCTGGAACTTGCGGACAGCACCTTTGGTGATGGTACCGTAATATCCAGTCATTCCGGCGTCAAAGTACCCCAGATCGCTTAATTGCTCCTGCAATTGCAGCACATGCTCGCTACGAACGCCCTGTTCCAACTTCTGTGCTCCCGCAGAAGGAGCTGCCACGGTCAAGCCCAGAGTCAATGCGCAGGCACCGAGAAGCATGCTGACCCGCCCTGCTCTTTTGCCAGCCGTGTTCCCCTTCCCATGAGTGAATTTCCGACTGACAGTGATAGGTTCCATGTTGTCAGCAAACGTTAATTGATCCAGCCCCTCATTTGTGCTATCAACTGTAGTCCGTTCATTACTGATCATATGGCTTCCCACCTTCATCTCTTTCATCTCACTCACGCTATCTAATTCACTTATCATATTCTTTTCATTGATTTCATTCGCTTGATCCATTTCGATGTTGTTCTTCATCATTCCATTAACCTCCACTTTTCTGAATCCAGATCCCACTTCTTTCCCCTGAATCCTCACGGTTGGACATCCCGAGTGTCATTATAGGATATAGAAAAAACGAAGTCTATCGGACCGATGACGCAGTGAAAAAACGAAGCTGAACATAACAAAAAGAGGCATGAGCCCATGGTCACACCATGGTCATGCCCCTTCTTGTATCAACCATATACCGCTTGTCCAACCCGTTTTTCCGTAGGCAGGCAGACCTGTACAAAAGTTGCGTTGTATTTATTGACAATTACTCAGCAAGTTCCTGACCCTTCGTTTCCCGGCCCCAGAACAGTACAGCCGCTGCGCCAATGAGGATTGTCACGAAGAAAATCGTGAAAATCAGGCTGATTGCCACTTCACGCTGAACCAGCATACCGACCATTAATGGAGCAAGCACCCCACCGATTCGGCCAACCGATGTGGCAAGTCCAACACCTGTCGAACGAACGGAAGTTGGATACAATTCCGGGCTGTAGGCGTACAGACCACCCCAGGCTCCCAGATTGAAGAAGGAAAGACAGATCCCCGCGGTCAGGATCGTGGCTTCCGTTGTAGCCAATCCGAACGCAATCGCACTGAATGCAGTCAAGGTAAGATACACAACCAGTACGAACTTGCGACCGTAACGTTCAATAAAGTACGCAGCGGTGAAGTAACCTGGCAACTGTGCAATCGTCATGATCAGCACGTATTGGAAGCTTTTAACCAACGTGAATCCTTTTGCCATCACAACCGAAGGTAGCCACAGAAACATTCCATAATAAGAGAAAATGACGGTAAACCACAAAATCCAGAGCATCAACGTTGTACGGCGATGTGGTGCTGACCAGACGGTAGCCACTTTCTCGCGGAACGTGATTTTATGAAGCTTGGTATGATTCTTGTACCGCGGCGGGTCCTGAATGGCACGACGCAGATACAGTGCATAGAACGCCGGAAGCGCACCAATGGCAAAAGCAATTCTCCATCCGTACTCCGGAATGACAAAGTTGGCAATGAGCGCCGATACAATCCAGCCTCCTGCCCAGAAACTTTCCAATAATACAACGGCACGTCCCCGTTCGGCTGTAGGCATCGACTCCGATACCAGTGTGGATGCCACGGGCAGCTCTCCACCAAGTCCAATACCCGCAACCAGACGCAGTGCACACAATACCGCAAATCCAGTCGCCAATGCAGACAGACCGCTTGCAATCGTAAAGATTAACAAGGTCCACATCAGAATGGCCTTCCGTCCAAAACGGTCCGCAAGTGCACCTGCAAGCAAAGCACCTAATGCCATACCGATGGAGTTAATACTCGTAAGCACACCGACTTGTCCGGGACTGAGACTCCATTCCTTGGCAAGTGCAGCCACGATAAAGGAGATCATACCAACTTCCATCGCATCAAACAGCCAGCTCATGCCGGCACTAAACAGCAGCTTGCGCTGCTTGGGATTCCGCAATACTTCCAGTTTGCTCATCACTTATAGCTCCCTTGATCTCTATGTAGTCATTCTGACACTAAATCATTATTATGCAGAATGCTCCAGAAATCAATGCAAAATAAGCTTTTCCTTCCGATTTCTGCGATACCTTACCCCTTGAGTGAACCCGCTGTCAGACCTGCTACAAAGTAACGCTGGAGTAGAAGGAACAACGCAATCATCGGAATGGCCGTTACCAGCACACCTGTAAGCATCATCGGGTAGTTCGTCACGTATTCCCCGCGGAACTGCATAAGTGCGAGCGGTAAAGTGAGCTTGGACTTACTGCTGAGCATCAGCATCGGAATAAGCAAGTCATTCCAGACCATGACGAGCAGGAACGTAGCCGTTGCCGCCAGCGAAGGTGCAGCCAGTGGCAGTGCAATCCGCGTATAGAGTCTCCATTCGCTGGCCCCATCCATACTGCCCGCTTCCAGAATCTCCGAATTGAGCATGCGCATGAAACCTGTCAGCATAAATACTGAGACAGGCATCAGCATTGCCGCGGATACGACAATCAATCCCGTGAGACTGTCCGACCACCCGAGTGTACGCGTGAGAGAATAGATCGGCAGCATACTCACTTGGGAAGGAACGATCAGACCTGCTACGAACAGAGCAAACACAATTTTGCCTACACTGCCGCCCCAGCGGACAATGGCGTAAGCAATCATGCTACTCAGCAATAACTCAATGGCAACCGTACCAAGCGTCACGACCAGACTGTTCCCGAAATATTGCCACATCGGCTGATTGCGGAACATGCCGGTGATGTTATCCCACGTAAACGGGTCCGGCCAGCTGAATGGACTGGTGAAGAAGTTGCTGCTTGTTTTGAACGAAGATACAAATACAAAGTACAGCGGCACAAGGATCAGCAGCGCGTACACCAATAGGATCAGGCGATTGAACCATTTTAAAAACATGTGAACTCCCTTCTGCCTCGATTACAGGATGAATGCTCCAACATCAACCTCAATAACTTACCCGGTCGGCACGCAGTGCCTTGAACTGCAACAGCGTCAAGAGCGCGAGCAACACCAGGAAGATCATGGAACCGGCAGAAGCCAGACCAAATGAATAGCTGCCAAAGGCGGTATGATAGATATATGTTGTCAAAATTTCAGTTGCGTAGTTCGGCCCTCCGTCCGTCATTGTGAAAATGAGGTCAAATGCCTTGAACGACTGAATCGTCGTATAGGCCACAACAATTGTTGCCGAAGGTGCCAGCAGTGGCCAGGTCACGGTACGAAATACCTGCCATTTGCTACCGCCATCCATGCGAGCCGCTTCATACAGTTCTGCGGGGATGCCTTGCAGACCTGCGATGAATACAATCATCATCTGTCCGGCATGGGCCCAGACTTGTACCGCAGCGATGGAATAGATGGCGATCTTGGGATCACCAATCCAGTTACGAGCGATGCTGCTCATGCCCGCTTCATTCAGTCCATAGTTGATTAGTCCGATAGATGGATCATACATAAATGCCCAGATCAGTCCAACCGATACGGAGGACAGAATCGCAGGCAGGAAATACAATGCCCGAAGCACAATGCGTGTCTTGGTATTGCGTACCAGGAGCAGCGCCAAGACAAGTGATATAAAGGTTTGTGCAATAACAACCGTTAACATGAACTCCACGTTATTACCAAAGGCTTTGCGGAATACGATGCTGCTGAGACTGTCCTTGTAATTATCCAGCCCTACAAATGCATACGACGGGGATACCCCATCCCAGTCCGTAAAGGAATAGAACAGCCCCGTCAATGTAGGAAATACGAACAATCCAACGTACAGCAGCAACCCAGGGATCAGAAATAGGGATAGCTGAAGACGGTTTTTCATCGTTTATTTCCCGATATGCTGATCAATGATCGCTTGTGCCTGCTGTGCTGCTTCTTCTGGAGAAGTGCCGCTCAGTACAGACTGGATGGAGTTGGTTACTGCTTTTTGATTGTCTCCGTTCAGGATGGTGAACCGTGGCTGGAACAAGGTTTTTTTGCTTGCCCATTCTCCGGCTACCTGAAGCTCAGGCGTGTCGTACTTCACATCATTCACCGTTACATTTTGTCCAGTCTGGTTGGCATACTCGCTCGCCACTTCCGGATTGCTCAGGAATTCGAGGAACTTCTTCGCTTCTTCCGGATGTTTAGACTTGCTGTTCACGGCGAGCATGAATGTGGTCGTATGCACCCCTTCATACTTCGCTTGATCTGCACTTACTGTAATTGGTGCAAGCAGTTTTTGCTCCAGATTAGGATTCTGCTGCTTGTTCTGAGCCAACTGATATGATCCACTTGCGAGCATCGCTACTTTCTCTTGAATAAACAGCGCTCCAGCCGCAGGGTCTTTCGTACCCAGTGCATCCTGCTGGAAGTAACCTTTATCGTTCAGTTCCTTGATTTGAGTCAATGTTTTCACCCAAAACTCATCCGTCAGTTTGGCTTCGCCAGCTTCTACTTTGGTAAAAATGTCGTCACTCGGTGCATTGTTCATCACCATCGTATTCATGAATTGCCCTGGGCCAATGTCCGCTCCGGCAAAGGCAATCGGAATGATACCATTGTCTTTCAGCTTCTGGCAAAGGGCGAGGAAACCTTCCCAATCGGTCGGTGGCGTCAAGCCGTATTGTTCAAACAGTTTCACATTATAGATTGGATCGTTATATACGAGTTGATACGGAATCGCATATTGCTTGCCATCGTGCTGTCCTGATTCAATCAGCTTTGAATTGTAGGCCGACAGAAACGATGATCCGGTCAGATCCGTGAACAAGCCGGCTTTGGTGAAAGCTTCGAACTGTGCACCTGGGAAGGAGGCAAATACATCTCCTACCGAACCGTCACTGATTTTGGATTGTACGGTGGATTGGTATTGATCGGAGGGCAGTGTCTGCATCTCCACGTTGATGTTCGGGTTTTCTTTTTCAAATGCGTCAATAGTCTTGTTGAGTGCTTCGGAATCTTCTCCACGCCAGTGCATGAAGCTGATTGTAACTTTACCTGAACCCGAGGAGCCGTTCTCTCCAGATGACGCGTTATCCCCGCCGCCGCAAGCTGAAAGCAGGATGGACATCACCAGCATACTGACAAGCGGCAGGATCAATTTTTTATTTTTTTTCATGAAAGACGACCTCCTGAGGATGATTAATGTAAGTTGCACGAAAGTTTTTACACGGGGCACTCCGAGTGCAGTACCATCTTCCGATCGCTGTTATCCCCGGATTTTTGAATCATTTTTCTCAATGGTTAAAATCCGGGTATAAAGGCGAGCGCTCCGCTTCTTCAGATCGGTTCTGCCCTCTCCGTTAAAGTGTAAAAAAAGGGCTCTTACTTTAGTTGGTAGTAACTTAGTTAGTAGTAACTTGATGCTGCTTCTGTCTTGTTTTCCATTTCTCGCGAATGATCGGCATCACGGTCCGTCCGAAGATTTCGGCTTCTTCCAAGTGCGGGTAACCGGACAAAATGAAGGTTGTTACGCCGAGATCTCCATACTCCATCAAACGCTCTGCGACCTGTTCGGCTGTACCTACAATGAGGATCGCACCGCCGGAACGAACAACGGACAAGCCTGTCCACAGGTTGGGACCTACGACAAACTGTTGCTTCTCGGACAGCTCCCGTAGCTCGTTCTGTCTGCGTTGGTTGGTTGCATCCGTCTCTGCAAAAGCGGCTTTGGCTTTCTCAATCGCTTCTGGTGGTACTTTGCTAATAATCTCCCAAGCTGCTGCCCATGCTTCTTCTTCGGTATCCCGAATGAGTACCTGAGCACGCATGCCGTAACGGAGCTGACGATCTTGTCCCGTTTCCTCTTTCACCTGCTGACGGATGACCTCAATCTCTTCGATCTGCTCCTGAATCCAGTCATGAGGCTCGCCCCACATAAGGAACGTATCCGCATGTTCAACAGCGACCTTCTTGGCAATCGGAGAACTTCCTCCCAGATAGAATGGTGGATGCGGATTTTGCACCGTCTCCGGCATGCCTACCGGTCCTTTGAAATTATAATACTGGCCGTTGAATTCAGGATTGGGATTGCTGGGTGCATCTGCGCCAGATTTTGAACCACTTCCGGCAAACTCCGTCAGATTCAGTCCCGTCGATTGGGTCCATGAACGCTTCATGACTTCCATATACTCGCTCGCCCGCACATACCGTTCATCATGCGCATGTGCCAGTGGATCGCCGAGTTCCTCCAGATCTCGAACAGAACTGCCTGTCACCACATTGATCATGGCGCGACCACCAGATAGCTGATCCAGTGCCGCTCCCATTCGTGCAGCGAGTACGGGGGTAACCAATCCCGGGCGAATGGCGACAAGGGGACGCAATGTCTTTGTGTGACTCATCACAGCCGAGCCAACTACCCACGCGTCCAGACAGGCTCCCCCTGTCGGAATCAGTACAAATTCGAACCCTGCCTTCTCCGCCGTCTGTGCCACATCAATCAGATAATCCAGACTCGGTTCCCGCTCCGGGGCAACCCCTACATACTTACCATCCCCTGCTGTAGGCAAAAACCATCCAAACTTTATATCTTCCTGTTCGCTCACAAAAGTCAATCCCTTCTATTATAAATTGCTCTAAAAATGTTTCACTCAAGCACTTCGGTTACAGAAAACCTTCCGAGCACTCTTGTCCCCAGATTTCTTCTCATTCCCCTTTCATGGGGAAATCTGGTGACAAAGGCGCACGCTTCGCTTCTTCAGGTCCTTTCTGTCCCCTCCGTTGTCGTGTCATTCTTTAAATTGATTTATTAGGCATATCCAATCTCAAATGCCGATTAATTAACTTGGTTTAATAGGTATGGACATCATAACAATTGATTTGTCTGTGAGCAATGTCATTTCGCGGCAATTTTATTTTGTCATTTTGTGGTCTTTTCTCAGATTTAGGTCTTCCTGATCTTGAATATATATAAAACCCACCTGTATAATAGGTTTAAATACATGTTCAAAAAGTCTGGTTTTCAGTACCGAGAAGATGGAATGAAGCTAGAAATGGAGTAGTGGAGCGTAGGAAAACTACGTGAGCAACCACAATGTTTCCAAAGGAAACATACTTCGTAAGCCTCCCGCTAATTTCGGCTGAATTTCAGCTTCGATGTTGATGATGCCACTAGGCATGATTCGTAATCAAAAGTGGACTTTTTGAACTACATCTATAAGCGAAACTTTTAGAATGTACAAACGATACTTATATAATAAAGAGGTGTTCCTGATGACCGAGAGCATGAAGGAGGACCACCATGAGTTTTTGGATATTATTTTCTTCACTCCATCTGAATTCGAGAAAGCTGGTGGCGCCTGGCCGATCCGCATCGGCCGTAATATAGCCAAGACCAACTATCATATTGGCCCGCGCACTACACCTTATTATTATTTGCTATTTGTGCTGGAGGGGGAAGGTACATTCATACAGAACGGACAGCGTCACGCCCTTCGTGCCAGGGATGCGTTCTGTCTGTTTCCACATGTTACCCATGAGTACTGGACGGACCCCGAGGATACGTTGCAGAAAATATTTATTGCCTTTGATGGTGCACATGCAGCCGAACTGCTTTCCCGAATTGGACTTACACCCGACTCACCATACCGTTCAGGTGTACTTACCCCGGAGACTGCAAGTGCCATGCGCTCATTCATGGAGGATGTTCGCAAACCGCAGGACGGAGCGAGTGATCTGGGACGACTCACCCGGTTTCTAACTCTATTCGACCGGATTGCCCGCTCCCCCGCAACCAAAGGATTGCAACCGGATTCAGCCACACCTTGGCTCCAGAAAGGCAAGGAATACATGGACATTCATTTTGCAGGCGGCATCTCCGTGGAAGGTGTGTCCGCTCATGCGGGTGTGGATCGAACCCATTTTGCCAAACAGTTCCGCAAAGCCTATGGGCTGTCCCCTGTGCAATATATCCAGCAATTGAAAATGACCCAAGCCAAACGTCTACTCGTGCAGACGCCGCTAAGCTTAACCGAAGTGGCTCATTCCGTAGGTTACCCGGACTTGTTCTCCTTCTCTAAAGCGTTCAAAAAGCAAGTTGGTCTGCCGCCCAATCGCTATCGCACAGCGGAGAGCACGAAAGAATGAGGGAGCGACTTTCCCTCCTCAGCCTATACTCCATGCCTCATGCACCACGCCTTGTGTGCTGTGTGTAAGATGTTGCCTCTACCAAAGTACAACGGACTCCTGAGTTTCATATCCTGCACATCATAGTGCTGCCAAACCCATTACGAAATCCACCACCAAAAAGGCAAGCCCCATCTACCCGGGACTTGCCTTCTTTCTATACTATAGTCTTGACTACACGTACTACCTGAAACTAGAAACTTTTTTACGTTGACCTAACGCTATTCCTTCTTTTCATCCTTGCGCGCAAGCGGAATACCGTTCTCCTTGGCATACCATGCTTCATAATGATGCACAGCCACACCTGCAAAAGAAGAATGAGAGGTACCGAGATCAAACACCTTTGCCATCTCTTCATTCATATTGCTAACCGGTTTACGGAAAAAGGTCAGGTGATCACCCTCGTGTGTATCCGCGAGTTCCGCTCCAATCCAGACTTTCTTGCCGAGATCATCCGCTTCGTCCAGTTCTTCCTTGGACAGATCATACATCTGCTGCCCACTATCCCGGTAAGCCATAATGGCCACCGCATCAAAGTGGGAGATCACCCAGCGACTGAATGTACCTCCTTCAGCCGACTGACGGGCATCAAGCCAGAAAGGAATGGCAGCGCTCATGTACAGTCCGGCATCCTCGCCGGCTTTTGTCCAGGCCTTCATGTTGTTCTGCCACTCTGCAATGACGCTGCTCTCCTCGTTCTCCCAGCGCTTCAACTGATACGGCTCCACATCCAGTTGAATGCCTTCGAAGCGTTCATTCTTGGCCGAAGCTGCATTATATGCTCTTACTCGCTCGATAAAATCAAGTCCTTCATCCCGCTTCTCCTCATAGGCCCAGTCTGCATGACCGTTAAGTCCATGCACTTCAATCTCAGCCTGTCGGGCAGCCGCAATGAATTTGCGGTATGTTGCGTCAGGCAACTCATCCTGGATTTGCAGGAAGATGGTATCAACGCCCTGTTCTTTGGAGAAAGCAATAATCTCAGGTGTCTGCTCTGCAATAATGGACGCGTCCCACAGCCAGGTCGCTTTGTGTTCCTCTGCCGAGAACCATTTGAACATCCAGGACAGAAGCAGCAGGCACAACACCACAGCCAGAATAGCCCATTTCGCCATACCCACCAGCTTGCCCCGTTGCCTCATATATTTCCTCAGACGAGCAACGCTTCACTTGGTTCAAGCACAGGATGCTGTACCGAGTGACCAATTTTGTAGATATGCGGATGTGTGTACGAACGGAACGCATTACGTGTATCCAGAATCGGCACACCCATCTCGGCAATATCAAAGTAAGGCAAATCGCTGTGGTTGGTGATCAGCACGATGCAATCGTACTTCTTGAACTGCTCCAGATTGAACGCTTCACTGTGTACGGTCTCGCCATGTTTGTCCTGGAAGGAATCCGCATGTGGATCGTAGTAGCTAACGTTAGCTCCACTTTCCTTGAACAGTTCATATACTTCCAGTCCTGGTGATTCACGCAGGTCGGCAATATTCGGCTTGTACGACATGCCAAGGAGCAGAATATTGGATTTACGTACGGATTTAGCGTATTCGTTCAGAATTGTTGACGTTTTGTTCAATACATAATATGGCATGTTGTCATTGGTGGATTGCGCCAGCTCAATGAATTTGCTATAGAAACGGAAGCCTTTGGCCTTCCATGACAGGTACATCGGATCAAGCGGGATGCAGTGTCCACCGATGCCTGGGCCTGGATAGAATGGCATGAAACCAAATGGTTTCGTCGCCGCCGCGTCAATAACTTCCCAGATATCGATGCCCATACGGTCACACATCATCGCCATCTCATTCACAAAGGCAATGTTCACACTGCGGAATGTGTTCTCCAGCAGTTTGGACATCTCAGCCACTTTTGGTGAAGATACCGGTACTACGGTTTCTACATATTTTCCATATAGCGCTGTTCCGAGCTTCAAGCAAGCTTCAGTTGTGCCACCGATTACTTTCGGCGTATTAAATGTTGTGAAACGTCCGTTCGACGGGTCCACACGCTCAGGCGAGAAGCAGAGGAAATAGTCTTTACCTGCTTCTTGTCCGATCTTGTCCAGCTGCTGCTGGATCAGTTCTTCGGTTGTACCTGGATAAGTGGTGCTCTCCAGCGTAATCAGCATGCCTGGTTTCATGTGCAGTTTGATCTGATCCACAACGGTCTCGATGTAAGACGTATCCGGGTCCTGATTCTCACTAAGTGGTGTCGGTACGCAGATACTGAGTGCGTCGATAACTCGCAGCATACTGTAATCTGTCGTTGGCTGGAAACGGCCGCTTTGCATTACTTTTTTCAACTCATCAGACGAAATATCGTGAATATAGGAATCTCCTTGATAGATACTTTCTACTTTGGACGCATCCAGATCAATTCCGATTACCGTGAAACCTTGATTGACCATTTCCACGGCAAGTGGAAGTCCTACGTAACCGAGCCCGACAACGCCGAGTACAGCTTCTTTATTTTCAATCGCATTCAGTAATGTGTGGAATTGTTGATTCTCCATGATATTCCCTCCGGGCAGTGTATTTGGTGGTGCTTAAAATCCATATAAATAGATGAGTGTCTGTGCTCTAAATGTTGCTCTAATCTATCTGATTCATAGTGTAAAAAAAGCTCTTACTTTGCACTTCACACAATCAGTTGTTCCAAGCTGTCTTCTAATGCAGGCAGCGTCTGATTCGGGCATCCAGCTCTACAGGCGAGAACGGTTTAGTCATGTAATCATCGACTCCGCTGCGGAAACATTGACTAATCGTCTGCTCGACACGCTGTTCGGTCAACACGACAATTTTGGGTGGCTGCTCCATCTCCAGATTCTGAATATGATGGATGAACGGCAGACCATCGATGCCATACAGATTCAGTTCGGTGAGCACCAGGTCTGGTGTGACTTTCTCGATCAACTCCAGTGCAGCCAGTCCATCAACGGCTTCATAGGTTTCGTATCCCTGCATCTTCAACCGCAATTGCAGGAATTCGCGTACCGTCGGATCGTTGTCCACAATCAAAATTCGTTCCGGCTCGTCCGCCGTATTGTCCAGCGTGTAGATATGAATCTCCGACGAATCTACGAGCTTCGAGGACTCAGCCATATGCTGAATAGTTGCCTTCGAAGGGCGCTCCCCTTCCGGGAAACTGGCCAGTGTAATCTGTGGATCGGCACCGGGTACAGTCTCTTGCAACTCATGTTTGATCCGAAGTCCTTCATAATGAACTTCATCCAGTGACAAACCTGGCAGCAGGACGGCAATCGCTTGGGTAGCCCCATCCTTCCACACCTGGAAGGCAGACTCACTCGTTTGTTCCAGATGTGTCCTGACCTGCTGCTCAGGTTGAGAGTTTCCTGCACAATGGATGAACATTAAGCCGCATGTTTCGGCACCCGTTTCCTTCAATCCCTGTTCTACACTTCGGTACACATTAACGGCAGCCTCACGCTGCAATGTCGCCGTATTTGGCATGTTCTTTTCCACCCTTCTCCTCGATTATCTATAAGTCCAAAAAATATTATTTACACTGACACTCCGATGACAGAACAGCCTTTCGATCGCTGTTATCCCCAGATTTTTTGATTCCTTTATACAAGGGGAAATCCGGGGATAAGCGTATGCTTTCGATGCAGCTTTTTTTCAGAAAGCTTTTAGGTGCACGCTTCGCTTCTTCAGGCTTTTTCTGCCCTCTCCGTTATCGTGTAAATGTCTAGTTGGACATATAATTGCTTTGATTATTCTTTAATCAAGCGGCTTCGCTTGTTTTCTTCTCATCCTCGGACCAGCTTTGACGTGTCATGGTACCCCATGAGTTGTTGTTTTGCATGAACTGCACATGTCCCTGCAATCTCCACAGTACGCCGAGCTGGTGGTAACCCACGAATTTCAACGCGGAGTATACCAGCATTTTGACCAGATCGGAGAGTTTGTTATAACGTTTGAAAGCAATCTCCTCCAAGACAAGTGCGCCTACACTCAGCAGATAACCACTCACAAAGTTCAGCAGTCCGAACAGAACCAGAATCGGCCATTGCGTCATATCCAAAAGGACATATCCAGCGAGAGCCAGAAGTCCGGTAATCCGGAAATACGGGTTGAGCGCTTCAAAAAGGACGTTATATGGCATGGTCACCATACCCATAACCTTATATTTTGGATTGAACAACATGCCACGATTCTCGATCATGTTCTTCAGATTCCCGCGGCCCCAGCGCTTACGCTGACTGGACAAGATCCGGTAGGAATCCGGTGCCTGCGTCCAACATACGGCCTCAGGACAGAAGGCAATGCGGTACTTCAATTTGTTTTCCAGCATGTAACGGTGAAGTTTGATGATGATGTTCATGTCTTCCCCAGGATAACCATCCCGGTATCCACCCACGGCGATTACAGCGTCCTTACGGAACATGCCGAAGGCACCGGAGACAATGATTAGCCCGTTCATGTGACTCCAGCCAATCCGTCCGCCCAGGAAGGCTTTGAGATATTCAATCGACTGGAACATGGGCCAGATCTTGCGTGGCAGCGATACATCTTGCACTGCCCCGTTTTCAATTTTGCAGCCATTGGCGATCCGTACATCTCCACCGATGGCTACCGTCTCTTCCGGATTCTCCATATACATCCGTGCCATGCGGATCAGGGCATCCTTCTCCAGCAACGAATCAGCATCGATGGAAGAGATCAACGGATAATGGGACAGGTTGATCCCGGCATTGAGGGAATCGGCCTTACCGCCGTTTTCCTTATCAATGACATACAGATCCGGGAACTCGGGGTTATGGTAGATCCCACGAATTTTCTGACAGGCGATCTTGCCCCGAATCTTCGTATTGGGTACTGGCTTCAGACGATATTCTTCCAACAGGATATTCAGTGTCGCATCACTGGAGCCATCATTCACAACAATGACTTCATACGTTGGATAATTCAGCGTCATCAGGCAGTTCACATTTTCAATAATCGTCAGTTCCTCGTTGTATGCCGGTACCAGCAGAGAAACGGAAGGTACCAGTTCCGAGCCAGACAATGTATTGTATTTGGAATAATGCGACCGCCGGAAGATCGTCCAGATGTTACGGAACGATAAGGCCAGAATGGAAAAATAGAGCGTATTTACAAAAACAACATAGTAGATTGCGACCATGCCGTAGATTAATAGTAGATCCCTAAGCAGTGTAATCCCCTCCTACCGTAGCGACACCTGTGCGTTTCTTGCTGGTTCTGTTCTCTCGTACAGGGCCAAAATAGCGATCGTACAGCAGTCTTTTTTTGTTATGTGCAATCATCTGCTCTACAGCTCTGTCATCGGTTCTCGTGTGCTGCATGGTACTCTCAATCTGCTGCATCGCAATCTCGCGCTCAGCAACTGTACCTTGCACCGCAGCCTGACACAGCGCTTCGAATCCCGGTTCACCGAGCTTGCTCAGACTCTCCGCACTGTTATATCGAACTCTCCAGTCTTCATCCCGAAGCGCTTTGCGCAGCAGTGGAATGCTGCCAGATGCATGCTTGTAACCAAGCGCTTGTACCACTTCGGCGCGAACTTCCGGATCGGGGTCCTGGATCAGCTTCAGGATTGTCTCATCCCGGAGTGCCGGACTTGCGCTAAGATACAGCTTCACCGCCTCGGCACGTACATCCTGATGTTCTGCGCCTACCAGTCTGTCGAGTGCAGGCATCACTTCAGGTACAGCCTGTCCCCACATGGCAACCAGTCCGACTTTGACAAAATCAGGATTCCGGTCTTCCAGCAATTCAATTAGAATTCTGCTCGTATCCAGACTCGTTTCGAGCAGAATATCTGCTGCCAGATGGTGAATGGACTTACCTTTGGTTAACAGCAAAGCGAGCATGTCTTTCAGTTCACCTTGCCGAGTCGTACATCTGGAGATGGATCGACCAATCATAATGGCCATCGGGCCCGGTTTCTCATCCTTCAGTAATTCCATCAAACCCGGAACGGCTTCGGGACAACGCATGCCACCCAAGCGATAAGCTGCATCAATCTGGCGACCATAACGCAGACGGCCCAGTTCCTTCAGATCATGCTCTACGAATCCTGCTTCACGGCACAGTGCGATTAATTTGTCGCGATACTCACCCTTGAACTGGTCGATCCATTCAATCAGTCTGTCCTGAATGACTCTGCGTTCCAGCGGAGCCAGTTTGCCTGGTGGCAATCTGAGTGGACTATTCTCAGTCAAGGCTGTTTGCAGATAGGTGAAATAGTCACGCTGCTTCAATTCATAAAATGCCGTCTTACGTCGTTTGCCATTGTGGGACATTTTCATGGCAAACAATACGATGACGCCTACAACAACAAGTGCGATACAGATGTACAAAAACAGATAGGCCAAAGCCAAACTTGGAAACATGTGAAAAGGTCCTCCTTTATACTCATTTATTCGATCTAAAAACTAGGAATTTTTTCATAACTCTTCTTCATTTTTTCGTAGCTTAGCTTCAGGCGTTCACTATACTGCACCTGCTCCCAAGGCTGCCAGCTATATACCGGCAATGTCTTCAGATCCAGGGTCGTCTGTTCCCCCCCAGGCCAAGATACTTTCTTCGTGGCGCGGTCCGTTAACCACGGAATGAGGGTAACGCCTTCCACAGCAACTGTGGAGAACTCACGTCCATTCTTGAGCGGTCCATAGTCGATCGCTTGCAGCGAACTCGGATCACCGAACCCAAGCAGCATCCAGGGAATTCGCATCTCCACCTGATTGCCGTTATACTGCCATGACGTTAATGAATCCGTATCAGGCTGGCCGGGAGCCGTCGTTCCTCGCTTCAATGTTCCGACCTTTTCATTCATGAACGGTTGAGCAGATCGGGTATCCGGCGGTGTCATCCTCAGGCTGACTGCCAGATTCCATGGGTGGAACGGATTATCTGCGGAATCTGACTGCTGATCTGGCAGCATATCGTATCCTTCTTTGCCGTACAGACGCTGATTAAAGTCATAATCCTTGGCAATCTCCACCTGTGATTCTTCATCCTGCCCCAGTGTAATCACTGTCTCAAGACCATCACTGAGTGTCCGGCCCGGGAGTAACTTGTCAGGCTGACTGCCTCCAGCAAGTGTATCTGTGCCAATTCGCAGCACTGTCTTCTCCGGGTCAAACGGTTGATCCAAGGTCAGCCCAATATACAGATAGGCTTCATCATGAGTCATCTTCATTTCCTGAATGCCGTCCACTTGGCCCTGCCAGGTCGTGACCTCTTCAACCTTCAGATCATCCCAGTCATCCAGTGATCCGTCGATGGTCAACTGTTCCTGTTTACCCGGGTCCATGGCAAGCAGACCAAACATCTTCTCGTTTGTCAGTACGTTCAGCCAATATGCACGGCGATCAGCCGGGATTTCCAGTGGCATTGTGTTCCATGTTTTTTTGAACCATTCATCCTGCCACATGAACACAATCGCTCCCGAGTATCCTTCATCATAGATATCCTGCGTCAGTGACGCGTCAATATCTCCCTGCTCTACTTCGTTATGTCCACCCTGATTCCGTCCTCCCATACCCAGATGGGAAATACCAAGAGAAGAGGGTACGCCATACTCTGTAATCATTACAGGCATATCGGAAAACTCGGCTTTCAGCTTGCGCAGATAACTTTTGTACGTGTTGTACTCACCGTTCTCATCCTTGATGGTTTGGAGCGTTTTATCGATATGGAACAGATCCGGGTAATACGGGTACACATGGTAGGCTGCAAAATAACCTCCCTGCCACGCCTCCGGCTGAATATGTCGGGCATCCACACTGACGAGATCCTCTTCATACAGCGGCTCGCCGGGATGATCCAGCACATCGGTAGTTACCCAGTTGGTGAAAGTCATCGGATGCTCCCATCCATACTTCTTCTCCAGGACCGCTGTATGATCCAGCAGTTCTGCGAGCCAGTTCTCGAACGGTGACGCTTCTGGACTCGCCGAGAAATGAACTCCCTTGTACTGCGGCACGTCCGCATGTTTTGCGTTTGTGTTGTCTACCATCGCCGGGTCCCATTCCGTCCCCACATGCCAGGCCATCAGGTATTTTCCTGCATTCGTTTTGTATTTGCCGCTGGACTCTCCCTGCTTGGCAGGAATGTCCGCATCGCCATAGACAGCAGATACGGCCTTTTCAATCTCCTGCTTGAACGTCTGCTCAATATGGGCCGCGTAGGCATCCTGTTTCTCAATCAGCTCTTCTTCAGGTGACCATATGCCCTGTATAAAATATAACGGTTGCTCCCGGCCGCGGTTATATTCGACTAATGCGGAGTAGAAAATCGGTTCGTGAACCGTGTATACCCGGATTACATTGGCTCCCAGATCCTCGATCTGCTGGAACCACCGCAAGTAATCCTCTTTGGTCAGCGGGAATTCTCCCGGGTAATGCCCCGGTGAAGTTGCGCCCAGGTTGACACCTTTGACGAACATCTCCCTCCACGTTCCATCTGGCCCGTATTCCATGAACCGGTCTCCATCGGTCTTGAATTTCATCTCCGTGCCGTTCTCCGCTGTGTACGTAACGAGCTTGGGTTGCATATAGTGCCATCCGGCAAATATTCCACCGGTCACCACCACTGCTCCTGTCAACACCGTTAATAACCAGCGTCTTCGTCTTTGTCTGCTCATGTCTTTAGATTGCTCACCTCTCTAATATGCATCCTGCTTCAACATCGAATGGTCCAACATGAAGTTTACGAATCTTTCCGCTTCGGATGTCCGCTTGGTAGAGATGTCAGCGGTGTAGTTCTCACTATAGCGCTAAGACTCTGCATTTGTAACTAGGCTGATGGAAGCAAACATGAAATGGAACATTCTGCCCATAATTCGTAAAAAGCGCCATCAACTAGCACCCGAAAGCCTCCAGGATACGACTGATTCCCAAACGCTAATATTTGCTGGAATCGCATGGATTAAATGGCCTGCTGATCTTGCACTTCTGGAACCTTTATTGTTATGTGCAACGCGGGTACAGGCAACGTTTGCCGTTTGAACACATACCCCATTAAACGCGAGTCATATGTTAAAGTTGCGGACCTTTTTACAGTATTAACCATAAAGATTACAAAATTGATACTATAGTCCGATAACGCATCAGCGATATTCCGCGTCACATCAAGGTTTTCTGAAAAATGCAGAAAACCAAAAAAGGACGTCAGTCCCCCTCTATAGGACTGTACCCATTTATAAACCTTTTACAAAAACCTAAATGAACGCCCGGTCATCACCCAGAGGTCACAGATCTCTCACATTAAATGTAAAAAAGCACATCTTATTTCCTAATTTCTGCCTCTAATATGGCTAACCCATAATTGTGTCCAATTTGCAAAATAATTCCGGTTGCCGCATTTCGAATTGTCAGATATGCTTATAAAACAAGAACACTTGTTCCATACTGTAAATAAACTGTTAATTATCGATGTTCAAATGAAGATCATTGATGCTTAACAGATGAGCTTAGCATCACGGATAAGGAGAGAAGTCTTATGCCTCGCCAAGACAGACGTGTCATCATGCTGGCAGACTGCCAGTCATTCTATGCCAGTGTGGAGAAGTCTGCACATCCCGAATACAAGGACCGCCCCCTCGTAGTCGCGGGAGATCCGGCGCGCCGTTCGGGTATTATTCTTGCGGCCTGTCCACTCGCCAAGTCCTATGGAATTACGACAGCAGAACGACTGGGCGAAGCGCTCGCCAAATGTCCAGATGTTGTTGTTGTTCGCCCCCGGATGGCCGAGTACATTCGGGTATCCCTTCATATTACGCGTATCCTTCAGTCTTACACCGATCTGGTGGAACCCTATAGTATTGATGAACAGTTTCTCGATGTCACCGGAAGCCTGGATCTGTTCGGCAGTCCCGAGACGATTGCGCGCAGCATTCAATCGAGGGTGATGGATGAGACGGGTGTATACATTCGGATCGGCATCAGTGATACCAAAGTCGTTAGCAAGATGGCCTGCGATCTGTATGCCAAAAAAGTCCCCGGAGGCATCTGCACGTTGCCTCGCAAAGATCTGCCGTCCACCATCTGGCAGAAGCCTGTACGAGACATGTTCATGGTAGGTTCCCGCATGGCGCAGCATCTCTATAAAATGGGGGTCCATACGATTGGTGATCTGGCCCAGACCCCTCTGTCCCGACTGAGAGAACGTTGGGGTGTGAATGGCGAGGTACTGTGGCGTATCGCCCGTGGTATTGACGATTCCCCGGTCAAACCCGGGACCTATGCTCATCAGCAGCAGGGGATCGGACATCAAATGACGCTGCCCCGGGACTATGACTCCTGGGAAGATATCAAAGTGGTACTGCTTGAACTGGCGGAACTCGTCAGTCGACGTTCCCGTGACAAATCACTCATGGGCCATGTGGTCTCGGTTGGATGTCGCGGACAGGATTATGATCGGCCAACCGGTTTCTCCCGCCAGATGAAGGTGAATGAACCCACCAACATTACGGATGAAGTATACGATGCGGCAGCAGCTCTGTTCCTGCGCCATTGGGACGGATTACCCATCCGCCGCATCAGCGTGTCATTGACCGGACTTGTACCCGATTCCGAAGTGCAGCTGTCCTGGTTTGATGACCGCGAACGCAAAAGAGAACTGGAACGTGCCACGGATGATATCAAGCGCAGGTACGGAGATACTGCCATTATGCGGGCATCTTCCCTCTGCTCGTCCGCGCAAGCCCATGAGCGTTCTCATAAAATTGGAGGTCATTATAAATGAGTAAAAAATTGCAGCAAAACGGTATCTTCGAGTCCTCACGCATGATGCTCCCCGAACACCGGGAAGCTTACATTCTTCATCAGGAACAACTTGCTCCTCGTACCCGCCCATCTCTGGATGCCCAGGCCGCGGAAGAAATGTCCCGTTTGCTCAGCAACTCGATGATGCTTGGAGATAGGGTCATTATTACGTTGTTTCACGAACATGATGATATTCGTTACACGGGGCAAGTGCTTCGACTGGACCGTCCGGCTCGTACCCTCAGACTGCTGATGGAAGATGGGTCCCGGGATATTCAGATGAACCTCATTACAGATGTGGCCCTAGCCGATGACTGAAGGGAGATATACCCACCCCGTTGTTGCGGATGTTCCATGAAAGGTGCAGCATTGCCGTTGCCATGCAGGACTGTCTTCCTACACTTCCAGGTGAATACCAAAAGCAGCCGACGAGACATATCCAGACCATTCGCTTCGTTCTAAAGAAGCAAAATATCAGATATGTGATTCATCGGCTACATATAAGGGTAAAGCTTCTTTTTTCTGAAAAACTTCTTAGAAAAAGCTCCAGTCAAATTCCTTTGACAGACGCTCCAGCAGATGCACGCCGGCAATACTGTTGCCTTTGCGATTCAGAGCCGGGCCAACAAGACCTATGCCGAATTGTCCCGGTACAAGGGTCAGAATTCCACCGGATACTCCACTTTTAGCGGGCAATCCAACCTCGATGGCAAATTCGCCTGATGCATTATACATACCACAGGTGGTCATGAAGGTCTTGGCAATCTGAACATAGCGACGAGGGATGAGTTCTTCTCCCGTAATTGGATCTGTTCCATTATAGGCCAAAACGAGTGACATTCGAGACAGATCTGCACACGTCACTTCAATGGAGCAATGACGGAAATACACGGCAAGCACGTCTTCAACGTCATCCTTAATGACCCCGTTGTGCTTCAAAAAGTAGCCAAGTGAACGATTCATATGACCGCTCTCCGATTCGGACTGAAACACCTCTTCGTTATAGCCCAGCTGATCATTATTCGCCAGTTTACGGAAAAACTCCAGAATGCGGCGTGATTTCTCTTCCTTACAGTCTCCTCCAACAAGCGAGGACACCGTAATCGCACCCGCATTGATTAATGGATTAAACGGAATACCGGGTTCGACTAGTTCAAGCTTGATCATCGAATCATAATCGTCGCCTGTGGGTTCTTTTCCTACATTAAAGAAGACTGCTTCTTCACCATGGTCCATTAAGGCCAGAATAAGGGTAAATACTTTGGAGATACTTTGCATCGTAAATGGGACACCGCAATCCCCTGCCGACACATAGTTCCCATCGGCGTCCATGATATGTATACCAAGCTCATCCTGAGAGGCTTTGACAAGCTCCGGGATATAAGAAGCCACCTTACCCTGCCCGGTGTGCAGACGACTGGTCTCCAGCCACTCCGGCAGTAATGCATTCAGACGTTCCATGGTTGAATTGCTCATATGTCATCTCCTCCACATCTCTATATAAGCAAGCATCTTGCATGAAATGTACATGGGTGAACCCATGCACCATGATGATAATGAGCTCCAGCCATCTCATGCAAGATGCCCTGTATTATCTGATTACCCTCAGAATAGTACCTTTACCGCTTCATTTGAAGATTTAACTCCAAAATCTCACCGGGAAGACCATCGTAATCACCTGTCCAGGTGGATACAAAGTTCTGTCTGGTCAAGATCCGCCGGGAAGCAGCGTTACCCGGATCGATAACTGCATAGAGTGATCCAATCCCTGCGGCTTGTGCCTGAATAATCAACCGTGACGCAATGGATGTGCCTTGACCTTTGCCCCAATGTTCAGGCAGGATCATGTAACCTATCTCAGCCTTGGTCGGGTCCTCCTGATCCGGAATCAATTTGGCATACGCCACACCGGCACCATCTTCACTAAATACCCGGTAATGTCCGCAAGTGGAACGCACATTAAAATCCAGCATGGACTCAAATTGCGTTCTCGCCTCTTGCTCAGGTATTGCACGTTCTGTAATCTGTTTCATTACTTCCATATTGGAAACCAATGCATAATAATCATCAAAATCAGGTTGTGTGTATTTAATGAACTTCATGATGTGCCTCCTCTGGGGTACATAACTTATCTTGGTCTTGTTGAATTCACCTAGAGTATAACAGATGCGAATGATGGAATGCACACAAGGCACCACGCTTGCAGGCAGCCAGATGGTCCGATAGGCCAACAGTCCGGCAAATCTGACAACTGTAGATACCAAAAAGCGGCCTCATCTGGAGACCGCTTTGTTTACTTTTTTTTTTAATTTGCTTTTTAAGATGAAGAAATATTCTCTGTTCCGTACTTCCAGTGTATGTTGTTAGCTTGCCCGTGATGAAGGGTTAAGGTTCATCTGTTTTTCACGTTGACGAGCACGACGACCTTCACCTGGAGGGGTGATGATCAGTGCGAGCAACAACGAGACAGCGCAGAGTACAGCAATCACAATGAAGGTCAGATGGAATCCGCCCAGCAGGGCGCTGATGAATGATCCAGCCAAAGCACCAAATCCAAATCCCTGATAGATGACGCCATAGTTTTTGCTCTGATTTTTCAGTCCGAAGTAATCGGCCACAATCGCCGGGAATACCGTAATGTTACCGCCAAAGCAGAATGCAACGGCCGCCACACAGGCGAAGAAGATCCCGAAGGTCAGTGGAACCAGACTAAGTGTCATGACAGCTACGGCTGTAACTAGCAGCGCACCAGCGATGACCTTCATTCGTCCTACTTTATCCGACAGCGCACCGAGAATAATACGTCCTGCCGTGTTAAAGATTGCAACCATGGCCACTGCGTTTGCAGCGGTAGCTACATCAAGTCCAGCGAGTTGTACACCGATATCTTTGACAATACCGATCAGATACAGGCCACTCATACACGCCGTGAAGAAAATAACAAACAGCATGTACGCTTCTTTTGTACGCAGCATCTCTTTCACCGTGTAATCATGACGTGCTACGACTTGTTTGGATCCTTCCTTGCTTGCCGGAGCCTGTTCCCGAACAACCGCTTCGCGGATCAGGAATGATCCCGCAACGACCAGAACCAGAACAATAATGCCCCAATACATAAATGCCTGAGCAGGACCAACAGCACCAATCAATGCTGTGTTCACATATTTGAACAATAAACTACCAGTACCAAAGGCTCCGACCGAGATCCCCGAGATAAGACCTTTACGCTCCGGGAACCATTTGATCAGATTAGACAGCGACGTAATGTACGCCGTACCATCTGCAAAACCAACGACAAATCCAGCCAAAATGTACAGCAGTGTTAGCGAAGTGACTTGGGAACTCAGAATAAGACCCAGTCCAAGCACAACCCCGGCTACACGGATCAGGCGCTGGAGACCCCAACGTTCCTGCAACCGGCCTGCAAACAATGTGGCAAATGCCAAAGCAAAACTGGTAATTGAAAAAGTTATCGCGACCGAGCTGACGTCCCATCCGAAACGATCAGACAACGGTTGATTAAATAAACTCCAAGTATAGATGGTTCCAAGACCCATTTGTACAATGATGGTCCCCAATACAATAAGCCAGCGGTTCATTTTTGTAGGTGCAGATGTTGATTCAGGTGTTGATGAAACGGATGAAATTATTGCTTTCATCGTGATCTCCCCTTTGCCGATGTCATATACATGAATGCGTTCACAAGCTAATCATACATGAAAGGGGATTCATCACACCGTTTTGAGCATGAGTTGCATCAGATGCGGAATGAAATGCTTCTAGATGCGCATGAGTTGCCTGAATTCTTTGACCTTCCCACGACTCACGGGCACTTCAGCTTCCAAATCGCGTAGACGGAGCAGATACGTATTGTTGAACCAAGGTACAATCTCACGGATTTGCGACAGATTTACGACATACGAACGGTGGCAGCGAAAGAACGTATCCTGTGGCAGACGGCTGTGAAAATCCGATATGCTCACTGGCATGGTGAACTCCCCATTTTTGGTATATACCTTCGTCACTTTCTCTTGTGCTTCCGCATAGTAGATATCTGCCGTATCCGTAACAATAATATTGTCATTCCGCAGCAAATTAATTCTTCTGTCTGTATGGGAATTCGTATCTCGTTCTCGTACCAGTTCACCATGCGCAGCAGATCCGTCCGCCGTAGGGGCTGGTCCATCCTCAACATGTTGCTCCACCGGCGCATGATCACGTTTGAATGCGAGCTCCAGCTTATGGAGCATTGCAGCAATTCGTTTCTCGTCATACGGTTTCAGAATATAATCAAACGCCTCCAACTCAAAGGCTTCCGCTGCATGTTCCTTATACGCCGTAGTAAATACAATATAAGGTTTCGTTGCAAATTTCCCAATATGATGGGCCAGCATCATACCGTCCAGCGAGGGAATATTGATATCAAGGAAAATGACATCTACTTCTTGTTCCTGTAAAAATTTCAGTACATCCAGCCCGTCTTCAAGGCGGTCCACCACTTCAATCTGACTATGTTCCTGGATTAAATAATTCAATTCCTCACTCGCCAGAATCTCGTCTTCCACAATAAGAGCTCTCATTGATCCATCATCACCTTGTTACGACATCTCCTTTGGGCACATCAAATAAAATATCCGTTCCTTGTTCCAGCCTTGTAATGGTTACACCTTGTCCGTAGATAAGCTTGACCCGGCGATGCACATTATATAGCCCGATCTGGTTACCAGGCATACGGTCGTGGTAGACCCGTTCAATAATATCTGCACTGATGCCTGCACCTGTATCACTGACACTGATTCGCACAAACTCCGGATAATCCTGTACCCGAATTCGAACAGTCCCGGGTCCTTTGACCTTGAGAATGCCATGAATAATTGCATTTTCGACGAGCGGCTGGATAACAAGACTCGGAATATGCACCGCGACTTCATCAATGTCATAGATCACGTTAAGTCGGCTGCCAAAGCGAGCTTTCTCAATCTCTACATAATTACGGACCTGCTCCAGTTCCTTATGAATATCAATTAACTCATCCGACAGCTCCAGATTGTAACGCATGTACCCGGATAGATTCACAATCAGCTCCCGAGCACGATCCGGTTTGGTTCGGATGGACGATGCAATCGCATTTAGCGCATTAAACAAAAAATGAGGATGAATGGTTGTCTGTAATGCACGCAGCTCTGCTTTGTTGGCAGCAGCCTTGATCTCTTCTACCCGCGATACCTCCATCTGGGTCGAGATGATCTGCGATAGACCTACAGCCATCGTTTGTAATGGATACGTAATTTTGTACGCTTTGCGATAATAAATTTTCAGCGCACCTGTAATGTCTCCTCGTTCTTTGAGCGGAATGATTAACAGCGAGTGGATATCGGGTGTTTTTTCATCAATCACATCATTACTGATCGTAATCTCCCCGCTGGATATCGTCTTCTTGGTCATCTCACTTATAATTTCATTACCGATATGATAGCGTTCCTCGCCAAATCCTACATACGCCAGTACATTCCGGGTATCCGTAATTGCAACCGCATCAGCCTGAATATCCTCCTGAATAATCCGGCAGATTTTGCGTAGAGAATCCTCATCAATCGAACGGAAATAAGGCAAGGTTTTGTTTGCAATCTCCAGTGCCAGCTTCGCCTGACGAGCTGCAATCATTTCCTTTTCCCCTTCAACACTCTGCACCAAGAGCACAATTAGCCCAATGTTGACTTCTCCCAGAATCATAGGCAACGCAATCTTCGAAACAATATCGGCACCCAGTGGATCGGGATAGGAAAATAGCAGGATTAATAACATCGTGAGCGCTTCACAGATCATTCCAGCACCAATACCGATGATCCACCGCTTGGGCTTGGGCGTGTACTTATGTATATATCCGGAGACCAGACCCGCCAGGATACTTGTGATCAGACACGGTATAGCTGTGACTCCATCCATATCAATCAAATACCGATGTACCCCTGAAACAATCCCCGTAATAATACCCACAGGCGCTCCGAACAAAATACCACCCGATAACACGGCGATGATCCGTACATTCACCAGTGAACCTTCAACATTAATGCCCGTATATGTCCCGAAAATGGCAAAAGCACAGAATAACAAGGTAACCGCAATAGACTCCTGCCACCTTAATTTCCCCTTTTGCAGAATCTGCCTAAACCTTGGCACCCTCGACAGAAAGAATAAAAATATAATCAACAGCGCCGCCCGTTCAAATAAACCTAGCAGCATCGTAAACATTTCCAATCCTACTTCCTCCACATCTGTCTGAAATAAAATGCATATCGACACAGCCACGCCTTATGGATTAATATCCAGGACATTAATCCATAAGGCTCGTATGCAACAGTTTACCGCTCCCCCCGGAGGAAAGCAAAGTCCATCCTGTGAAAATACATCAACTATATTGCACCAAGCACACCATAGTTCGTCCCTTAACTTCTATGGAAATGTCCGACTCCAGAAAAACCTATGTTATAATCAGTTGTCATTTTATTCCAATTATTCCCGATCGCTCATCGGCGATTGTCCTGCAAATAATCTTAAACATCTCAACTCTGACACTCATCGTTCAAGTCTACAACCTTAAAGGAAACCCATATACTTTATTTTAATATTCGTATTTATCGCTTCATTAATAGCCACTCGTTCTTTTATCGGTACGAACAAAAACAGATAATAATAAAAACAATAGGCCATGGCAGGCTCTATACGATCTGAAACTAATCCAAAAAGGCCAACCAGACGTACCTGGTTGACCTCAAGTCCAAAATTCATGAAAAATTTCGCCTGATAAAATAACTTGGTGTGCAGCTCCAAGCATGGCAATAACTGTTGACCAAATTGCTGCCATAAGGAGAATACGTTTTGTCGTCCGGGTCGTAGAGCTCCCAGAAAGTGTCCGCCCCATCCTTCAGCATACCGCCCCAATACCTTCGGATCTGTTCCATTGCCTGCTCCTCTTGCCCGCACATAATCAATGCATCAACATAATGATGAACCATGTACGGCGTGGTCATGCCAATAGCTTCTTCGTTACTCATTAACCGATCAAGTAATTGCCGGGCCGCTGGAGCATCCATGATCTCAGCCAGTACCATCCATACTTGCGATGCCCAGGATACCTGTCTTTTTTCACCACTGACGAAAAAGCCCTGTTCACCATCCCACAGATATGTGAGAGCTGCTTGCTCAGCGTCTTTGATGTGTGCGTTAATCCATTCCTCATACTCCGGCAGCCCTAGTTCTTTGGCAATCGACCTTCCCCTTTTCATACTATAGATGAGAACTGCCTGAGCACCCGCCTGTTTATTTAATTCTTCATGCCAGTCCAGAAAACAATACCATGTATCGTCATCCCTTACGATGCCCCGCTCATCAAGTCGTTTAAGCCCAATCTCAATCTGTTCTCTAGCCACCGGCCAAAGTTCTTCCAACGTTTCCCTGTCCTTGGTAGCTTCAAAATAGTCCCATAATGTCGCAATAAAGAACAACGCATAGTCATATAGGTAAATGTCGTCCACGTACGGTTCTGGTTGTTCGTACAAACAGGCTCCTACCTGGCCGCCTTCCAGTCTCGTTCCGGCAAAGAGATACAAACAGCGCTTGACGAGATCATTACAGCCGAATGTTTCATAATTGACGAGGGCCTGAAGGCGAAGATCTCCGATCCATAAACGTCGATCGCGCTTCGGTCCATCTTCGAATACCGTCTGCATGCAATCCCGGAGTGTCTTCACGGACACGCGATCTATTTCCAGCAGCTCCTTGTCGATACCTTCAGGCAATTGAGGTACTGCTCCTATGTCTGCTGAAGTCACCGTCAAGCAATATATATCGTTAATTCGAATATCGTAACGGATCGACGTTTCTACCACCTCGATTTTCAGATACCGAAAGGCATATCGACGGTTCAGTGTTAGCGTGCCAGGTAACACATTCATATTCACGATCTCGTCCTGAAGCCATGAACGGCTAAGCCAGCCCGAATATTCTGCAAAATTCTCACCGACCTCACAGGGCATTTCTCCAAATGTGAGCTTCAACCTGAGAGGTGCATCTGCATTGCTGCGTTCGTTAAGAAGCGACAAGGTCAGATAACCGACGAGATGCTCCCCGAAATCCAGCGTAACACTGTCTCCCTTGCACAACACTTGATCAGATAGTTGTTCTGCTAAGCCGAGTGGTTCGATACGCCACCCCTGAAAAGCCGACGCATCCGGAACTGCGCTCACGATATGTTCCGGATAGACCTTTTGCTGGTGAAGCTCCGGCATTAGACGCTGTGCTTTTTCCAGCCAGGCATTGTTTATCACTTTTTCATTCATTGCAGTGTCCTCCTTAACCTTTGACCGCCCCAACGGTCATACCACCGATAAAATATTTTTGCAGGAACAAGAACGCCAGCAGCAACGGTAGTGCGCACAGAAAGCACGCTGCAAACAGGACATTCCACTGCGTGGGATTTTGCTGATCGCCCAAAAATCCAAGCATGGCCAGTGGTAACGGTGAATCTCCTGCGCTGGAAATAAAGATCATATTGAAGAAATAATCGTTCCAGATCCAGACACCTTGTGTAATAATGACCGAAACCGTTACCGGAATGAGTAAGGGGAACACGACGGTCCAGAACCGTTGGAATAATCCCGCCCCGTCGATGTGCGCCGCTTCTTCTACCTCCTCAGGCACACCGCTTCGAATGAAGCCCGTGTACAGGAAAGTTGAAAACGGCAAACTGCACGTAATGAACATGAAAATAGGCGTATATTGATTTGTTGGAATATGCAGTGCATTGATCATTTGCACGATCGGTATCAATACCATTTGCGCAGGTACCACGAGTCCGGACAAAAAAAACAAATACATGAACTTGCTTAGCTTTGTTTTCAAACGGGCCATCGGGTAGGCCGCCATCGCCGCAAACAGGACAACGAACACGACTGATACGCCGGTTAACACCACGCTGTTCCATAGCGCTTCCGGAAAGTGCATGCGGTCGAAGGCAGCCTTGTAACTTGCAAAGGACATCTCCCGGAACAGGACCAGCGGATTTGTGTTGTTGCTTGGATCTCGGAGTGATGTCGAAAAGGCAATAATTAACGGAATCAGGTTTAACGCCATCACCAACAACACAACGACCTGAACGGACCCTTTCCCCAAAACTTTACGAAGCGTCATGCCGACACCTCCCGTTTGTTCATTTTCAGGACAAAAACAGCGGTAATGACGATAATCACGGCAAAGGAAATAACGCCAAGAGCCGAAGCTTTACCAAAGAGTTGTTCGGTAAATGCCATCTTGTAGATGGTATAAATCAGTGTGTTGGTAGCCGTGCCGGGACCGCCATTCGTCATGATAAACGGGAAGTCGAACGCTTTGAGTCCATTGATCAGACTTAACGTCACGTTAATTGTAATCGCTGTTGCCAGTAATGGAATCTTCACATGTCGCAGCAATCTCCATGAGCCGCAGCCATCAATCCGTCCTGCTTCCAAAAGGTCGCTTGGAACAGTCTGTAGTCCTGCAAGGAAGATAATCATTGTCGTTCCGATCGTCTTCCAGATCTCCACGAAGATAATAGAATACAGTGCGGTCGAGTAGTCACCCAGGAAATTCAGTTCATTTGCGATACCCAGTTTATCGAGAAAGGAAGAAATCAGCCCGTAATCCGGCATATAGACGTAACTCCACAAAAAGCCGACGACAATCGCACTGAACAAAGTGGGAATATACGCCAGGGAACGGTAAATCCCGGTTCCTCTTATTTTCATGTTTAACAGTAATGCCATTGCCAAACCGATGATATTGCCAGCTATGACGGTGACGAATGTATAGATCAGTGTATTTTTTAAAGAAATGCCTAGGATGTCGCTCCGGAACAATTCCTTATAGTTGTCGAAACCGATATAGTTATAGGCTTGGGCGTACCCGTTATAGTCCGTTATACTGTACTGGAACAACCGCAGGATCGGGAAGATCCAGAAGGTCAGGTAGAAGATCAATGCCGGCAAAGCAAACCAGTACATGGACTTTTTCATTACAGTAGAGCTCATCCTGCTCCATCCTTTCCAAGAGGGCCTGCGGCAAGGGAGAAGGACAATCATTCTCCCCTTTACAGCAGACAGCATCGTTTTGTTCTAGTTTTTCCACAGCTCTCTAAACTTGGTTTCCATGGCGTTTGCCACATCTTCTGGTGTTGTTTTCTGTCCAGCAATAATCTCGGCAAACTTTGCTTGCATGACGTCCGATACTCCTGCTGGCCACATCTGGTTGCTGAAGTAGATGGAATTTCCAGTTTGTTGATAATTGTCATTCACTTCCTTGAACAATTCATTTTCAAGTTCTACGTCCTTATAGACGCTGATGGAACTGTTGGCTTCCACAAATGCTTTGAACAGATCGGATTCACCATCAAACAGGTAGTTCAGTACTTCCTTGGCTGCATCCAGGTTTGCCGATTTGGCGTTCAAAGCGTATCCGGCAGATGTTGCAGCAGATACAAACACCGGCTGTTCCGGCTCGTTACCTGGCAATGAAGCGAATCCGCGAGTAAAATCGGTAGCGCCTTTGGACGTCATGGAGGCATAATCCCATGTTCCCGTAAAGGTCATGGCTGCTTTCCCGTCGATAAACAACTGTGCAGATTGGGCACTGCCAATACCAAGCGAGTTTTTGACAACGTAGTTGTTATCATAGAGCTCTTTGTATTTCGATATCGTTTGAACCCACTTTGGATCAGTCAGCGATTTTTCGCCGTTCTGCAGTTTGACATCAAAATCCAGCTCATTCGGATACACGACATTGGCCGCAATCGGATACATACCGAATTGGATCATCCAAGGGTCCTTGTCACCCATCGCAATTGGTGTTACGCCCGCTGCCTGCAACTTTTGGCATAAGTCCAGAAACGAAGGCCAATCCTTCGGAAACTCGGAATATCCCGCTTGTTGTAACAACTCCTTATTGTAGTAAACGCCCAAGAAGTCCAACCCTTCGGCCACCCCGTAAGGTTTACCCTCATAGGACATATCTTCCTTCGCTCCTTGGCTGATGTTGTCCCAGAACTTCAGATCTGACAGATCTGCAGCGAAACCAGCCTTTGCAAAATCAATGACACCGCCAGCCGCATTCTTCGGGAAAATCCAGAAAATGTCCGGTCCCTGTCCAGCCGCAAGCTTGGTTCGAACAGATGTATTGTATTGATCATCAGGCAACTTTTGTACTTCCAAGTTAATGTTCGGGAACTTCTCTTTGACTAGACGCGGCAAGGTCTCCAGCTCGAAATCCTCTCCCTCGGATGCTTTGTTTCCCGAAAGCATCATCGTCAGCGTAATTGGCTTCTCTGACTCATCTGCACTCCCGTTATTCGTATCCGTACCGCTCCCCTCCTCGCTACTGGAGCTGCATGCGCTCAGAAACATCATGAGCAGTACCAAAGTTAGGGACCACAGTCGTTTTCTTTTTTTCATCTTGTCATTCCCCCAATTCATGTTTATTCTTGCTTTGTGCACATTCTCATCATACGGTGGGCAAAAGTGCATTTGCTTTGGCTCGTATGGTGCACTATTTTTAGAATTGACAAATGGCGGGAGGAGCACGTATGATTCTGTTCAACATCAAAACTAAACTTTTTCTGGTCCTCGTCCTCGTATCAATCGTGCCAATTATCGTTGTTTCTGTCAGTTCCTATCGCAGTTACACGAAGCTGGTGAATGAGCAGACCTCTCTCGTGACGTCGACAACTATAGGCAATTCGGTCAAGAGCATGGAGGAAATTTTGCAGAACATCGACCGGATCTCTGTCACACTCCTTCAGCAGTCTTCCAATGCAACCGCTTACAGCACTGTGAGTGATGAACTAATCAAGTTGAACGGTACCAACGATCAATATGAAATCTTCATGATTCGCAGCAAATTGAAATTGATCTTTGAAAACATTCTGCTTGGTTACAATTACATCAATGGTTTGTACCTTTTCACACCTGATGGCAAATGGATAAGCTATGGCAGTAGCGGCACAGACCTACGCCTCGATTATGTCGCACTTCGCGATGAGTGGTATCTGGATACGATCCAGCGCAAAGGCGATTTGTATATTGGTGAAGTTGGCGTCAAACCTTACATCATTAACGCCAAGGAATCCATTGGCTTCTCCAGAGCCCTCTACGATCCCAACAACAACGAGTTCCTAGGCGTGTTTATGCTGGATTGCAGTATGAACATTTTTGATGGTCTAAAACGTAATCCGGCACCAAGCTTGTCCAATCTATATCTGGCGAACGACGCTGGCGAGATCCTGTACTCCAGCGACGGAAGTAGAGTTGGCACTCCTCTCTCCGATACTCTGGCTGCGGCAACGCATCAAGTCGGCAACAGTTCACAGTACAAATCAATCCAAGATAACATGATGACGGTAATCCAGAAAGTTCCCGGCCGCAATTGGAACGTGATTGCCAACATCTCTATGGATCGGCTGTATGAGGAGTACAACATCTCACAAAAGTTGCTGTTATACGTGGCCGTAAGCTGTGCCGTCATTTTCCTTCTACTTTCCTTTTTCTTGTCCAACCTGATCACCAAACCCATCATCGAATTGACCAAACTGATGCGCAAAACCAAATCTCATCGTTTTGTGACCATCAAGCCTCAAGTAACAAGGCAAGTCGACGAGATTGGAATCCTTTACCATGAGTTCAACAAAATGATGAAAGACATCGATACGCATATCCGAGAAAGTTACCAGAATAAAATCCTCATGCTGGACTCCCAGATGAAGGCATTGGAAGCACAGATCAACTCCCATTTCCTCTACAATACGCTGGAGTCGATTAATAGCATTGCCGAGATCGAAGAAGTTGAGAGTATTGTGGTGATGACCAAGTCACTCGGGGACATGTTCCGCTACAGCATCAAAACGGACAGCGAGCTGGTCGTGGTCAGCGAAGAACTTCAGCATGTAGAAAACTACATGGCCATCCAGCAGATTCGGTATGGTGACAAGTTCGCGTTCAACCTGAATGTGGACCCGGAAATTCGGAGTCGTCGCATGCTGAAACTTCTGTTGCAACCACTCGTGGAAAATGCCATCTATCACGGGTTGGAGAACAAACGTGGGAAGGGTACCGTTACCATTACCGGGTTGTTTCAGGGGGACAGCATCGTGTTCGAGATCTGGGATGACGGCGTGGGCATGTCCTCAACACAAGCGGAGGAACTTCGACAATTGCTCCAGCAGCCACCTGAATTCATCGCCGTTGGTCAAAGGCATAAACAAAGCATCGGCATCAAAAACGTGCATTCACGAATTGCTTTGTATTACGGAGAGGGTTACGGCCTTTCGTTTCATACCGTTTTGAATACAGGAACTCGAATTACACTCGAAATTCCGGCCAATTGGGAAAAGAGGTGACCAAGAGATGTACACGTATATCGTTGTGGACGATGAACCCTTGATCCGCAAAGGTTTGTTAAAAAAAATCGGGAATTTTGAGCACTCGCTTGAACTCTTAGGCGAAGCAGATAACGGCGCAGACGCCTTGGCTTTGATTGAATCGTTCAAGCCGGACATTATCTTTACGGACATGCGCATGCCTGAGGTCGACGGCAAGCTGTTGATCAGGACAGTATGCCAGCAATATCCGCGCATTAAGTTAATTGTCATTAGCGGACATACCGATTTTGATTATATGCAGGAGGCAATCTCTGCGAAAGTTGTAAATTACCTGCTGAAGCCTTTTAGCCGGGACGAGATCCACGGTACGCTTCACCAAGCCATCCAAGCCATCGAACAGGAGCGCTCTCTTCAGCGGGAAGTCGTTCTAAGAGAAGTAGAAACGGAGCAGATGAAAAGGGATGCAGACATGCAAGCCTTCCTGAATTACGTGCTGGCTCCCCATTCATCCATCAAAACACCTGTGTTCCGCTCTGCGGAATTTGCCGCCATCATGGCATCTGACCAGTTCATTTTATTGACGATTTATGGTCCTCAACCGCTTACAACACAGCAACTACCTACCTTTTCGAATGGCCTGTACATTCCTCATCCACAAACGGATCAGGTACTGTTTTTCCTGATGCATGATCTGGATTATTCAGGCCAGCTTGATTTGCAGAAAATGGCGGAACAAACTGCGAGTATCATTTTGACCAAATCTGAAACTACGGATTGTTGTGTGGGGATCAGCTTGCCTCATACAGGCATTGGTGGGGTCCGAGAAGCTCATCATCAAACGATCCTTGCGTTGGACGAACGAGCCTTTACCGATTTTGGCAAATGTTACGTATTTTCACGGGAGCAAATTCCACTACATCAACTGAAGTGGGCTCGAACATATGAACTGTTATTTTTTATAGAGAGCGGGAATGTGCCGAAGGTGGAAGAGGTCATCACCGATTTCTTTGCTTTCTACATACGCCAGCCTGACGCTTTGCTTGCCCACCTGAAAGAGCAGTGCAGAGACATTATCACGGAAACCAAACGGCTGCTGAGTAACTATATCCAGAACGGAGGCAACAGTAGCGCCTCTTCCAGCTTGGAGGCCGTCCTGAACGTCTCGTTCGATATGGAGTGCATTAGGCATTACATGGTAAAGGTGCTGACGGAAACAGCTCTTCTGCTTAAGGAAGACAACCCCTACTCATCAGATCAAGTGATCGACAACGTCAGGACATATATCGATAATCACTATACCAAGGATTTAACGCTGGAATGGGTATCGTCCCTGTTCTACCTGAACCCGAGTTACCTCAGTCATTTATTTAAAGAAAAGACATCCGAGAACTTCACTGATTACGTAAACAGACTACGGATCAGGCAAGCCAAGCAGCTTTTAACGAGCACAGACGATAAAATCTACCGGGTTGCCAAACAGTTGGGTTACGACAATCCAAAATATTTTTTTCGGGTGTTTAAAAAATTGACCGGTAGGACTCCAGAGGAATACCGAAAGCAACACAAATCCTTCACCGCAAACAACAAGGAACCAGGCCATGCATGATGGCCCAGTTCCTTGTTTTCGTTGTTGTGGCTCTTATCGATCATTCGGCAGGTACTGGCCTTCTTCCATCAGCCCATATTCCTTGAAGCTCGCAAGTACTAAGATGGTCGATTTAACCAACATAACATACTCAATGAAAATGCGGTAACACAAGCCAGGTCATGGGTCATTTCGATAACTACAACGAATATTCAACCGAGTACTGCCACAAGGCTTGTCCCTGGTTATTCAATCAAAAGGGCGTTCCATAAGTCATCTTCCTGACTTATAGAACGCCCCACCCACTAAAATTACTTCATAAACATTCGATGTAATTTGGTTTTGTAAAATAAATCAATTTACACAACAACGGAGAGGACAGAAATAACCTAAAGAAGCGAAGCGTGCGCCTTTATCACCGGATTTTACCCTTGGAAAGGGTCAATCAGAAAATCCGGGGATAACAGCGCTCGGAAGGTTATTCTGTCATCGTAGTGCCCTCGTGTAAACGAATGTTTTTTCCACCCACATTACATCGAATCCCTACCTAAACATCCCCCACAGCTTAATCAAATGAAACGTATTGTTCGGATCAATCTTCTGTGCAAGCACAAAAGCAACAAACTGCTCCTCCTGCGCCGGAGAGAAATTCTCATTCATAATGACTGCCGAAGACTTGACCAACCTTCTGACCTTGGCCTTATCTTGCAGATCAGACTTGGTCACGCCATCAATCAACTTTTTGATACGCTCTTTGACAGCGGGATTTTTCATCTTTAATTTGATCCGCTCCACCAGCTGCGGACTAATTCCATATTGTTGGTAACCCAAAACGTATAGCACCTCCCAAAAGAATGAACTCACTTCTTATTCATATGTCGGGAGGGCTTGTACACTTGTCTTTTTTTACAAAGGTAATACGAAAAACCCGCTATTATGGCAAGCTTTAGTCAATCAGATCACCCTTGAATACTTGCTGTTGCTGTAGGAAATCACGCAGAGGTGCATAGTCCATAGAGGTCCAGAAGGTCGCATCCTCAATTAAATGGGTCACGTCATCTCTGGCTTGTTCGAGCACAGCAAAATCGGCAACCATATCGGCAAGACGGAACTCGGGTAGTCCGCTCTGTTTGGTACCAAAGAAATCACCCGGACCCCGGAGATCCAGATCCCGACGAGATACCTCGAATCCATCCTCGGTTTCCGTCATGACCTTCATGCGTTCCTGTCCAACCTCCGTCTTGGGATCAGCAATGAGTACACAATAGGAAGCATGCGCACCACGACCGACCCGACCACGAAGCTGATGCAGCTGGGAGAGACCGAAGCGGTCCGCGTCCATAATGACCATCAACGTGGCATTTGGCACATCGACCCCAACCTCGACAACGGTGGTGGAGACAAGCAACTGAATATCATTGCTATAAAAGTCCCGCATCATCTCTTCTTTCTCCGCAGCCGTCATTCGGCCATGCAACAGACCTACACGATATTTTGGAAAGTTCTGCTGCATCTGCACATGCAGATCAATGGCATTCTGCACATCCAGCTTCTCCGACTCTTCAATGAGCGGACAGATCAGATAAGCCTGACGTCCCTGATCCACTTCTCTCGAGATAAAACCGAGCACCCGCTCCATCATATCGTGTTTGACCCAATACGTGGAGATGGGAATCCGCCCTTTCGGACGCTCTGAGATCGTGGATACCTCAATATCCCCAAAAGCTGTAATGGCCAGTGTCCGCGGAATAGGCGTTGCCGTCATCGTTAACACATCCGGATTATATCCTTTGCGTCGTAAAACGCTGCGCTGATTCACCCCGAAGCGATGCTGCTCGTCCGTCACCACAAGACCCAGATCACGGAAGAAAACATCTTCCTGAATCAGGGCGTGTGTACCCACCACAATATCAATCATGCCCATTTGCAATGAGGCGATCAGATCTTTACGTTTGCGTCCATTTACACTGCCCGTTAACAGCCCTACGGTTACCCCAAACGGTTCAAACAGCTTTTGCAGTGAGCGCATATGCTGCTCCGCCAGAATCTCCGTAGGCACCATCAGAGCCCCTTGGAAACCGGATCGAACAGTCGTGTATAGCGCAATTGCCGCAATAACCGTTTTACCCGATCCGACATCACCCTGTAATAACCGATTCATTGCATAGGGCGAAYGCATATCATGCAGAATTTCAAGCTCCACCTTTTTCTGAGCATCTGTCAGTTCAAAAGGTAAACTGCGTACAAACTCACGAATCGTCGTATTGTCCGTGGTATGCACTACACCATCCATGCGATTCCGGTTGAGCGCGCGATACGCCTGCATTTTCAACTGGAACAGAAACAGCTCTTCATACACCATCCGGTGTCTGGCCTGTTGACCTTCCCGGTTGTCCTGTGGACGATGAATTCCCGAAATCGCTTGTTTACGAGGCATCAAGCTGTATTTCTTCATCAAGGACTGAGGCAGAATCTCAGGAATCATATCTCCGAATTGAATTAATCCCTGATTGATCGTTTTCCGCATCCATTGTTGTGTCAGTTTGCCGGTTACCGAATATACAGGTTGCAGTGTACCTGAACGCCCATCGCCTTTATCGGGGAACTCCGAGTCAGTCACGGTCATCTGCATGCGTTTTTGTTCCCATTTTCCCGTAATCACAATCTCCCGATTGGGGGTTAGTTGTTCTTTGAGGAAATGGCGATTGAACCAGGTGGCTGTAATCATCCACTCTTCCGTCATGATCTTACAGGTAAGACGGGACTTTTTACCGTATCGTTGTAATACAGGAATACCCATTACCTGTCCCTGGACCGTAATCTTGTCCCCATCCTTCACTTCACTAAGTGAACGCAGACGATAATCCTCGTAACGGAACGGATAATATTCAAGCAGGTCTTTAACAGTAGAGATGCCAAAGGCGTGAAGCTCTCCCTCTTTGAGAGCACTCACGCCGTTAATTTGCTTAACTGATATTTCTTCCAATTTCATGTCTAATCCCTCATTCCGGAACAGGCCACATAAAGATCGCAATGACACCAGGCCCAACATGGCTGCCTATTACGGCTCCAATATTGGTATAGATCACTTCATTCAGTGTAAAATGACCCCGCAGCTGCTCTGCACAAGCGATCGCTGATCCCGGGTCAGCGGTATGACCTACCGCTAGGTTCACCCGTTTGCCTGCAAGATCCTTCTGGAACAGCTCAATAATGCGTGCCATTGCTTTTTTATGACCTCTGACTTTCTCAACTGCGTAGATAACGCCTTCTTCATCAATAGACAGGATCGGCTTAATGTTAAGCAACGTTCCCAAGATGGCTGAAGCTTTGCCAATCCGACCGCCCTTTTGCAGATACTCCAAAGTATCTACAAGAAAGAACAACTTGCGAGATTGTTGCATCCCTTCAATAGCAGCAGCGATTTCGACTGCTGACTTGCCCTGTTCGGCAAGTTCAGCAGCCTGTACTACCATCAGACCGTATCCATACGAAGCTGACTTCGAATCCAGCACGGTGATGTCACCCTCGCGCTCCAGCAAAGACTTGCCAAGCATGGCCGATTGATAGGTACCACTCATGCCGGATGACAGGTGGATCGATACAATCGGGCGTTCCGGGTTCTCATCAAGAAGTGATTGGTACACATTCATGAAATCGGTTGGAGATGGCTGTGAAGTTGTAGGCAACACAGATACCTTCTTCAACTTTTCGTAGAACTGTTCCGAAGTCAGATCAACGCCATCTGCATAGGTCTCTTCACCGAATAGAACACGTAGCGGAACAATATGAATCCCGTATTTGCGAATGAGTTCTTCGGGAATATCTGCCGTACTGTCTGTTACTATCGTAACCTTGTGGCTCATGACTCTCCTCCTCTTCGCTAGAGTGCTATTAGGACTCTACGGAGAACAGATAATAATACACCGGCTGTCCTCCAAGATGTACCTCTACCTCAGCATCAGGATACTGTTCTTCAAGCCATGCAGCGAGGGCAGCAGTAACCTCAGGGTCAGCTTCGTCCCCTTCAAGGATCGTCACCACTTCATCTCCACTCTCCATCATCTGTTTGAGCAGACCTTCACATGCTTGAAGCATGGTTTCATCCGTCGCTACAATTTTGGAGTTATGAATACCGATATAGTGCCCCGCCTTAATATCTAATTCATCATATTGCGTATCACGAACCGCATGAGTCACTTGACCGGACTGTACCCGGCTGATGGCCTCCAACATTTGGTCACGGTTTGTTTCCGCAGACTCATCTTCCTGGAAAGCAAAAGCAGCAGCCATTCCCTGTGGAATGGTCTTGCTTGGAATAACCGTAATCCGGCGCTCATCTTCAAGCAATTCACGAGCCTGCTCCGCAGCCAGTACAATATTCGAGTTATTCGGGAGTATAAATACCTGCTCCGCAGCAATGGAACGAACGGCTTTTACAAAATCCTCAGTACTCGGATTCATCGTCTGTCCACCGGACAGAACAACATCAACGCCAAGACTTTGGAAAATCTCTGCAATACCGTCACCGGAGGATACCGCAATAAAACCATACGGTGCCATCTCATCTGCAGGAAGCACAGCCTCTTCCATACTGCGCGCAGCCTCAGGTGGAATCTCTGCAAACAATTCAGGTGATGGAGCAATATCCATGCCTGCTGTCAGGAGATCCCGATGCTGTTCACGCATATTGAGAATATGAATCTGTGTAATCTCACCATAATGCAGCGCCAGGTTTAATACATCGCCTGGTGTCTTGGAATGGACATGAACTTTGATGACTTCATCGTCGGCAATGATGATGATCGAATCCCCATTAACTGACAACGCTTTCCGGAATGCTTCATCATCAAATGCCACTCCTGCGTTCTCTCCAAGCTCACGATTAATGAAGAATTCCATATCATACAGGAATTCAATATCTTCCGTTTCCAGTCTCGCCTGAGCAGACAATGGCATCTCCGGTGCAATCACCTGCTGCTGTGCAGGCTTCTTGATATCCACTTCTGTCGGTGCAGCCGGTTTCAAAGCAGATGCTACCACGGATGGGGTTACTTCTTTGTTCAGTGAAGTACGACTCCCTCCGTCACTTTGCAGCAATACTTCCATAAAGCCCTCGTAGATATATACAAGCCCCTGACCACCTGAATCCACAACACCAACCTGTTTCAGTACAGGCAGTAATTCCGGAGTCATTGCCAGTGCTTCTTTTGCTTTTAACAAAACTTCATTCATTAATTCAGTAATATCATTCGTCCGTCTTGCGTAGTAGTTGGCATGTTTCGCCGCTTCCTTGGCTACGGTAAGAATGGTCCCTTCAACGGGCTTTACGACTGCTTTGTAAGCTGCGTCAACACCGTTCTGCAGGGCTGCTGCAAATTGGAGCGTATTCAGTTCCTCATAGGGAGCAGCTGAACGACTAAAACCACGGAACAATTGCGACAGAATAACTCCTGAATTCCCCCGTGCGCCCATAAGCAGGCCTTTCGATAGAATACCGGCAGCTTCGCCGATGGAGGCAGAACTTTTTCTTTTAATCTCTGCGACTCCTGCACTCATTGTCAAATTCATGTTCGTTCCCGTGTCACCATCCGGCACAGGGAAAACATTCAGGGAATTGACGTGCTCTGCATGCTGTCCAAGTTGTTCCGCTCCGGCAAGTACCATTGCGGTGAAATCTGTTCCATTTAAAGAACGTATACTCAAGTGAGAATTCCCCTTCCTAGCTTGATACACGAACACCTTGCACCAAGATGTGTCTGGTCTGTTCATGCGCTAACGCGGACTGCGTTATTCTTCGTCCATACCTTGTCCGGCACAGGCATACAATACAACATGTCAGCCGGATTAACGGTCTGGGCGGCCGGGCTACCAATATCCTGCACTCTCTGCACCCCTAACTTCGGGGCATACGGATATGCACCGGTATCAAGAGCCGGCATGAATGCCGCACGGAGACTGGTGCCAATGATGGAATGCCGCAGCTCACAGCGTTGCCAAAAAGCAGACCACCGACCTCTAAGTACGGTTTATTCTCCGACTTCTTCGCGGCAACAGCCTGTTCACCACTGTATTATGGACTACTCAACATTGTACTATATTAGACAGGAGAAATAAATAAAGTTTTTGGATCAGTTGACGAAGCTTTTTTAATTATGATATTATATTCAAGTATTGTTTTATGCAGGTTAAGTAATGGAAATGATCCGGTTCATGCCGGCTTAAACAACGCCATTAGCTACTGAAACCTGATCTTTATGATCAGGAAGAACAATTTAGTCCTTATGGAATGACTTTTCGTTTCTGAAGGCAACTGGTTATTTTAGGATAGGAGGTGTAATCTATGTCTCGCAAATGTTATGTGACAGGTAAGAAACCGGGCACCGGTAACCACGTATCCCACGCTAACAACCGTAACCGTCGTACTTGGGGCGTAAACGTTCAGAAGGTCCGCATTCTCGTTGACGGCAAACCAAAACGTGTATACGTAAGCACCCGTGCACTGAAAGCCGGTAAAGTGACTCGCGTATAATCACGCAAAGCTACTATAAATCGGGTAAGCAAAAAGCACCTTGTTCCTTGCAGGTGCTTTTTTGGTATTCAAAAAAGGGATTCTTGAATACGCTCATTAAAATGTGAATGGCCGCCGCATGGCGCTTCGCAGGTACGAATTCCAGATAGGACTGAGCCGAAGCGGCGGTATTCCCTGTTACCTTATCAATCGGATCAGTGCTTTTGAAACGTATTAAGAATCGCCTTTACAAACCCTCCCAAAAACTTCGGCAGTTTGAATGTGTAAAATTTCATAATTCACCCTCCCCATCATGCTCATGCGTCCGCCGTATCCTATGCTTCAGGCCTTCTTTACCTCAAACACGACAAAAAAGGCTACATGAGAAACCTGCTCATGTAACCATATTTATGCGGAACCTTCGATCCCTATTCCACAATGACAAGCCCGAAGATCAGGTCATTTACGTTTGGGCAGGAATATATTGATAGGCAGCGATCATGAAAACACTCAGTAAATAATACAGTATGCCGAAAATGACAAAAGTAACCCGATGTCCCGTACGATCAAATTTGCGGAAATACATAATAACAACACCTACCCCGATTAATGACGTAATAGCATTAAACGGGGATTGAATAACCGCAAACAAAGCAAGCACAAGTCCCGTCACGAGACTCGCAGCCATCGTCCACAGTGTCTCCTTGAGGGTCATAGATCAGCCTCCGTAGCTACGGCGAATTTCAGTAATCGCGGCAGCACGATCCTCACGGCCAAATACGGCACTTCCGGCAACGAGCACATCTGCTCCAGCTTCCACCACAAGAGGGGCTGTATCGGCAGCAATTCCGCCATCTACTTCGATATGTACATCATGGCGTCCCTTTTCGTTTAACCAAGTACGAATCTGCTTGATTTTGTTCATCGTACCCGAGATGAATGCCTGTCCGCCAAAGCCAGGATTGACCGTCATGACAAGAACCATGTCCACATCATCCAGAACTTCGAGAATGGCAGATGCTGGCGTTCCTGGATTAAGGGCAACTCCTGCCTTCACTCCTTGCTCCTTAATTAGATGAATAACGCGGTGCAAATGCACACAAGCCTCAGCATGAACGGTAATTACCGCTGCACCCGCTTTGGCAAATTCCTCAACATAACGCTCCGGATTCTCAATCATCAAATGCACATCGAGCGGCAAGCTTGTATGTGGAGCGATTGCCTTCACAATCGCAGGTCCAAGCGTAATATTAGGGACGAAATGACCGTCCATAACGTCAACATGAATCCAGTCTCCTCCTGCAGCTTGAGCTTCTGCAACTTCCGCACCAAGGCGGGCAAAATCAGCTGATAATATCGATGGGGCAATTTTAATCATGTTAATACCTCCGCTTCTTATCTTTCATTTCGTTCAGGAACAGCACATAGTGCTGATATCGGCTTTCGGAGATCAGACCTTCCTCCTTGGCCGCAAGCACACGACAGCCTGGTTCATGTGTATGGGTACAACCTCGGAATTTGCACTGATCTGCAAACTGGGCGAATTCGCGGAAACAAGTGGAGAGTTCCTCCACACCGATCTCCAGAAAGTCCAGTTGGCTGAATCCTGGCGTATCCGCAACAAATCCACCATTATCCAACGGAATAAGCTCCACGTGCCTAGTGGTGTGTTTCCCTCGTCCTAGACGCATGCTGATCGCATTTGTCTCCAGCGTCAAGCCCGGCATCAATGCATTTAACATCGAAGACTTGCCTACACCGGATTGTCCGGAGAATACGCTGATCTTACCAGCCAGTCGGTCTCTGAGCAATTCACTGCCTTCACCGGTACGTGAACTTGTGGAGATCACTTCATAACCAACCTGCTCATACAATGCTTTCACTTCAGCAACAGTGTCTTTGGTTGGATCAGCCAAATCCAGTTTGGTCAACACAATGAGTGCATCCAGCCCCGCCTGCTCGATATGAACAAGGAACTTGTCCAACAGGTTCAGGTTCATATCCGGTTCCTTCACAGAGAACACAAGAACAGCCAAACTTACATTGGCTACAGGAGGACGGATAAGTTCCGTCTCACGCTTCCGAATTTCATCAACCGTTCCTTCTCCATTCTCAGTCAACATGTAGCTGACGCGATCACCTACAAGCGGTGACGTTCCCCGCTTTCTGAAGATACCTCTGGCTCGACATTGAACGGCGGAACCTTCAACCGAAGGAACCCCGTTGTCTTCCACTGGCATGACATAATAGTAACCGCTTAGCGCTTTAACGATGATACCTTCTGGCATAGCTCCGACGCCCTCCTTTAGATGGTGGTACATTTACTCCAGACGCCAGCATAAGCCGCCCTTATGGACGGCTTGATGCGTTAATGACTTCCTTTTTCTTCTCTTTTTCCTTGCCGTGCCCCTTACCATTATTCATGGCAGAAGTGTCCTCATCTACGCTGTCACCCTCACCGTCTGCCGGTGTGGACTCAGGTTCACCTTCCTGATTGGGATCAACACTTCCCTCATCAACGCTACCTTCACCTGGATCAGGCTCATTTTCTGGCGGCGTCTCAGTGCTTTGTTCCGGGTCAATGGAAGGTACGTTTACTGTTCCATTTTTGGCTTCACTGTAGGAGACAAGATACGTATCCAGGAACTGTCCATCACGATATACGGACACAGCCCCATTTTCATTTGGAGCGAGCACAAGTGGAATGGTCAAGGTCTGGGTTGAGTTCACGGTGCGTGTTCCCCATTCCTGATTCTTGCCACGTGCGTCTTCATATGTGATACGGATTTTACTGTTTTTGCCCTCTTCTTTGGGTGAGACATTGATATTAAAAGGATATTCCAGCGCTTCTGGCGGATACCCTGTACTGATAAAGATTGTAATCTTATCGCCAGGACTAACCTCTGCGCCAGCTTCCACAGGCCATTGCTGCGTCACTTTGCCCTGGTCCACCGTATAACTTGATTCTTCCTGCACCTGAGCAAGTACAAGTCCAACTGATTTAAGTTTTTCTTCGGCTTCACTGCGGGTATGATTTTTCAGATCAGGCATTTTGACCGTTTCAGTGCCTTTACTTACGGTTAACTCAATCTGAACTGTCACAGGATCGAATTCCTCATTCACACCCGGTGTCTGGGAAATAACAGAACCTGAAGCCACATCATTGGAGAACTCGTCTTTCCGCTGAATCTGATCTTCCTTAATGCCAAGCGCAGTCAACTTCTTGACAGCCTCATCATAAGTTTCTTTTTTGACATCAATCATCTTCACCAGTTCTTTTTTTGCACCAACACTGATCTGGACCTCGGAGCCTTCTTTGACAACATCGCCTTCTTTTCTGCTCTGGTCAAACACAATACCGGGTTCGACACCTTCCTGGTAAAGACGGATGACCTCATCACTGACGACGAGTCCTTTCTCCTCAAGTAGTTCCCGAGCCTTTTCTTCAGTCTGGGTGATCACGTTAGGTACGGTAACTTCAGGTACAACCAACATACCCTTGACATACCATACAACGCCCACCATGGCGATTAGAATAAGAACGGTTAATGAAATGAGTAGAGCTGGCTTCTTCCAGCTCTTCGATTTCGCTTTACCCTTGCCAGTTTCTTCGTCAGACTCCATCACAGGCACCGCACCCGTCGATGTAACTCCGCGCGGTTCAGGCTTGATGGCTGGCATAACGCGAGTCTGATCTATATCATCCTCATCCGGAAAATCAATCTTCGTTTCATTACGTCTCTCCGGCATCAGGCAAGTTTCCAGATCGGTCTGCATTTCTTTGGCCGACTGATAACGTTCCTGCGGATTTTTACGCATGGATTTTAAGATGACATTTTCCACACTTTGCGGAATCAATGGATTGAATTTGCGTGGTTCATCGAACTCTTCCTGCAAATGCTTCAATGCCACACTGATTGGACTTTCACCCAGAAACGGAAGTTGCCCGGTAAGCATCTGGTAAAGTACGATCCCAAGAGAATATAAGTCCGATTTTTCACCAGTAACGATGCCTTTGGCATGCTCCGGTGAGAAGTAATGTACAGAACCAACTACGGAACCCGTCTGCGTAATCGTTGTAGACGTAACGGCACGGGCAATCCCGAAATCCGTGACTTTCACGCGGCCATTCCGGCCAATTAATATATTGTGGGGTTTGATATCCCGATGAATGATTTGATTATGATGTGCATGATCAAGAGCATCTGCAATCTGGGAAGCGATTCGCACCGATTCGTCCACCTGCAGAGGGGCGCGTTCTTTAATAATTTCATTCAAGTTTTTGCCTTCCACGTACTCCATGACAATATAATGAACGTCATCTTCCTGCCCCACGTCATAAATGCTAACTACATTCGGATGAGACAGCGATGCTGCCGACTGTGCTTCCCTGCGGAAACGGCGAATAAACTCTTCGTCATGCACAAACTGTTGTCTAAGGACTTTGATCGCTACATTCCGGTTCAAGAGAAGATCCTGGGCTTTGTACACAAGAGCCATGCCGCCACCGCCGACACGCTCAATCACTTCATAGCGTCCGCCTAGTTGGTGCCCAATCATGACTCACACCCCGTTTCCGTATCCACGGAACCTTCCCTCTGCAACTCGAACAAAGCAAGCGTGATGTTGTCGTCTCCCCCAGCAAGTAAAGCCAACTGAAGCAGTCGGTCTGCACGATCTTCCAATGCCAGTTCCAGATTGCCGGCAACCTGAATAATCTGCTCATTGCTGACCAGGTTACTGAGACCATCACTGCACAGGAGAAGAACTTCGCCTTCCTCCAGCTTGACGGTATCCAGATCTACCTTCACCTCGGCATCTGTTCCAAGCGCACGAGTTAGTACGTTGCGACGTGGATGATGGGACACATCCTCTTTGCTAATCTGACCATTTTTGAACAATTCATTCACCAGTGTATGGTCCTCGGTTAGCTGGATCACAGCTTTGTTCGCAATTTTGTAGGCTCTGCTATCACCGATGTGTCCAATAACACCTTCCGTATCGTTCAATAAAGCCGCAACCACCGTTGTTCCCATGTTGTGATACTTGTCATCTGTTGATGCCGTGCGGAAGATAACTTCGTTGGCATGCAAAATAGCATCGCTGAGAGCCGCAGACAGAGACGCATGTGACAGACCTGGTTCCAGTGTTCCCAGATCTTTCACCAACGTCTCTACTGCCAAGCGGCTTGCCGTATCCCCTGCAAGATGTCCACCCATGCCATCGGCAACAATACCCAGAATATATCCTGTATCGAGATTACGAATCCAGGCTGAATCTTCATTCACCGAACGCACTCGTCCGATATGGCTCACATGAACTGTTTTGATCAAAACGTTCTCACCTCAACTCCATATGCTTTGCACGAAGCTGACCGCAAGCGGCAGCAATATCATGTCCCTGTTCACGACGAATGGTTACATTAACACCCTGTTCCGAGAGAATCTTCTGAAAATTGAAAATGTCGCTTCTCGATGTTCTAACGTATTTGCGTTCAGGTACATGGTTAACCGGAATCAGATTCACGTGGCACAACATGTTCTTAAGCACACTTGCCAGTTCTGCTGCATGCTCTGGCTGATCGTTTACCCCACCAATAAGTGCATACTCGAACGTAATTCTCCGACCTGTTTTGGCCAGATAATAACGAAGGGACTCCATCACGTCTTCAAAAGGAAAACGACGGTTAACCGGCATCAATTTCGAACGCAGTGCATCATTTGGTGCATGGATCGAAATGGCGAGGTTAATCTGTGTATCTTCATCTGCAAACTTGTAGATGTTCGGAACGATTCCGCTCGTGGATACCGTGATGTGACGCTGACCGATGTTCAGCCCTTTTTCATGAATCATAATGCGCAGGAAAGTCATCGTAGCTTCATAGTTTTCGAAAGGTTCACCCGAACCCATGATTACGATGCTGCTGACACGCTCGTTGCGTTCATCCAGAATTTTCTGAGCCTGCACAACCTGGGCAACAATCTCACCAGCCGTAAGGTTACGCTTGAGACCACCCAATGTGGATGCACAGAACGTACAACCAATACGACAACCAACCTGTGTGGTTACACAGATGCTGTTCCCGTAGTTATGCTTCATAATTACTGTCTCAATGGCATGATCATCATGGAGACCAAAGAGGAATTTAACCGTTCCATCCTTGGATTCAAACTTGGTAATTTCCTTAAGCGTTACGAATTCAAATTGCTCTGTCAGTTTTTCACGCAATGGCTTGGACAGATTGGTCATTTCACTGAAATCATTCACGCGTTTTACATAAATCCAGTCAAAGATTTGGCCACCGCGAAACGCCGGCTCCCCATTCTCAACAGCCCATTGCTGCAGTTGTTCCAGAGAATAATCATATATAAAAGGTTTCATTTTGTTGTCAACACCTATTCCTTCTTTTCTTTTCGTTGGCTTCCTTCTTTTCGTTCCATTCGTCCTATTCTATCACAAAGACCACGTTACATCCATGTATACCCTTGATATCTGTACTTCATGCATTATAACATCTCAATGCCGCCATCGCACCCTGTCATCACATTCTCTGACAATTATATCGAAGTCCCATCACAAAGAAATCCGCCGAAGTTCCCCTCGGCGGTCATACTTCCGTGCTCTATTAAACTGTTATTCCACTGTTTTTGTCAACCGTGCGATGAAAAATCCGTCACTGTGAGCGTATTGTGGCAAAATCTGAATACCACCGTTCACAACCTTCAAGTTCGCTGTCTCCGATTCAGACCAGACGGATGCTTCTGCTGGGCTGTATTCCGGATGTCGATTCAAGAAGTCTGCAACCATATCCTCATTCTCAGCAGGCTCAATCGTACACGTGCTATACACCAGAATACCACCTGGTTTTAACAACGGCGCAACATGATCAAGCAATTCACGCTGCAAGCCTGCGATATCTTCGATATCTTTTACGGTTTTGGTCCATTTCACATCAGGCTTGCGGCGAATAACACCCAGACCTGAACATGGTGCATCCAGCAAAATGCGGTCAAACGACGCTTCCGGATACCGTTCATTCAGGTCTAGCGCATCTCCAGTTACAGCATCGATACAAGTCAGACCGAGACGCTCTGCCTGATCCAGGATCAGCTGGCGCTTGTGAGCATGTACATCATTCGCGACAATACGACCGCGATCCTGCATTTTCTCAGCCATGTGAGCTGTTTTACCACCTGGAGCTGCGCAACAATCCAATACAAGTTGGTCTACTTCTGGCGCAACTGCTTCAGCGACAAGCATGGAACTTTCGTCCTGTACAGAGAACAACCCGTCCCGATACCAGGACGTTAGAGCCATGTTTCCGCCACTACGTACAAGAATTCCATCGGAACTCAGCTGAGAAGCTTCAACGACTGCACCCGTACTGGTCATCTCATGCATCAGTTTCTCCCGTGTGGTCATTGTTGTGTTGACCCGGACACTCACCGCTGGCGGCTCATTATTCGCACGACAGATCGCTTCCGCTGTCTCTTCGCCGTACTGGGCAATCCAGCGTTCAACCATCCATAACGGGTGGGAATGCTCCAGTGAAATACGTTCGGCAACGGGCAGATGTTCTGGAATACGAAGTTCATCCCGATTGCGGATCATATTGCGGAGCACTCCATTCACCATACCCGAGATTCCCTGATGGCCCAGTTTCTTCGCCAGATTAACCGCTTCGCTCACCACGGCATGTTCAGGAATACGATCCAAGTATATCATCTGATATACGCTAATTCGCAGCAGGCTGCGAACCCATGGTTGCAGTTTGGATACTCCTTTGGCGACGTAACGTTCCAGAAAATAATCAAGTGTATTCAATCTGGCGATTGTTCCATACACCAATTCGGTAGCTAGTCCAGCATCTGCGGAGCTTAGATCGGCCTCTTTCAGACGGCGGTTCAACTCCAGATTACTGTATGCTCCATCTTGCTCAACAGCACTCAGAACCTTGACTGCCAATGTACGAGCAGATGTTTTAGGTTGCTGGGAGCGCGATGCACCACCCGATTTACCCGAATTCGGACGACGGTTTCCTTCGCGTCCGGATGAATTTCCATTAGCTTGCTGGCCTTTTCCTGACGAACGACCTGGTATATTACCGCTCATCGCAGCACCGTTCCAGGTTTCAGTGTACCACCGCGAGCAAAGTCAGCGGCCTGCATCACCTTTTTACCTGCTGGCTGCACTTCAGTCAACCAGAGAGATCCATTGCCTGTGCGGACTTCAATCCCTGCCTTATTCAATTGTAGCACCGTTCCCGGCTCTGCTTGTCCAGCATCTGAAGAAGTTTCTAGGTCCACCTGATCGGGATTAGCCGCAGCCCAAACTTTGAAGACCTGATCATCCCACATCGTAAATGCACCGGAGAACGGTACAAGACCACGAATCTGATTGAACAGTTCACGTGAAGTACGACTCCAGTCCATTTTCTCGTCATCCCGAGTCAGATTGCGAGCATACGAAGCCTCAGCATCATCCTGAGGGACCGCCGTTGTCTCGCCTGCAATCAATCGTGGCATTTCTGCCTGAAGCAGTTTGGAACCAGCCTCACTTAATTTATCAAACATCGATCCTGATGTATCTTCATCCGTAATTGGCAGTTCCACACGCGAGATCATATCTCCGGTGTCCAAGCCTTCAGCCATATACATCAATGTGACTCCTGTCACGGATTCCCCGTTAATAATGGAACGTTGAATCGGTGCTCCTCCCCGATATTTCGGTAAAAGAGAGCCATGCACGTTCACACAACCACGAACAGGCATATCCAGCACGGCTTTGGGCAGAATCTGTCCAAAGGCCGCGGTTACGATCAGATCCGGCTTCCATTCAGCCAAGCGGGCTACCGCTTCCGGATCACGCAATTTAACAGGTTGAAACACCGGCAGACCGTGGCGTTCTGCCGCGGCCTTAACCGGTGTTGGCGTAAGTACTTTTTTGCGTCCCTGTGGTTTATCAGGTTGAGTCACCACACCCACCACATTGTACCCCTCTGCCATCAGCATATCTAGAGAAGGAACTGCAAATTCAGGTGTTCCCATAAAAACAATATTCAAATCGATCACTCCTTAATTACGACGCGGTCCCGTTTGATCGGCTGCAATTTCGTACACTTTCTCGGCGACATCCGTAAAGAGTACGCCATCCAGATGATCAATCTCATGCTGGAATGCACGGGACAGCAAGCCACTACCCGTAATAATCAGCTCTTTACCTTCACGATCCAGACCTTTAACTGTAACGGTCTCGAAACGACGAACATCACCATTAATTCCAGGGATACTCAGACAACCTTCAGGTCCAAATTGTTCTCCCTCACTTGCAATGATCTCCGGGTTAATCATCTTGATCAGCCCTTGCTCATCACCTGCGTCGATAACAATCAGACGTTTCAAAATACCGACCTGTGGCGCAGCAAGACCCACACCTTCCGCATCGTACATGGTATCAGCCATATCATCCAGCAATTTTTGTACATTTGGTGTAATTTTGGTTACTTCTTTGGCTCTCTTGTGGAGCACCTCATCTGGTTCTTGCACGATAATGCGAATCGACATGTTGTAAGCACCTTCCTAATCCTCATCATAATTTCAGGACGATATCTGTATTTTTGGGGTATTCATTTTAATCTATGTTTATACCGCTTGTTTACATCCGCATTGCTGCAAAATGCTTACATTAACATTTGCGGGTCTACATCCAGACTAATAAGCAATTTTTGCGCCTGAACATCATCGTCCATGCGCCGGGCCGTAGCCAGAGCGAGTCCTATGGCGTCTACATCCCCCCGCCATTTTATCATACATTGGAATCTGTATCTATTCTTGATCCGAGGAATCGGAGACGCTACCGGCCCCAGTACATCAAAGGCATCATTGCTGAATCGATCCAGACTGCCGAGCCATCCAGCCGCATTAGCCTTCTCTTTCAGTATTCGCGTATAGTTCTCGGCAAGACGAATCAATACCGGAAGTTGCTCATGCGAAAAGGTCACCAGAATCAGGCGACAGTATGGCGGATATTGCAAATTGCGACGGTGCAGCAATTCCTCACGTACAAACGACACATAGTCATGCTGACTCGCATGGCCAATGGAGTAGTGTTCCGGCGTATAGGACTGAACAAACACCTCACCAGGCAATTGGTGCCGACCCGCTCGGCCAGCTACCTGTGTTAGCAACTGAAACGTTTTTTCCGCAGCACGGAAATCAGGCAAATTCAACGCTGAGTCCGCTGTTATCACGCCAACCAGGGTTACATCCGGGAAATCAAGACCCTTCGCAACCATCTGGGTGCCCAGCAATACATCCGCCTTTTTCTCACGAAACTGTTTCAGTAGCTTCTCGTGAGCCCCTTTTTCCGTTGTTGTATCCACATCCATCCGAATGACCCGAATACCCGGGAAGAGCTTGGCAAGCTCTTCCTCGACTCGCTGTGTACCTGTACCAAAGTATCGAATATGCTCACTTCCACAGTCCGGACACACTTCCGGAGCCGCTTCCGCATACCCGCAGTAATGACAACGGAGATTATTCGAGCGCTGATGATACGTCAATGAAATATCACATTCAGGACAACCTGCCACATATCCACAACTTCGGCACATAACAAAGGTCGAATATCCACGGCGATTCAGCAGAAGCACCGTCTGTTCACCACGTTCCAAGCGTTCCTCCAGCCCTTTGTGCAAAGCCCTGCTGAACATGGAGCGGTTGCCATCCTTCAACTCTTCACGCATATCAACAATCCGCACTTCAGGCAGCTTGTTACCTAGTGCTCGCGTTGGCATCTCCAGTAAGAGTGGTGCAAAATCATCATTACTCTGCGAGCGTGCAGCGTAATAACTTTCCAGCGAAGGTGTCGCTGAACCCAGAACAACCACCGCCTGATGCTGCTGTGCTCTTTTTACCGCTACATCACGAGCATGATATTTCGGAGTTTCCTCCTGTTTGTAGGAAGTCTCGTGTTCTTCATCCATAATAATCAACCCAAGCCGACTGAATGGAGCAAATACAGCTGAACGCGCCCCAATTGCAACCTTCACCTGACCCTCACGAATCTTGCGCCATTCATCATAACGTTCACCGCCAGACAGACGACTGTGCATAACAGCAACTTGGTCTCCAAATCGCCCTTTAAAACGTTCTACCATCTGTGGTGTGAGCGCAATCTCGGGCACCAGTACGATAGCCTGCCGATCCTGTTCGATGCATTGTTGAATGGTTTGAAGATAGACTTCCGTCTTGCCACTTCCCGTAACACCATGTAACAAAAACACCCCATGGCGTTGTTCCTGCAATCGGCCATTGATATTGTCGTAGACAAGTTTTTGCTCATCGGTCAGAACCAGCGGTTCAGTCGCTTTGAACGTCCTGCCCTGATAAGGGTCACGGAAGACCTCAACGTCCTCGGTGACAATCAATCCCTTTTCCTCAAGCCCTTTAATCGTTGCGGCCGATACCTGTAGTGTAGATAACACTTCTTTCATCGGCATGGGCAGCAGTTCTTTCATTTCCAGCAAAAAAGTCAGAATCTCCTTCTGCCGCTGTGCTTTCGCCGGGAATGAAGCAAGTGCTTCCTGAGCAGCAGCAATATCTACAGCCAGATCAACGGACTTCATCGTTTTTTTATTTAACTTGTCCTTGATGGCCTGACTTTCCAGCAGTACACCACCAAGCAATAATTTCTTAATTAGTGCAGCATGATTGGGATATTTTCGACTCAGTTGTTGCAGCGGTACCTGACCCCGACTTTTGACAAAACGGATGATATCCTGCTGTACTTTCTCAGTCGTAGACTCTTCTCCCCAAACAAATAACACCTCATCATCCGGTTGTGCACCCGCCATCTGTCCATCAAGTGCATCTCCCAGCGAGATGTATCGCTCTGCTTTCCCTTTCAATGCCGTCGGCACCATGACCTGCAATGACAAAATCCGGTTACTGGCATAACGTCCACTCATCCATTCGGCCAACTCAACCAAATCCTTTGACAACGGGGGAACAATGTCCAGTAACTCCTGAATCTGCTTAAGCTTGAATGTTTCCTCTCCGGTACGCGGCACAAGATCAATCACGAATCCCTGCACCGTCCGATGACCAAAAGGCACACCCACCCGGCTGCCAATCTCGATCCATTCTCTCATCGATTCAGGTACCAGGTAATCAAACGGCCGATCTGTTTCCTTCACGGGAACATCGACTATGACCTTGGCAATCTCCATATCCTAATTCCTCCCGGCAATGCGCTCCGCCGCAATCTGGAGCAACCGATGAGCCACATCGTCCTTGGCCATCACTGGAAGCTCCTCCACCAAACCTTCCCGGTCATAGATATGTACCGCGTTGGTGTCTGTTCCAAATCCTGCACCCGTGCGGGTTACATCATTGGCTACGATCAGATCACAGTTTTTCCGTTCCAATTTCTCACGTGCATACATCTCAACTGACTGAGTCTCCGCAGCAAAACCAATCAAAAACTGATGGGTTTTCTGTTTGCCCAGTGTTTCAAGAATATCTATATTTTTAATAAGTTCGAGCGACAGCGTGTCGCCTTTCTTCTTGATCTTCTCGGTATAAACTTCCTTTGGACGATAATCGGCAACTGCCGCCGCCTTAACCACGATATCAGCATCGTCCCACTCGCGTGTTACCGCTTCATACATATCCTGTGCAGACTGTACAGGGATCAACTCCACGTTCTCCGGTGGCTTGGATTGGGTACTGCCCATAACCAATTTCACATCTGCCCCCAGATCACGCGCAGCTGCGGCTATGGCAAATCCCATTTTGCCAGATGAATCGTTCGTAATGTATCGTACTGGGTCAATGCGCTCAATCGTACCTCCAGCCGTAACAACAACCTTCTTGCCTTGTAACAATGGAGCTTGTCCCTGCCGACTAATGCCTGCAGACTCTCGCTGTTCAAAGAAACGTTCTACCACATCCACAATGCTCTCCGGTTCTTCCAGACGTCCCTTACCCACATATCCACACGCAAGCAGACCTTCACCCGGTTCAATCATCATAGCGCCCCGTTCAACAAGCAGGTTCATATTATGCTTTACAGCTGGATGATCATACATATGTACATTCATCGCTGGTGCAATCATGACAGGGGCTGTCGTCGCAAGAAGAGTTGTTGAGAGCATATCATCTGCCATGCCATGCGCCATCTTGGCAATCACATTGGCTGTTGCCGGAGCAACCAGAACAAGATCCGCCAGATCGGCCAGATGAATATGAGATACAACTGCTGGTTCACGCTCATCAAATGTATCGGTATATACGGTGTTTCTGGTCAACGTTTGCAGCGTCAATTCGGTAATAAACTGTGTAGCGGAAGCTGTCATAATCACATGAACATCCGCTCCCTTTTGCACCAGTCTGCTGCATAATGTTGCCGCTTTGTAAGCGGCTATGCCGCCAGTCACACCAAGCACGATTTTTTTACCGTTCAACATGTTTATTTCCCCCGATATTTATACGACGTCTAGGGCGCGTCTGAAAACTCCGAAGGAAGCAGATTTTCCCGAATTTTCGTTCCAAGCAAGGAAGTTTTCCGCAGGCGTGCCGGGGCACGCCAAGGGAAAGTGACGCAGCAGGGGGCGAAAAGGCGGTAAAAGATGCACTTCAGCGAGTTTTGAGACACGTCCTAAGTAAGATTCCGTTAAAATATGCTTATTCGTAAAAAAATAACAACCTCGCGGTTGTCAATTAATCCGGCTTGCGCCGTATGCAGTTGAAGAGCAGCCGCAGGCGGCTTACTCTTCTTCTTCGTCCTGTCCTTTGATGACAACGAGCAGGTCTCCATAGATTTCTTCCAGTGCAACGCCAACTTGTTTATGGGATCTCGCACCTCTTAAATCCGTTTTTTCACCTTCACGTAGCTGTCTAGCCCGGCGGGAAGCAGCAACAACAAGGGAATACTTGCTGTCGACTTTGTTCATCATTTCATCAATAGAAGGATACAGCATATTAACAAACACCTCTTCGCATTAGTATAATCGCAAGTTGCCGCCTGACAGAACTGATGTGGCATGTCTTCACACCCGGGCATTCCGAGAAGGAGTGCTTCAGTATATGATATGACAACTGCCCCACTTATATCGCATTCTGCAGCGGCAAAAGGGATTATTTATTGATCTTACAATGTTCGGCGATTATGATGCTTTCTATTCTCTTGCACGCCAAATCAATTTCATCATTAACAACAGCGTAATCATACTGCTCCAGCAGACTGATCTCATCAACCGCCACGGACATCCGGTGATCAATGGTCGCTTGGCTTTCGGTACCACGGCCCTGAATGCGATCTTTCAGCTCGTCCAATGAAGGAGGAAGCAGGAAAACAAAGATCCCTTCCGGGAATTTCTCTTTCACTTTTAACGCGCCTTGAACCTCAATCTCCAGAATGATGTCGCGGCCTTCGTTAATCGTTTTCTCTACAAAATCACGCGGTGTTCCGTAATAATTACCAACATACTCCGCATGTTCCAACAATTGATCTTCAGCAATCATGTTCTGGAACTCTTCATGACTTCTGAAGAAATAGTTCACACCATGTTCTTCACCAAGACGAGGCTGACGGGTTGTTGCCGATACGGAATAGATCAATTCCGGCACCCGTTTGCGCAAAGCGCTACATACAGTACCCTTCCCGACCCCAGATGGGCCGGACAACACTACCAGTAATCCCTTAGACATATTACACTCCATTTTATTCGTCGTTATCATCATCTTTCGAAGAAAGACGATGGGCGACCGTCTCAGGCTGAACTGCAGACAAAATGACATGATCGCTATCCGTAATAATTACGGCACGAGTACGTCTTCCGTACGTTGCATCAATCAGCATGTGACGATCTCTTGCCTCTTGTATAATTCTCTTGATCGGCGCCGATTCCGGACTCACGATGGATATAATCCGGTTCGCCGATACGATGTTACCGAATCCAATGTTAATGAGTTTGATTGCCATAATCAGGTTCTTCCCCCTATACATGCGACTCTTTTGCCGAAATGTGGCCGTTCATTCGATATTCGCCGCTTGCTCACGAATCTTCTCCAGCTCCGCCTTCATCTCGACAACACGATTCACCAGAGCCAAATGGTTGGCTTTTGATCCAATCGTATTGACTTCCCGATTCATCTCTTGAATTAGAAAGTCCAACTTACGACCTACGGGCTCATCACTCTTCAGCAGTTCCCTGCTCTGTCCAAAGTGACTCTGTAGACGCGTAAGCTCCTCTTCTATGTTAGAACGATCGGCAAACATTGCAATTTCCATACCCAATTTATGCTCATCAAAAGGGAAAGAGCCTTCTTCCTGCATTTCCGTAAGCCTTTGTCTTAGCTTGTTGCGATAATCACTTACCACAGTCGGTGCAAGATCAAGCATTTCGGTATGCAGTGACTCCAGACGGGTAATCCGCCGTTCCAGATCACTGGCCAGATGAAGACCCTCGCGAGCGCGCATCTGTTCAAGGCTGGACAGAGCCTCTTTCAATCCTTCCTGCAGAACTCGCTCCCATTCGTCCTTCTGCTCTTCGGGAATGGAACTTGTCCCATCCGAATGAACCATGACGTCCGGCAGACCAAGCATATCCACAATACTTGGTTTGCCCTGCATTCCATATTGGGTCTCCAGTTGCTCTGCAGCCTGCAGATAGGCCCTGACCGTCTGTTCATTCAGAACAGCGGGAAGAGCCTGGTCTTCCTCTTTTTCTTTCATTACATAAACATCAATCCGCCCACGTTTCAAACGACTCTGTACGATCTTCCTCAAACCGTCTTCATAATACGTCCACTCTCTTGGCAGACGCATCATCACTTCGCAATAACGATGATTAACAGATTTGATCTCTAATTGTACCTTATAGCCGCCAAAATGAAAGGCGGATTGACCGTATCCGGTCATACTGAATGACATCGGCATCACATCCGTTTTACTATTGTAATTGATTATTAGGGTTGAAACAAGTAGGACATTGATGCTCCGACTTCTCCCATACGTATTGAGTCAGTTCGGCCGTCATGCCGTAGAACATAAACGGTGTCATGAGATAGATGCCTTTGAAATGCGCTGTTGCTACGTCCAGCAGTTCTTTGGCAATTTTTACTCCCATCGCACGGCCTTCTTCGCCTTCCAGACCTGCCATACGGGAACGCACTTCATCCGAAAGCTGGATCCCGGGAACCTCGTTGTGTAGATACTCTGCATTCCGTCCACTCGCTAGCGGCATTACACCTACAAAAATGGGCACATCCAGGTGCTTGGTCGCTTCGTGCATTGCTACAATCAACTCAGGATCATAGATCGGTTGTGTCATGATGTAATCAGCGCCAGAGGTAATTTTCTTCTCCAGACGTTGTACAGCTTTCTCCAAATATTTCACATTGGGATTAAATGCTGCTCCGATTACAAAACCAGCTTTTTGCTTCAGTGGTTTACCTGAGAAAGCTACTCCATCGTTCAACTGTTTGATCATGCGTATGATTTCAAAAGAAGTCAGATCGTATACCGAGCTCGAACCAGGCAGATCGCCAAATCTTGCAGGATCTCCTGTTACAGCCAGTACATGATTAATACTCAAAGCATCAAACCCCATCATGTGGGACTGCGTTCCAATCAGATTCCGGTCACGGCAGGCAATATGCACCAGTGGACGAAGGCCCGTGCGATCCTGAACGAGGTGACCCAGCGCCATGTTGCTCATGCGTGTAACCGCGAGTGAATTATCGGCCAGTGTCAGGGCATCGGCTCCGGCTGCTTTCAGTGTCTCGGCACCTTTCATGAACTTGGCAATGTCCAAGTCACGTGGCGGGTCAAGTTCAACGATAACGGTGTGACGATGCTTGACCAGATCAACGATCGTAGGCTGTCCGCCACGTCCGGAACGCTCATCCACATTTTCATGCAACACAATACGCGGTTTGGATTCTGACGGATCAGGCTCCAGAATAGGCGAAGGCACATAGTCAGCAAGCGCCTCTTTCATAGCGGTGATATGATCAGGTGTCGTACCACAGCAACCACCGATAATACGAGCGCCCAGTTCAGCAAATTGCACTGCCGTCTGACCAAAGTACTCCGGAGTCGCACCATAACGGAACTCACCATCTACATAATCTGCTGCACCCGCATTCGGGTAGACGGACATTGGAATACCAATTCGTCCCGAGACGGTTTCCATGGCACGCATAATCCCGTTTGGACCTGAGCGACAGTTAAAACCAATGACATCCGCGCCCTGCTCCCGCATAATCCGGAAGGCTTCAGGCATTGTATATCCGTCCAGTGTGTGTCCTACATCCTCTACCGCGAACTGTCCAATTACGGGCAGATCACTTAGCTTGCGCGCTTGCAAAAGGGCAATATCCATTTCCTCGATATCATAGAAGGTCTCAAGCAAAATGCCATCCACGCCTTCATCTAGCAGTGCAGAGATCTGTTGTTGATAAAAGCGTTTCAGTTCACTCGTTGACACGTTCGTCCGCTTGCCACCTCGAATGGAACCAACTGCACCAAGCACATAACCGGTATCTCCAGCTACCTCTTTGGCGATGCGTACGCCGGCACGGTTCACGTCCTCCACCTTGGACTCCAGACCGAACTTGGACAACTTGTCGTAATTGGCAGAATACGTATTTGTTTCAAATATTTCTGTACCTGCATCCCGATAACGGCGATGTACATCCGCCACTACTTCAGGTGAAATCAAGTTTAATTCTTCATATGAAATCCCCACCGGGAACCCCATTTGGTACAGAAATGTTCCCATGGCCCCATCTCCAACGAGAACCCGTTCCTGCATAACTTTCCGCAAATCCGCCTTCATCCCATTTCCCCCCGCCTAGCTGTGATCATTTACATACTAATGTAACACAAAAAACGCTAAAAAACGAAGAAAAACACAGGTTTTTAATGAGTATCCAGCTCATATGGACTTTCTTGCCATACAGCCCCCAATATGTCTCTGTACAGGAGACACGACCTATCCTTTTTGACAAAAAAAGAGGCCCGCAGGCCCCTTTGGTTAAACCTTTCACTTTTTATGAAGTGATTCCTTTAAAAACAACTTCAGCAGGTCCAGTCATGTACACATGATTGTCAGCTTCATTCCACTCAATGTGGAGATCCCCACCCTTGAGGCTGATGACTGCTGTACGATCTGTATGTCCATTCAGGACAGAGGATACCAGTGTCGCACAAGCTCCGGTTCCACAAGCTAGTGTTGGACCCGCTCCGCGTTCCCATACACGCATGTCCACATATCCACGGTCACGAACTGTGGCGAATTCCACATTGATTTTTTTTGGAAACATAGGGTGCACTTCAAGAAGTGGTCCCCAAGTCGTGAGGTCAAAATTCACAGCGTCATCTACATAGATAACCGCATGCGGGTTACCCATGGATACGGCAGTGAATTTGAACGCATGTCCATTTGCTTCAATGTAGTGATCAACCACTGGGTTGGCATCCACCGTTGTAGGCACTTGAAGACCGTTCAGGATCGGCTCACCCATGTCGACACGTACCGTTTCCACTTTACCATCATGAATGTTGAGACTCACAGGTTGTACCCCTGCACCAATCGTTTCAATGGTGATCTGCTCCTGGCTCACGTGACCATGATCGTATACGTATTTGGATACACAGCGAATGGCATTACCGCACTGTTCTGCTTCCGAACCGTCCGAATTCATGATACGCATCTGAAAGTCCGCCTTCTCCGAAGGCAGTATATAAACCAGGCCGTCCGCACCGATGCCAAAGAAACGGTTGCACCATTTCACAGCCAACTCTGCCGCATCTGCCGGAAGCTCCTTTTCACCAAATACAACGATAAAATCGTTACCAAGTCCATGCATTTTCGTAAATTCCATAATCTTGCCCACTCCTTTTGGCAGTCTGCTGCCAAAGCTATATTCTTGCTCTTCTACAGGATTACCATAGAAATTCATATTCAGCATTTACACAAAAAAGCTATCCTGCAAAATGCCAAAGCTTCCGCTTTGAATCATTTTGAGGATAGCATACCGAAATAGGTAGGGAAAAGGTATTGATTTTATGCCGAAAACTTTGTACTTTTCGGTACGAAGCGGCCAGTACCACCCATACGGCGGCGATTACGACGACCACCCCAGACGCTGCCTGCGCCCATAAGAAACGTTGGAATGCCTGCAGCAACGATACAGATCGCCCATTCACGCAAGCCAAGCGGTACGGTTTTGAAGATCGGCTGTAACGGTTCAACGTACATGACAACCAGCATCAGTACAACCGATGAAATCACCGCAAGAACCAGATATTTGTTCTGTAAAGGATTCCGGTGGAAGATGGACCGCGAACTACGGCAATCAAAGACATGAATAAGCTGCGCCAAAACGAGTGTAGCAAAAGCCACAGACTGTGCCTTGATCAGTTGACCCGGATTATCCGGTGCAGCCTGAAGGGTAAGCCAGAACGCTCCGAGTGTGCATAACCCAATCAACACACCCCGGCTGACGATTTTCCACCCCAGTCTGCGGGCAAAAATGTTTTCCTTGGCGCCACGGGGTTTGTGTTCCATCAGATCTTTCTCAGGCTGATCTACCCCCAGCGCCATTGCAGGCAAACCATCCGTTACGAGGTTAACCCACAGAATCTGAATAGGTACGAGTGGTAGCGGCAGGCCCATCATCATTGCAAAGAACATCGTCAATATTTCGCCCACGTTTGATGCCAGCAAATAACGGATAAACTTGCGAATGTTCTCATAAATATTACGGCCTTCTTCAATGGCAGCCACAATGGTTGAGAAGTTATCATCACTCAGAATGAGCGCCGAAGCTTCCTTCGTGACATCCGTTCCTGTAATGCCCATCGCTATGCCGATATCTGCAGCTTTGATCGCCGGAGCATCATTGACTCCATCACCCGTCATCGCGACGACATGCCCTTTGCGCTGTAACGATTTCACGATGCGAAGCTTGTGTTCCGGAGATACCCTTGAGAACACGTAGATGCCCTCTACCTGTTTATCCAGTTGCTCGTCTGTCATGCCTGCCAGTTGCTGACCACTTAACGAAGCCCCTCCGCGGGGAAGAATCCCCAACTGATGAGCAATGGCTTCTGCCGTTGTTCCATGATCACCTGTGATCATGACAGTTCGTATCCCCGCCTTGCGGCATGTTGCAATCGCATCTCGCACTTCACGACGTGGTGGATCTATCATACCTGCAAGTCCTACGAAGACAAGCTGACTCTCGGCGGCATGTTCATCAGCCACTTTTTCTTCCGGCCGCACTTCACGATAGGCCATTCCAAGGACACGTAGTGCCGCTCCGGCCATGCTCTCGTTAGCTGCCATCACTTTCTGGCGCAGTGTCCCAGTGAAAGGCACGACCTTGCCTTCCCACAAAATATAACTGCAGTGTCCAATCAACACATCCGGTGCACCTTTGGTATAGATCATTCGGCCCCCCTGATGATGAACCAGGACCGACATGCGTTTTCGCTCCGAATCAAACGGGAATTCCTGCTGGCGGGCATACAACTCTTTGAGTCCGGCAGGAGTAAGCCCCATTTTGGAGGCCAGTGTGACGAGTGCCCCTTCCGTCGGATCGCCTTTCAGCTCCCAGAATACATTATCTCGTTGAACGGTTTCTTCTTGGAGTTCACCTTTTTTCGTGTTTTTCTTGCTTTCCTTTTTGGTATCCTTGCCCTTTTTCTTGCTCCCCACCTCGCTTGAAGCACTTTCCACAATACTCGCATTGTTGCAGAGCGCGCTGATCTGAAGCATTCTGCGTAGCGACTGGTCACTCTTCAGTTCCACCGTACGACCGTTCTCCAGCATCTGCCCTTCAGGTGCATAACCATCCCCGGTAACCTTGATGTTACGTCCCTCCAACCACACATCCGTTACCGTCATCTTGTTCTGGGTGAGCGTGCCAGTCTTATCCGAACAGATTACAGATGCACAGCCCAGAGTTTCGACAGAAGGCAGTTTGCGTACAATGGCTTTACGTTTGATCATACGCTGCACGCCTAGTGCGAGTGCAATGGTTACAATAGCCGGCAGACCCTCCGGTATGGCAGCCACCGCGAGGCTGACCCCCGCCAGAAACATGCCAACGGCTGGTTGTCCGTGCAATATACCTGCGACGACAACCATAATGGTTAATCCCAATGCGACAAAAATCAGAATTTTGCCCAATTGCTCCAGCCTGTGCTGTAACGGTGTTTCTTGCTCCTCCGTATTTTGGATCAGATCGGCGATTTTGCCCATCTCCGTCTCCATCCCCGTACGGATAACCACACCTTTGGCTGTACCACGAGTGACCATGGTACCCATAAAACCAATATTCTTCTGATCACCCAGCGGAACGTCCTCGTCCGCAATCGGAAGGCAGTGTTTGCTTACAGGAACCGATTCCCCGGTAAGTGCCGACTCCTCGACATCCAGACTGTTCGTTTGCAGCCAGCGCACATCCGCGGGTATACGGTCCCCACTCTCCACCATGACAATATCTCCGGGGACAAGTTGTTTGGCGGCAAGGTGTACTTCCTGGCCTGAACGAAGCACTTTGGCAAGAGGTGCAGACAACTGTTTCAATGCACGAAGAGATCGTTCAGCCCGGAATTCCTGTACAAACCCCAGAATTGCATTCAGTACGATAATAGCCACAATCGTTACCGCATCCAAATACTCACCCAGTAATCCGGATACCAACGTTGCTCCCATCAACACCAGCACCATAAAATCCTTGAACTGATTCAAGAGCAATGTAATTGGAGAAATGCGTTTCCCCTCGCTCAGCTCATTCGAACCGACCACTTTCCTCTTCTCTGCTACAGCTTCATCCGTCAATCCTTCCTGCGGGCTGACGCCAAGAGTGTTACGAAGCTCTTCATCACTAAGTTGATGCCACTTGGTATGTTCCATGCTTCAAGTTTCCCTCCCAGTCTGTATTTCATCTGCAAAATAAGCTCACATGACTCACCGGCGCGCTGGTCGACAGGCTGTACACTATGCCGGACAAACTACCTGCTCTATATGTATTCGGACAGGTCTGTGATTAGCACCCGGAAGGTGAATCCTTTCCCTGATGGACAGAATAGGCTAAAATAAAAGTCTGCGATGTTCTGCGCAGTACCAATTCCAGCGTTCAACAGGCAAGCAACGAAGAATCTGTAGCCAGTCCTTGTTTTTTTACATACCTGGTTGCACGTTTCAGTTATATAGATGAAGCATTTGGCATGATAAATGCAGATGCTCGATAGAGAGAGGAAGTGGAAAAAATGGCATTGGACGGCATTGTAACACGGGCCATTGTTCATGAACTGCAAGGCTGCATTGGTGGACGTATCAGCAAAATCCATCAACCGAATGGCCATGACGTAGTTCTCACCCTGCGTGCTCAGCGCGGAAATAGTAAATTGCTTGTTTCGGCAAGCCCAACCTATCCCCGTGTGCATTATACGGAAAAGACATTCCTTAACCCTACAGAAGCACCCATGTTCTGTATGTTGCTCCGCAAGCACTGTGAAGGTGCAATCATTGAGGAGATCCGTCAGATTGGCATGGAGCGTATTATCCACATCAATGTGCGCCAGCGCGACGAACTGGGGGATGTTTCGGTTAAACGGATCATCATTGAATTGATGGGGCGTCACAGTAATATTATTTTGCTTGATCCTGTAACTGGAACGATTCTGGATGGCATTCATCATGTGACTCCTTCCATCAGTAGCTACCGGGTAATCATGCCTGGATTCGCGTATACTGCCCCACCCGAGCAACATAAAAGTAATCCGCTCGAAGTGAGTCGTACAGCTTTCGAGGACAGCTATCATGCCACTGAAGAAGATGCATCACGCTGGCTTGTGAACTCCTTTAGTGGTCTTAGCCCGTTAATTGCGGGAGAGATTGCTGCTCGTGGAATTGCTGCTGAAGGCACCGTGAGCACTCCAGCTGTGGTTGAGGGTGAAAGCCGAGTTGAGACTGGTGCACTCTGGAACGCTTTTGAAGCCGTGATGGGACCTGTCAGAGATCATATCTACACACCTGTAACCGGAATGAACGCCAAAGGCAAAATGATTTTCTCAGCCGTTCACCTTCAGAGCATTCAGGATTTGGAGAAAACCTATGACACGATGAGCAAGTGCATGGAAGATTATTACGGAGATAAGGCTGAACGAGACACGGTTAAACAGAGAGTAAGTGATCTGCTCCGTTTTCTGCAGAATGAGCGAAGCAAAAACATCAAAAAGCTGGACAACCTGAACAAGGATCTACTGGAAGCGGATGATGCGGACAAGTTCAGACTATGGGGTGAGTTGCTGTTTGCCTCCCTGCATCTGGTTCACAAAGGGGACAAGAGCGTGGAGCTTGTGAACTTCTACGATGAAGACCAAGCCAACATTACCATTCAGCTTGATCCACTGCTTACACCATCTGACAACGCACAACGTTATTTCAAGCGGTATAACAAATACAAGAACAGTCTGGCTGTCATTCATGAGCAGCTTGGCAAAACCAAAGACGAGATTGACTACCTCGATAACCTGTTACAGCAGCTCTCCATTGCATCGATGAACGATATTGAGGAAATACGGGACGAGCTTGTACAGCAAGGATACCTTCGTGACCGTAATAAAAAGGGTAAAAAGAAGAAGAAAAGTGACCGTCCAACCGTACACCAGTTCACCTCCTCGGAGGGAATTGATATTCTTGTGGGCAAAAACAACCTGCAGAATGAGTATGTGACCAACCGTCTTGCTTCTTCCAACGACACTTGGCTGCATACCAAAGACATTCCAGGTTCACATGTCGTTATTCGCAGTACGGACTTTGGTGAAGCTACATTGGAAGAAGCAGCACAACTTGCTGCCTATTTCAGCCAGGCCAAGGAGTCCAGCAGTGTGCCTGTGGATTACACGTTTATCCGTCATGTGCGCAAACCAAGTGGTGCGAAGCCTGGTTTTGTGATCTATGATCATCAGAAGACGTTGTTTGTCACGCCAAATGATGAATTGATCAAAAGTCTGCCATCCACCATTAAAAATGGATAGTATGCTTAGCTCATAAGGTGCGATGTAACAGTAACAATAGAAAAATCCCCTGACCATTAACGGTTCAGGGGATTTTTGTGGTTGTACTACTTGTTTGAATGATATGTGAAGCTCAGCCTATTTATCATTTCCTTTGAATATTAATTCACTTATAAGTATAATAATTCAATTGTGATTAATAAAATTTGTAGTTAAAGGAAGTGTACCGTGACCATACATATCAGAGAAACTCAACCTGATGATCTGAAACCCCTGATGGCATTAATGCATGACTATGTGGTGGGATTCTACAACAACCCTTGGCCTGGTGATCAATCCATCCAGCTTTTGATCAACAACCTGCTTAATCAGCAGATCGGTGCTCAATTCGTGGCAGAAGAGGACGGGAAGCTTATCGGATTTTCCACCCTGTTCTTTACCTACAGCACGATGAAAGCAGAACGTGTCGCCATCATGAATGACCTATTTGTTACGGAAACATTCAGAGAGGGCGAAGCAGAAGTCAAATTATTTGCACACTGTCAGCAATATACGCGGGACCATGGATGTGCATATATGTCTTGGATCACAGCAGTGACCAATGAGCGGGCACAGCAATTATTCGAACGTCTCGGGGCTACACGTGGCGCTTGGGTAAACTATTCAATAACATAGACTCTTTTGAGAACAAAAAAAGGGACATGCAAACATGAAGGTTCAGCCCTATCATGCTTGCATGTCTCTTACTCCTTCGATCTTAAAATGTATCCAGTAATACAGAATTTATTATAGTCAGATAGAGCGTTGCAACGTCTCGCTTACTCTCCCCTTTGCTGTGAAGCAGCTGCCTTCAGCCTTTCCAACACATCAACCGTTACGGTCTTGCTACCAAGATCCCCGTGGAAAACAACACCTTGCCGTTTACCATGATAATCAGATCCACCTGTTTCAATGAGGTCGTATTCCTTGGCCAGCTTACCATACCTGCGTTCCTCTTCTGGGCCATGGTCCGAATGAAACACCTCAATGCCATCCGGAAGGGCGTCTTCAATGATGCGACGTACCAATTCATCATCATTATAGAGACCCGGATGGGCAATCACAGCGGCTCCACCTGCGGCTCTGATCCACTCACACGCATCCTCTGGTGCAACGCGGGGTACAGATACAAAGCCTGGCTTGCCTTCAGCAAGATACTGATCAAATGCATCCCGCATGTCAACAGCGTAGCCTTTTTTCACCAGCACATCGGCCATATGAGGTCTGCCAATACTCTCATCCGGCTCTAACGGTCGTCCCAGCTCATCCAGTACCTCCTGCCAGCTTATATCAAGCCCGAGTTCTTGCAGCTTGGCGATAATCAGATGATTCCGCTCATCTCGCGCTTCTCGTAATCCGGCCAACCGTTGCAGGAATATCTCATCCTCCGTATTAACGTAATAGCCCAGTACATGAATATCTTTGCCGCCAGCCCGGGTGCTGATCTCCACTCCGGCAACAACATCAATATCGTACTCTTTTCCCGCTTGCTGTGCTTCCGCTACACCAGCTACTGTATCATGGTCCGTTAGGGCAACCGCAGATAGCCCTTTTTGTTTGGCAAGCTTCACATTATCAGCAGGTGGCTGCATTCCATCGGAAGCCTGACTATGCGTATGAAGATCACAGCGTCCTTGGCGCTGATCCATGATCAACAGCTCCTTTGTGTAAATTGATTATGATTTAATCTTATCTACCATTGATGTTGCCAACGATTATGCCTTCCCCGTTTTATGTACCGACTTAGGCTGCTCCTGCTGACGCAGATAATTCAGGAAAGCGACTGCTGACAGGGGCAACAAGGACGATTTTAGATGGATGGCATAGAACTGCCTTTTGAATTCGAGTCCGCGGATATCCACAATATGAACGAGTCCCAGAGCCAGTTCATGCTGCACCGAAGAAGGAGATAACATCGTAATACCTACCCCTGCCTCCACGGCCGATTTTACCGCTCCTGTACTGCCAAGTTCCATCACTACATTCATATCTTGTGGATCAATCTTTTTCTTTTGCAATTGGTCTTCCATCACCTGACGAGTACCCGAGCCCTTCTCACGCAGCACAAAAGGATAATTCATTACATCCTCAATATTCACTTTGCTACGCTTAGCCAAATCATGTCCGGCAGGTACAATCAGTTTCAGCTCGTCCTGCATGACAGGCTCCACAATCATGTCCGGGTGGTGCACTGGCGCTTCAATCAGACCAAAATTAAGCTGGTGCTTCAATATATCATCCATAATTTGCGTTGTATTCATCACTTTCATGACAATTGAAATATCCGGATATTGAAGTGCAAATGGTCCGAGCATGCGTGGAAGCACATATTCCCCGATCGTTAAGCTGGCTCCCAGCTGGAGTCTGCCCTGTAACATCTGAGTAAACGCCGACATCGCTTCGTCCGTCTGTCTGACCAACTCTACACTCCGTTTCGCATGAGGTAATAAAGTTCGGCCAGCCTCGGATAATTCTATTTTTTTGGTGGAACGATGCAATAACTTGGTGCCAAAATAGTCCTCCAATGATTGAATCTGCATCGTTACTGCCGGTTGAGTCATATGTAATGCTTGTGCAGCCGCCGAGAAACTCCCCTTCTCTGCTACCGTATAAAAAATATGCAATTGGTGAAAATTCATATCTTCGCCCCTCTTCGATTACACTCTCTACATTGTAGCCGATTTCCCGCTTGGCAACAAAAAAAGCATGCAGCTTGTCTGCATGCGATAATCCTTGAATCTATGATTTCAACATATTGAATCTACTCAGGCTTACTTATGCTTGCGGCTATTTTTGACCAGCGTCATTCTTCTTGAATGTCTTAACCATGAATAATATGACTTCAGGTCCCTTAATTCAATGGTCTCCGACATACGTCCCAGAAACGTAACTACAATCATTTTGTGCAGCGGGTTGCCCGCAATATCATATTCTCCTTCAAGTTCGGAAAATTCGGCGACCACCACCAGATCCTCATCAATCAGGTAGACGTCCTGTTCATTACGGTAGTATGGTGTTATACGGTCCTGCTTCAGACACTCCCATAACCACGCCGCAATATGGTCATCATCACTACGTGCAGGCTCAATACGGTCTGCATACCGCATCTTGGCATGATGGGTAATGACGATGTCGGCCACTTTCTTGTCTCCAAGAGCCACGAAAAACGGCTCGTAGGTGCTCCAACGTTGCATCACCTTATCACGCATGGGAATCACTCTCCACCAGATAGGACTTTCTATCTATTTATTACCAAATATATTACAACATTAGTCCCGCAACCTCAAGGCGTAAGTTTAACTTTTTTTCACAATAGCCAATTTGTGTATAATTCAAGAAAAGAGCGACCCCAAAGGGTCCCTCCAGTTTCTCTTCTATATTCCGTAAAAGCTCGTTTTGTCCATCGTTTTGCTGGCATACTCGGTTTTGATCTCATTACGATACGAGCGTTCGATCTTGCGCACATAGGAAAGTCGCTTCACATTTTTCATCGTATCATCTGCCCGTTCTGCATTAACATACATGACTACATAATGCATACGGCGGGAGATATAATGCACGGTGCCATATTTTTCGAGATTACGGGCAGCTTTCAAATCACTGACCCAAATAATGAATCCTGTCCTTTCCGCAAACATCATCGTTCCCCGCCCTTCTATAATGATTACTTAACTGCAACCACACTTGCCGCCACTACCGCAGCCGCCCTTCGGATTCGGATCATTGCTCGGTACCTTAATGGTCGTTGACACTGCAAATGCAATGGTCTCTGACATCTGAAATAACATATCATCCAGGGACTTCTCTGCCTGTTTGAAGCGGATTACCGCCTCGAAATTTTCCAACTCCTGTTCCAGAGCCTTCACCTGGTCTTTTGCTGCATGATAATCCGGGTGAAAATGACCGAAACGCTGTGTTTCTTCAAACAATTCCTTCTTGGCATTCAGCTTCCGAATCCCCATCTGAATCTCAGGGGTAGTCTCGACTTGCTGCTTCCAATATAAATAATCCGATACTTCGGCAGATTGGTTAATCATGTCGCCCAGTTCATATGCGCCCGTTAACACTTGGGCCATATCGACCGTGTTCATTTCCGCTACGCTCATGAAATATTCATCCTATCTATATATAAAGTTCTACTTAACGTAGACTACCTCATCATAGCATATCCATGAATAGTTAAGAAGAGTTTTTCCTGCAATTAGAAATAGGGGGAACTCGAAAATTCGCCTTTCAACCTTATATTCACGTGAAATAGTCAGGTTATGACATCATCTGGCAGGATAAGACGCATTGTATTCCACTCTGACGGGGAGAATGTACGCCATTCCGTCTCTGATGTATTTTCACTTGAATCCAACATGCACCAACCGCTTAAAGTCCATTGTTCATGACCCTCTACCTGATGTGGAATGAGGTATTGCGTACGATTTTCCTGTTGTATCCCCAGCTTGGTCTGCCACTCAATGGCTTTGGCAGCAATCTGTCGGGCGGTTGAACTATGATATCGACGCCACTCCTTGTACCAGGTCTCCGGTATCTCCTCAAATCCCAACAGAGAGAACTTCTTCTCAATGACAGAATGATCACGCTCCAACCCATGCAGAGATGCAGGGACATCAACCAGACCTTGATTATCGAGTGTGTAGAAAGAAGAATATACACCGCTCAACATATCTTTTTCTAATAACTTCGGATCATCTGCGGAGCCTGTACTTTCCTCCATTACCTCCATACTTCTATCTACAGTCAATGGTGCAGCATCCGTCTCCTTGCCCCAATCTGCTAACGCAATACGTACATTATCTGGTATGCCTGTCAGCGCATATTGATCCAGAAACTCTATCACTTCATGTAATGCATACCCTCTGGCTATGGCCGAAATGAATCGTTCTCTTGTCAAACGGTAGATGGACATTCGATCACGCGTCACCCGTTCTGCGTATTGCTCCAGCATCCAGATTACATCAGGCCCTGCTTCCGGCGGTACCAACACTTCGAAATCAGGCTGCATGTAAAATCCACACGGCTCCGCCTCACTTACCATCTCTTGTTCTCGATATAACAGGCTATGCGGTTCAATCAGCCAACGGAATGCCAGCCCTCCCGACTGATCTTCTCCTACTTCACCATAACCCCAGCCAGCCAGTGCGTATATCCAGCCCCTGATCCGTGGTTTCAATTCCGAATTCTCTATATGGCACCATATGTTTTTTTCTGGAGCAAACAATGCCAATTGATAACGGAAATGCTGCAACGCGGGTTCAGCTTCTCCGTATCTTTCCATACACGCTTGATATATTTCCCGATGCATCTGTCTCCACGAGAGCTTCAACCATGTTTGTAATCGATGATCTACAATCTGAATTCGTCCATCTGACTTCTGACCCAGATTCAGACTGAGCAGTAGATCGAGAAGGATCGCTACGTGGGTCGGATACAAATCCGAATGTTCATATCGGATACCCAGACCTTCAAAGTCTGTCGAAGATAATACCGTGATCACACTTAATTTTTGAACACTTTTCTTATGTATAGTGCCCTTCCCTGTCAAAGGAAGTCCTTCTCTTTCGATCCACGCGATCAGATGAAGCAGCTCTGCAGCAATATCCGGCTTTCCCTCCTGTAGTACTTGAGCATACTGTGCCATCTGTTCAACGGTTATGCCCACTCTTTGTGCGTAAGCAATCGTCAATGTCTCCATCAGCGAAGCAGGAATATAGAATAATCGCTCCCCCCAACTCTTATATACAGATTCAATCCATTTTTGCTGCCTAAGGCTGGCGAATGAAGAATTGGCTTCTGCGACACTTAGTCCTTCGATGGCCCACTGTTCTCGCGGCAGGAGGGAGGAAAAAGGCTGACCGGCATGTTTGTGAAAAATTGCACCAAGCACTTTTTGTTCCACCAAAGCAAGCTTTGACCATGAATTAAGGTTCAGTACCACAGGCTCATCTATTGGTTCAAATGAAGACATATCCCAATCCCTCCTCTTTTCGCGAGTATAAATGGACTATTCGTTCTCGTGCACAATGGCATATTCATATCCCTGCTCCACCAAGAACATCTGACGGTTTAATGCAAACTCCTGTTCCTTACTATCCTCTGATACCAACGCATAGAAATATGCTTTGTTTTCTCCAGCTTTTGGTCTCAGAATTCTCCCCAAACGCTGTGCCTCTTCCTGCCTTGACCCGAAACTCCCGGATATCTCAAGCGCAACAGCAGCATCAGGCAAATCCACAGCAAAATTAGCAACCTTGGATACCACAATTGTTTTAATCTCTCCATGTCGAAATGCAGCAAACCACTTGATTCGCTCTTGCTGTGACATGGTTCCCGAGATTAGAGGTGCTTCAATTTCCCGGGCAATCAACTCAAGTTGATCCAGATATTGTCCAATCACTAGCGCAGGCAAATCCCGATGACGTTCCAGCAAACGCTTGACTACACGTACCTTCGCCGGATTCTCGGCAGCCAATCGAAATTGGTGCTTAACCTCGGCTTGCAGATAATTTGATCTTAGTTCCGGGGAAAGCGGGATACGTATCTCCTGACATTGTACATCGGCAATCCACCCTTGCTGCTCCAATTGTTTCCAAGGCATATCATAGAGCTTCGGACCAATCAACGAAAACACATCCTGTTCACAGCCATCCTCTCGAACCAAGGTGGCCGTCAATCCCAGCCTTCGCGTAGCTTGAATATCCGCAGTTGCACGAAACACTGGTGCTGGTAGCAAATGTACTTCATCATATATGATCAGCCCCCATTGCCGCTCACTGAGCAGTTTGATGTGGGTAAAATCAGCATCCTTTGATTTCCGGTGTGTAAGAATCTGATATGTAGCTACAGTCACAGGTTTCACCTGTTTTTTCTGACCGGAATACTCACCGATCTGTTCACTGGTAATCGTGGTTTTGTCTTGAATTTCCTGAATCCACTGTCGCACAGACGTTGTATTAGACGTCAAAATAAGGCATTCACATTGAAGCCGCTCCAGCACGGCCATGCCAATGACTGTTTTTCCTGCCCCGCAAGGAAGTACGAGTAAACCGCTTCCTCCCATGCCCTCACTGCCTTCGAATGCATCCACAGCCTCTCTCTGGTAAGAACGCAGCGCAAACCTCTCAGAGTGGTCCCCCGGATCATTAGACCGCCAATCAAATGAAAGCTTGGTTCCCTCCCGATATCCCACGTAATCAAGTACGGGGTAACCCAATCGTGTTAATTCCCTTTTTAATAACCCTCGCTGTTCTCCTGGGAGCAGAAGTTCATGAGCGTCCTTACGTTCCATGCGAAAGGCAGCTATTGTTTTCAATCCACTTAATTCATCCAGCAACCGCTCATCCTCACTGTAAAGGCGCATTCTGGTGTGATCTGCTTCGGAATGTAGCTTTAATTTGCCATACTGATCCATGATTCTCCGAACATCCTGTATCAGTGCAGCAGGCACGTTCCAGCGGGATACCAGCTCCAAACTTGCGATGACCTGATCTGCATTCCATCCCAGCGCAGCCGCATTCCAGAGCGATAACGGAGTGATTCGGTAGGTATGAAACGCTGCTGGTGTCTTAACCAGTTCTGAATACATCCCAAGCTGCTCTCTTGCTCTTTCGAATCCGGGGTGACCAACTTCCAGCAAAACTGTAAAATCTCGCTGAACGATACAAGCATCTGTCCTTACCGTATGTTCTGTTCCTTCCATTTGGAGCCTTCCTCCTATCACAAAAAAAGTCCAGTTCCGGCAGCTTCCGAAAATGAACCTCTATAAAGTGCACGTTCAAAAAGTCTAGTTTTCAATACCGAAAAGTGGACTTTTTGAACAACATCTATAAAATCCACAAAAAAACATCCTGCCCATACCTCGGTATGAACAGGATGCCCAACTGCATCTAAAGTCATTCGGCTGTGTAACCTTTAGCCATGGCGATAAATAATCTCACGGCCGTCTGCATCGCGTCTTCATCAAAATCAAACATCGGATGATGATGCGGATAGATCGCATTTTTATCCGGGTTACCTGCTCCAACAAACATAAAGCACCCTGGAACCTTCTGCAGATAATACGCAAAATCTTCCGCTGGCATCAGCATCGGGGATGCTTGCACTCGTTCTGCCCCAAATAATTCTGTAGCTTCTCTGAAGAAACGTGCTGTCTCCTGTTCATCGTTCACCACAGGCGGATATCCCATAATATATTTCACTTGCGTCTCTGCTCCATATGCTGCCCCTGTCTGGGCTACCATGGTAAGCACGCGCTCTTTCATCCCGTTTCGGGTCTCTTCATCAAACGTTCTTACCGTACCGCTCATTTTGCATTGCTCTGCAATTACATTCTGAGCCGAGCCCGCCTGCATTGTACCAATGGTCAGCACCGCGGGTTGCAATGGATCAACCGAACGACTGACAACGGTCTGAAGCTGCATCACAAGCGCAGAACCCGCGATAAGACTATCTATCGTGGATTGTGGCATCCCGCCATGTCCACCTTTGCCTTTGATCTCAATGTAAAAATCGTCCGCCGCCGCCATCATCGGTCCTGCTTTACTGGCAACAACACCTACAGGCAGCGGAGTCCACAGATGAATGCCATATATGACATCCACGCCTTCAAGCGCACCATCCGCAATGACCTGAACTGCACCACCCGGAAGCAGTTCTTCTGCTGGCTGGAACAAAAAACGAATCTCGCCTTGGATCTCCTGCTTGTGACGGCTGAAATACAATGCCGTACCGAGCAAGATTGAGATGTGACCATCGTGGCCGCATGCATGCATTGCTCCTGCTTGTTGTGATGCATACTCGATATTCTTCTCATCCTGAATTGGCAGTGCGTCCATATCAGCTCGCAGCATGACGACAGGACCCGGCTTGTCCCCACGAATGGTACCGATGACCCCGTGGCCACCAACATGGCGCCTCACTTCAACGCCAAAGCTCTCCAACATATCCGCTACAAAAGAGGATGTCTTCTCCTCATGAAAGGAAACCTCTGGATTGCGATGAAGGTGACGCCGCCATTCCACCATGTGGATCTGCAGATCTTCCCACCATATATTATTAGTCATGTCTCTCCACCCTTTCAATCTTGAACGGGACTTGGATCAAGCCCGAACCTTCCTCTTCAAACCTATTGCTGTATATTGTAGCAGAATTGGAAGAAAACCGATACGAAACGCCTTTGGAAAGCTTGCACGGGAAGGGGAAACATACTATCATGAACTAGAGAAATACTCGAGAAATTATACTCGGAAGCTTATGAGGAGGATCAAACGCTTATGATTTTTGAGAATACAGGCTTGGATGGCTTGAAGAGCGACTTGGCATACCTGGATGAGAGCGCCGAGAAAGTCGGATTTGTCCGGTGGCAATGGGAATATTACCGTGCTACATATGACTACAAAATTGAAGATGAACTAACCAACTCAGAATACTTTGTACGCATTAATACCCGCGCTGTGGAAGGCAAATTGGAAAAACCGGATACCGTTCTTGCTGTTGAAGCAGTATACCTTGGCAAAGCCACTTTCCCTCACGGCCTGGATTATGACTCTTCCGTTCCGCAACCAGTCGTGAAGCTGGCAGCCCAAAAATTACAGCAGCTTAAAGAACTGCTGGAAGCATAGGCTGGGCCAAACGATGAAACAACAAACGGCCCAAACGAAAACGAAGAGAGGCACGCCGGATTTTCAACTGCTAATCCTCACTTTATTGTTGGTGGGCTTTGGACTGGTGATGGTATTCAGCTCCAGTTCCAGCATTGCAATCGCAAGCGAAAAATTTAACAATGATGCCCTTTACTTCACGAAAAAACAACTTATGTGGGCGATTATCGGTCTATTTGGCATGTTTTTTGCCATGAATATCCGCTTCAACAAGTACAAAAAGCTCTATGCACCATTTTTTCTGTTCACTACGGTACTGCTTCTCATTGTGTTGGTCGCAGGTAAGAAGGTAAACGGTGCCCGAAGCTGGATTGAAATTGTCGGCTTCAGTCTTCAGCCTGCCGAGTTTGCCAAAATTGCTATTATTCTGTACCTCTCTGCTCTGATTACCAAAAAAGGCGAGAAATTTAGAGTTCTCAAGACAGGGTATTTTCCCGTCCTGTTCATCGTTGGATTCATCGCAGGACTGATTATGCTGCAACCAGACTTCGGTACCACCTTCATCCTGGTGTCCACCTGTGGTCTCTTGATCTATGCCGGTGGAGCCAGTATGAAACATATCCTGGGTTCGATTCTCTTGGTTGTACTGGGTGGAGCACTGGCGTTCGGAGCGAACTCCCTGTTTTCTTCCATGTCTCCTTCCGACACAACGACTGCTGCAACAGCAGTGACTGCGGAGCAGAACTACAAGATCGGACGTATTCAAGCTTTCTTAAATCCATTATCCGATATTAATGGCGGAAGTCTTAACCTTTACCGTTCCCTTGTTGCCATTGGTGATGGTGGCATGACAGGTTCCGGGATTGGACAAGGTACGATGAAGCTGCACTATTTGCCAAATGCGTATAATGACTTTATTTTCTCCGTAATTGGTGAAGAACTCGGATTCATCGGAAGTGCCTTATTCCTGCTTGTTTACCTGTACTTCATCTGGCGAGGAATCATTGTCTCTCTTCGCTGTCCCGATCCATTCGGAACATTGGTCGGCATAGGTATCATGGGACTGATCGCGATTCAGGCATTTATCAACATTGGTGGTGTAACTCAGACCATTCCGGTGACGGGGGTCACGCTTCCATTTATCAGTTATGGGGGTACCTCACTCTTTGTGATGATGGTTGCTATGGGCATTCTGCTCAGTATCTCACGTACTAACAATCTGGACGTGATCAAGGAAGAGAAAACGAAGTCCGTGACTGTACAGACACAGACTCGTACCTCTCCTGCTCTTCGTTCACGGGAGTCCATCCGTCGGATTCGATAAAAAGCAACTCAAAAAAGGCTGTGCACCCAATGGATGCGCAGCCTTTTTCTGTGTACTAATTACTATTCTGTCTATCAAGATGAAGAACAGGTCAATATGACTCTGTCCTCCATTGCGGATTGCGATTTCTACAGATCGTCGCCTTTGAAAGATACGCCTTCTACCTTTACATTGACTTCAACCACGCGTAATCCGGTCATGGTCTCTACCGCTTCTCTTACATTCTGCTGAAGCATACGGGAAACTTCATGAATCGGGGTTTCGTACAGGACGATGATGCGCAGGTCAATGGCTGCTTCCAGCTGGCCGACCTCAACGCTTACGCCTTTCTGTACGTTTTTACCGCTGAGTCGCTTCGCCCAGCCCTCTGACAATCCTCCAGACATTGCGGCAATTCCGGGTGTTTCCATTGCAGCCATTCCGGCGATTTTTGCAACCACGTCATCGGCAATCCGGATGTTTCCGCTCTCCAGTTGAAGTTGTTCTGCCATGCCACATCCTCCTTCACTTCGTTACTCGTATTTTAAATCCTTTCCACCCCAAAAAGCAAATTAAACTCAAAAAGATGCGTTTACAACCTACCACCATTTGGTTATATTGAAATATGAAAATAATCTCATAAGCGATTTACAGTGTTATTCAAAACAAAATAATTTATAACCGAGGTGTTTGTTGTGAGAAACCGGATTTCATCCATTTTGCTGATTGCGTTCTTTGCACTCAGTGCCATCGCCCACTACTTGAAATGGGATTCGATTCTACAGTTCGTGATATCAGCCATTTCGGTTATTTTTGTGGCCGGTTTTTTAGGCAAAGCCACCGAAAATGTAGCCCACTACGCCGGACAGCGGCTAGGTGGATTCTTGAATGCCACCTTCGGCAATGCTGCCGAATTGATCATCGCCATTTTCCTCGTCAAAGAGGGGCTGTTCGACATGGTCAAAGCTAGTCTGACAGGTTCCATCATCGGAAATCTGCTGTTAGTGCTCGGGTTAAGTATTTTTGCCGGAGGACTCAAGTTCAAAATTCAGAATTATAATGTTTCCCTTGCAGGTCTGAATGGTTCCCTGATGATTGTTGCCATCATTGCCCTGTTTATTCCGGCAGTCTTTCTCAATACACATTCCATTACACAGAAAGACACCAATACACTTAGTCTCATCGTGGCCGGATTGCTCATCCTCGCGTATATTGCGTGGTTGCTATTCTCCATGGTGACACATAAGAACTACCTCGCAGACGTCACTGAGGATCGCGATGAAGAGCTACCTCATGAGCATGCTCCAGCATGGTCCAAGAAAAAATCAATCCTCTATCTGGTGCTCGCAACAGTCATGGTTGCCTTCGTCAGTGAATGGCTGGTGGGCACGCTCGAAGTCTTCACTTCGGAATTTGGACTTAGCGAACTGTTTGTCGGTGCATTCCTTGTGGCCATCATCGGTAATGCGGCCGAACACAGTGCAGCCATCATGCTTGCCATGAAAAATAAAATTGGAGCCGCCGTTGAAATTGCCGTCGGCAGCAGCTTGCAGATCGCACTCTTCGTTGCTCCTGTACTGATTTTTGTCAGCTACTTCACAGGCAGAACCATGGATATCGTATTCACAACGATTGAACTGGTCGCCATCGGCGTATCCGTATTTATTGCGAAGTCCATTACCCAAGATGGTTCAACGAATTGGTACGAAGGTTTACTCCTGCTCGTCGTATATATCATACTCGGTGTATCCTTCTTCCTGGTGTAACTAGGCCCTCACGTAGCCATGATTAAAATATACAAGCCACAAGAGGCAGCCCGAATTTACATCTGGTGCTGTCTCTTTGTTTGTATACGCCTTCCGGCTGGCTTGTATCCCCATCCCGTTCAGACGCACAAAAAAAGCATGCATAAACGCCTGCATGCCTTCTATTCTGACCCGCGCATTTGCAGGCTATTGCTCATTCTTCTTGTTCAAGGCTTCATATAAAATTGCCAAATTCCGCTCAAGCGCGCTAACCAGCTGCTTACCTGCACCTTCTGGAAGGAGCCCTGCACGAACAGCAAAATCAACTTCTTTGGAGAACCCATACATCTGTGTATCCAATACTTCCTCATAGAGAGGGCAGTAGCGGGTAGCCAGATTCTCCATCTGTACTTCAATAAGCTTCTGTATTTTATCTGCATCTTCTTGAAGAAGACTGATCGCTTTCAAACTCAGCTGGTCCTGCAGATCAGATGAAGTCATGCATTTTTCCCCCCTATGTCCCAAAAATCGCGTAAAGACGTTCTACCTCTAATATTAGACGAAATGAAGAGCTAATACAAGAACCTGACCAAAATAAGCCCGCAAAGTTAAGCCTTTTGTTGAAGCTTAATCCACCTGTTCCAGTCACGTCCAGACGAGTATTCAGATCATTCCATGCCAAAAAACACCCCTGCCAAAAAAGGCAAAGGTGCTTCTTGAGAGCTATTACTCAGATGCGATGCTTACATTCAGTCCATGCTTGGCAAATACTTCTGACATGGCTGCTTTTGCTTCAACTGCATCTGGACCATGAACATGCAGTTCATAGCTGTGCGTGCTGATCAGCGTTGTAAACAATCCGAGAATACTTTTTACATCGATATACTTGTTCTCCGAATGAAGCACGATTGAAGAAGTAAACTTGCCTGCTGTTTGAGCAATTTCTACTACAGCCGCGTTATTACTCGACATAGGAATCCCTCCGTCTTTTTACTATTGGTATCATCTATTAATTACCACTACATGATACCGTGAATCCGCTTTCCTAGCAACAGCAAAATCCTGTTCCTACTTCAAACGGTCCGGATTCAAGCATTCCAGCTCAGGAATGACAAAGATACCGTCTTTACGAATCAGCACATCGTCAAAATAAATCTCCCCGCCGCCATAATCCGGACGCTGGATCAATACGAGATCCCAGTGGATAGACGAGCGGTTGCCATTGTCGGTTTCTTCATAAGCCTGACCTGGCGTAAAGTGTAAGCTGCCTGCGATTTTTTCATCAAACAGGATGTCTTTCATCGGATGAAGAATATGCGGGTTAAATCCAATCGCGAATTCACCAATATGACGAGCACCCTCATCCGAATTCAGGATTTCATTCAAACGCTCTGTATCGTTACTTGTCGCTTCAACAATTTTGCCATCCTTGAACGTGAACTTGATATTTTCAAATGTCACTCCGTTATACAGGGTTGGCGAGTTATAACTAATCGTTCCGTTCACGGAATTGCGCACAGGGGCACTGTACACTTCGCCATCCGGGATATTTTTTTGGCCAGAACATTTCTCTGCACCGATATCTTTAATGGAGAAGCTCAGCTCTGTTCCTGGTCCGGTGATACGAACTTTATCCGTCCGCTTCATCAGGTTAGCAAGCGAGTCCTGCGCTTTGTCCATTTTGGCGTAATCCAAGTTACATACGTCGAAGTAGAAATCTTCAAACGCTTCTGTACTTGTATTGGCGAGTTGCGCCATACTTGCGTTAGGGTAACGCAGTACAACCCATTTCGTATGTTTGACACGTTGTTCACTATGTACCGGGTGGGAGTACAATGAATTGTACATTTTCATTTTTTCTTCCGGCACATCGGACAGATCATTCACATTTTCTCCCGCACGAATACCGATATAACAATCCATCTGTTTCATACGGTTCAGATCAATCTCTGCCCATGTTTTCATCATTTCTTCTGTGGCATTTTTCAGCATCGCACGCTGTACGGTTTTATCAGTCAACTGTACAAAGACGTTACCACCTTTTTTGCCTACCTCTTCAATAATGGCGTTAATCAGATCACGTTCCGATCCGATCATTTCAACCAATACATTTTCACCAGGCTGTACATCTACTGAATAACCCACCAGGTTTGCTGCAAGCTTTTGAATTCTTGGGTCTTTCATCTTGGTAAAATCCTCCTGTCATCTGCCATACTTGAATTGAACAACGGTAAATTACGATACTATTGTAGCACGCGAACAGTCATCCCGTCAGCAGGCAGTCCCTCACTTCGTTTATTGATATGACTTGAAGTTAACATCGGTGACAAGGGCTTCTTTGTTACTTTTACGGTTGTTGTCCGTGTAACTCATCTGACTTTCAGAGGATAAGCGAAGAGGTAGACTGCTCTTCCGATCTACCGTGAGATGATATACCGTCTGCACGCTCGCTTGTTTCATCATCTGTTGCATCGTTGTTTCGCCCTGTTTCCAAACTTTGTCCAGATCCTTCTCAAGCTTCTCCTTACGCGCCCCTTTCACCGTTGCTGCCTTATGCATATATTCTGCCCGAATGGCGTTCATTTCGTCGTTCAGCTGGGCTACAGCCCATGTTTTGGCGTCTTCCGGTGCAAGTTCAATCCGTAATATTCTAGTTCGACGACCGGACCCATATTCGGATTTGATGGTTTTGTTCATCTTATCGATTTTCTCCATTTGGGCAATTGGATTAAAACGAGAAAGAGACCCACGCAGCGGCTCATGCTGCGCTGACAATGCCATCCATTGCCCTTGTTTCCGCTCGAAAGAGGCGCTAAACCCACTGGGCTGTCCATTATTTTTTACGGCAGTTGCTTGAATGCCTGTCCCCACAGCAGTTACTTCTCCAGGTAATCGGGTCTGAAGGGTCAGACGATCATGATTCTCCAGCTTGCCTTCGAATTTGAACTGATTCTCAAACAGCCCACTGTTTTCCCGTCGAAGTCCTGCCTCTCCTTCAAAACTCAACGTTTCTTTTCCCGCTATCCCCGATAAAGCCAAGGAAAAGACCTCTTCAGGCGTTTGATCTCGCTGGATTAATCCACAACCCGGAACACCAATAATCACGATGCTCACAAATAACCATAATGTACGTACCGAATGGCGGTTAAACATGTCTATCTTCACCCTTCCATGAACTTTCTCCATAGATTGCCCCGCCCGTATACGCTTATACTTCCTTCTACACACATCTTGATTCTCCCATGCACAAAAAAAAGAGAACGACTCCGCAATTGGAATTGTTCTCTCTTAACGTGTTACATCCTGTTCCTCTACAACGATTCTGTTCCGACCACCATTCTTGGCGCTATACAAAGCCATATCAGCCCGATAAAATAAGGACTCTACACTGACCTTTTCATCCATCCAACTCCACTCTGCGATGCCACTGGATACCGTAACGGGCGGTCTGGTCTCTTCTGCGACTCTCTTTCGAATCACTTCCGCATAATCTAACGCCTGCCTTACACTCACCTGTGGCATATAGATCGCCAGTTCTTCTCCACCCCATCTGGCGCAGACATCCTCCGAGCGAACAGAGCTGGTGACGATCTCACTCACTTGCTTCAATACTTGATCCCCCGTCTGGTGTCCGAATGTGTCATTCACCTGTTTGAACTGATCAATATCCACCACAATGAGGGAGCCACAGAATTCATGAGCCTGTCGCTCGTGAATCACACTGTCCAGATAATGCCTCACGTACAGGCCTGTCAACATATCCAGATTAGCCAAGCGCCGAACCTCGGCATGCAGCGTGGCATTTGACAGGGCAAGCCCGATATGAATAGATAACATCTGCAAGAGCCTATAGTTATCATATGAAAAGTAGTGCTCTCTACTGTGTCCCAGCAAAATGGCACCCTTCACTTCACCATTGACTCTGATCGGTGATGCAATCAGTGACATGGATCCAGTATCTTCCATGAAAAAGGAGGACACTTTATCAAATTGCGCATAATTGGCTATAATAAGAGGTTCCTCTGTTCGATAGACCAAACCTGCGATACCGTAGTCTACAGAAAAGGATCGGTGAAAAACATCTTTCACGTTAGATGACATGACTTCGAAGTCATTGGTACTGTCATTGAGTTGAAGAATGCAACACGTTTCAGCCTGGAATATTTCCTTTAACTCTTGTTCGGATAGTTGATAAATCTCCGAAAGATGCAGACTCTTGTTCAACCGCTGTGTAAGATCATTAATTAAACGAAGTTCCTGAATTAACATATTGGATTGTTCATGCAACTTGGCGTTCTCAAAGGCCGTTCCTGCAGTGTCTACCATCATCGTAATCAATTGCAAGTCCGATTCTTCCATAATCTCTTCATTCATTTCGATATGGAACACACCGTATATGCCTTGTTTGCCTTTCAGCGGAATCCCTACATCTACAATGCGGTTCTCTGCATCATGTGAGCGAGCAACGATCAGCTTACCTTCCATAAATGAACGCACACAAATATCTTCTCCTCGCTCGTGGACAAGCAACGGTTTAATCCGTGGATCAGAGTTGCTCTGATCCTGAGACATATACAATTTGATATAAGTGGCCGGGTACAAGTAATCCATACTGTCAAATACCTCATCCAATATGGCCTCGACATCCATTTTGTCATGCATTCGCTGAACAATCTGAAAGAGGATGGACCTCCGGTGTTCCTCACGAGCTGTTTGTTCATGAGCATGTAACAGGTCCGTCATAAATATGTATTCGAATCTTCGGTAAAAGCAGGTGCGATAATGCAATGCCTCAGATTGAACCACAGCTTCAGACGTTTCATATCCATTGGATTCATAGATCACAGCAGTGAATACGGCAAACATATCCTTGTTAGTTCTGGAGAATAAGGGATGTGTTATTATAAGATATTCTCCGTGTTCGCTTGTCCCTTTAAGGGACAGGGCCTGTCTCTTATCCAAACATTCCAATACCAGCCTGCGTGCATTTACGCCCGGATCAGCTTCATGATCGCTATCGAATCCTATGCAATCACCTTCCGTGTTCCACACGCTGTAAAAGGTTGATGGTCTGGCCAGCCTTGAACCCACTCTGGAGTTCCAGTCACTGTATGCCTGCTCTAGCAAGCTGCCCAAATATGAAAAATCAAAAGGTGTGATATCCATTTTTTGCATCCACAACACATGCTCTTCATGAGAACGAGGAGCGGCAAAAGATGCGGAATCGCCCGAACTTCGTGAATTCAAGCTGGCAGGTAAACTTCTTAGATGTTCTAACATGTCAGGCGCTCCTTTGCACCGTTTTTGCATCCACCAGGATGCATTAATCTGCAGACGTTATCGCAAACCTGCAAATTCGTTGCGATAACCTTGTTACATAAAGATGATTTAAAGTTAAGATACAATCTATTTTACTCTGTTTAAACCATTTTTGCATCCATATTTCAGAAAATTGTCCCATTATTTTAGGCCCAATGACCTATCGACAAATTTAGACGTTTTTTTGCTTTTATTCTGCGCTTGACTTTATTTCTCTTAAACTGTAATATAAATTGTTGATGAAGACTACTAATGGGTCTTTAAATTTGGGCATTACCGGTTGTGTCACCCTCATTCTTTTTGTTGCTTTCAGGACAGCGGCTGAACTTTCCTGATCGTTCTATGCGTGGCCAAGCCCGCATCAACAAATTGGAGCGCAAACAGAGCCCTAATATGAACTTTAACTAAAAAGGAGCTACTTTAAACATGGCACGTTACACTGGTCCTAAATTTAAATTGAGCCGTCGCCTCGGCATTTCCCTTAGCGGAACAGGCAAAGAATTGAAACGTCCTTTCCCTCCAGGTCAGCACGGAGCTAACCAACGCAGAAAAATCAGCAACTACGGTATGCAATTGCAAGAAAAACAAAAATTGCGCCACATGTACGGTTTGGGCGAGAAGCAATTCCGCACACTGTTCTCTAAAGCTCAAAAAATGCAAGGTATTGCCGGTGAGAACTTCATGTTCTTGCTTGAGTGCCGCCTTGACAACCTCGTTTACCGCCTTGGGTTTGCTAACTCCCGCGCTGGAGCGCGTCAGTTGGTAGCACACGGTCACGTAACTGTAAACGGTAAAAAAGTCGATATCGCTTCTTACCAAGTAAGCACTGGCGATGTAATCGGCTTGCGTGAGAAGAGCCGCGCTCTCTCTTCCATTAAAGAAGCTTTGGAAGGCCGTTCGCATCTTCCAGCATACGTTGAATACAACGAAGCAGCTGTAGAAGGTAAATTCATCCGCTTGCCTGAGCGTGCTGAATTGTCCCAAGACATCGATGAAAAACAAATCGTCGAGTTCTACAACCGTTAATCGTTGCAATCACATTAAAGTTTCAACCCAAACAGCTGTCGAGATTTTCTCGACAGCTGTTTTTCTATGCTTTTTTTTAATTATCTTCATTATAGGAACGTAAATAACGATATAAAATATAGACTCCCTTCAGGAGAAGCACACATCCATATATACATCACAAGAATGACATCGAGGGGGATTAAAACATGCATTTTTTTCGCAATCGCAAGCTCGCTGTTAAGCTTGGACTTTTACTCGGGATCGTATTACTCTGTTGTATTGGAGCCCTGATTGCATTTAATACCAAATCCATTTACGACAAAAGCCTCCAGTACGGCGAAACCGTTGCTGGACAGGCAGCAAACCGGGCTACGAATGAGTTTATGACTGACATTAATCAGGTGAAAAACACGTTGGACACCATGAGTACCACGTTATTGGATGCCGCTCAGAACGGATCACTCAACCGTGAAGAAGTCGTCAGACTCCTTGAACAATATCTGAAGAAGGACGAGAAAGTTTTTGGCTTTTATACGGGCTGGGAACCAAATGCCTTTGATGGAGACGATGCGGAGCACATTAACAAAAAAGAATATGATGATGCTACGGGTCGATTCGTTCCATACGTTATACGTGATGGCAACTCCCTGCATTTTGAACCTATGCCTACTTATGAGGGAAGCGGTGAAACTAGTACTTACTATCAGCAGCCAAAGAAAACCAAATCCATCTATTGGTCCGAGCCTGTTACCTACACGGTTGGTGGAAAAGAAACACTGCTCGTTTCGATTGTCCTCCCTCTATTAGATGAAAACAAAACTTTTCTGGGCATTGTGGGGGCCGACTTTACCATTGATCGTTTTCAGCAAAATATAGCATCACTTAATCCGGATCAGGGTTATGCCATGCTTATTACTAGCGAAGGACARATTGCTGCACACGGCTCCAAACCGGAGCTGGCTCATGAAGGAGCCGTAATTCCATCTGAAATGAAGACAGTCATTCAGCGTATACAGTCTGGCGAGTCTCAGTTTTACGCTACAGACCCTGAAGTAGGTGAAGAACTGTTTATTGCCGAGCCTGCCAGGTTACAAGGAACAGATTCCAACTGGTACCTTGTATCGGCGTTGCCAAAGAGCCATATCCTTCAACCCTTCTATGACAGCTTGAACTGGTCCATACTGATTGCCGCAATGGCAGTACTTCTGCTTGCAAGTGTGGTTACCTACACCATCATCTCCATTGTTAGACAGTTGAATCAAGTTAATATCGTCGCTGGACAGCTGGCTGGCGGAGATTTGACACAAAAGTTACCTGTACGATCCAAAGATGAATTTGGCATCATGGCGGGTCATATGAATCAGATGATGGATACCCTACGTCATACCATATCGGTTATATCCGAACATGCTTTATCTGTCGGCTCCACCTCTCAACAGTTGACCGCAGGTGCCGAAGAAACAGGTAAAGCAGCCGAACTGATTGCATTAACAGGAGTCGAACTTGCAGATAAAGCAGGTAAACAGGTGCAGGAGCTGCAAGAGTCCTCCCGTTCCATGAATGAAATATCTGCAGGGATCGGAAGAATTGCAAAGGCCGCCTCCGATGTATCCGATTCATCGCGAACTGTGGCCGAACGAACAACCATCGGAACTGATAAGATTCAGTCCGCTATGCGTATGGTCGATAGTGCCACTTCTTCTGTGCAGACGTCGATGACCGCACTGGAGAATTTCCGCCAACGTTCGGAAGAGATTGGCCATATTACAGGCATGATCACGGAAGTTAGCCGTCAAACCAACCTACTTGCACTTAATGCTTCCATTGAAGCATCGCGAGCAGGTGAACACGGGCGCGGGTTCGGTGTTGTTGCTTCCGAGATTCGTAATCTGGCTGAACAATCCAGAGTATCAGCAGCGCAGATTGCAGCGTTAATTCATAGCGTTCAGCAAGAGGTCCTTTCTCTCGTTGAAAATATGGAACATGGGAATGCCGAGGTGAGCCATATAGCGGAAGTGATTAATGAAAGTGGTGAACTATTCCTCTCGATTTCATCACAGATTTCAGATGTTAATGAGCAGATTGAGCATGTCTCAGCCATTGCGCAGCAGATGTCAGCTGGATCACAACAGGTTGATGCCACGTTAGTGCAACTCAAAACCATTGGTCATGAGACAGCAGATCACGCAACTCATGTCGCCTCTGCCTCTGAGGAACAACTCGCATCCATGGAAGAGATTACGGCGGCATCTGCCTCACTGGCTAATCTTACCCAGGAACTATTAGAGCTGATTCAACGATTCAAAACCTAATGTAGAAGACCTCCATTACGACACATCATTCAGGCCACCCTATGCACCTCAGCATGGAGGTGGCCTGCTTATTATGGCTTACAACTCATGAAATGTGCTTCAATATCGCATGATATATAGCATAATGCATGGCAGAATGGCAAATTTCGACCATTACTTGTATTTCTCAGGCATGCAAACCCGCCTTTTTATGCTATAATAAGTGCTGTTAAAAGGAGGAAGACACTGAATGGTTGATGTTAATAAGAAAAAGCCCGATGAACAGCCTGTACGCAAACGCAGCTTTGCCCGCAGACTGGGAAGTTTCGTCAAATGGATGGTTGTCCTTGGATTTATGGGGGCACTATTTGTAGGCGGTGCTTTGATGGGATACGTCAGTTCCATTGTGAAAGACGAGCCTGTCCGTTCAAGGGCCCTGATTGAACAAAAAGTCAGCGAAAACTCCATCACAGGCTTTGCTTACTTTGCCGACGGCAGTCCGATCGGTCAATTACGTACGGAAGAAGACAGGCGTCCGGTCACTACGGACCAGATCCCACAGAAGGTTATTGATGCTGTCATTTCGATTGAAGACAATCATTTTTACGAACATAAAGGTGTAGACATGAGCGGAACACTGCGTGCCGTGAAACAGAAAGTGCTGAAAGAATCAGTACAAACCGGCGGTAGTACACTGACTCAGCAATTGGCGCGTCGTGTGTTTTTGAATCTGGATCGCACGGAAGATCGGAAAGTGAAAGAAATTTTGCTCTCACTCCGACTCGAACGTTTCCTGACCAAAGACGAGATCATGACAGCCTATCTGAACAAAGTTCCTTTTGGTAATGGTTCCAGCGGATACAACGTTTACGGAATCAAAGCGGCAGCCAAAGGATTGTTCAATATTAACGATCTGGAAAAAATCAACATCGCTCAAGCTGCTTATCTTGCTGGATTGCCACAACTCCCCTCCTCTTACTCCGCTTTTAACGGTAAAGGTGATTTTGTAGAGGAGAATTTTGACCGCGCAATCAACCGTCAGCATCTGGTACTACGCCGTATGCTTGAACTGGGCAAAATCAATCAGACCGAGTATGACAAAGCTCTTGCTTTTGATATCAAAAGCTCTCTCGCTCCGAAGACCATCAAGGCTTACAACACTTATCCATATCTTATGATGGAAACAGAACGACAAGCTGCACAGATTTTGATGAAACAGTTGAATTCCGACACAGCTGAATCTACAGACAAAGCTACGGATGCAGACACACCTCAGAAGGAAAGCAGTGCATTATTAGAGGAAGCTCAGACGCAACTGCGGACAGGTGGATATCGTATATACACGACCATCAACAAAAGTATCTACAAAACGATGCGTACCATTGCGGAAGATGACAGCAATTTCTCAGCAGATGATCCTGTCAAAGGAAAAGAACAAACTGCTGCTATGCTGATTAATCACAAAACCGGTGCAATTCTAGGGATGATTGAGGGACGGGATTTCCAGGATGAACAGATGAACTACGCAACGCAGATGATACGCCAGCCAGGTTCAACGATGAAACCTATAGCCGCTTATCTTCCTGCGCTAGATGAAGGTCTTGTTCAGCCAGCTTCAATTATTGATGACTCACCGATCATTCTCAAAAATGGTCCGAGCGGCTACCACATTGCCAAGAATGCCAACAACCGGTATCAGGGACTCGTCACTGCCCGCAGAGCACTGAATTATTCTCTTAATATACCGGCTCTGAAGTTGTTTAATGAAGAAGTAGGGATCGAGAAGGCTTGGACCTTCGCCAAGAAACTGGGGATTACCACCATTCAGAAGGAAGACTATCAGGCTCAGACCGGTGTTCTCGGTGGTCTCCAATACGGTGTAACCGTTGAAGAATTAACCAGTGCCTATGGTGCTATCGCCAATAATGGTGTATATAACGATTCTTACATGATTAGCAAAATTGTAGATTCCAAAGGAAACATCGTTTATAAACATGATACTGAACCTGTCCAAGCCTTCTCGGAGCAGACAGCATACCTGATGACCGATATGCTGCGGACCGTTATTACAGAAGGAACGGCAGATAAAGTACGTGAAAATTACAAATATTCCAAGAGTGTGCCAATCGTAGGTAAAACAGGTTCCACTCAAAACTACGCAGATGTCTGGTTTGAAGGTTATACACCAGATGTCACACTTGGCGTGTGGGTTGGATACAAACAGCCCGTGAATACGCTGGAAAGTAAATCACAGAGAAAACGTGCGCAGCAACTGTGGTCGAAAATCCTGAACGAAGTGATCGATACGCAAAAAGATCTGTTCGTTACGGATTCATTCAAAAAACCGTCTGGCATCGAAACGCGCACGGTGTCTGCATACAGTGGCAAGTTGCCAACATCCATGACTGATAAATTTGTTACGGATATTTTCAACAGCAAGTTTGTGCCGAAGGATAGCGATGACGGTGTAGCCAAAGCCAGGTACATTACTTACAATGGTGTAAACTATATTCCGCGTGACGGAACACCTTCGGACATGTTGAAGGAAAAAACAGTCATCAAGCGTAAAAAACCAATCTCGGATCTCATCATAGAATTGCAAAATGCATTCTCACGTATGAGTCGACATGAGTCACTTGCTTATTATCTTCCTGAAGATGCTGGTGCAGACATGCCAACACAGATTGATCCAAGGACAGATAACGGCAAAGCTCCTGATGCACCAGGCAACGTACGCATCTCAACCTCAGGTGACAGAGCTGTCATTACATTTAATGCCACACCTGAAAATGATGTCGTGGGTTATCGTTTGTACCGTTCTGTAAACGGTGGAGGATTCCAGAACCAGGGTCAGGTTGTCCTGACTGGTGAATCCAGATCATTCGCTGCATATGCAGCGCAAGGCGGTAACTTCGCCTTCTATGTAACGGCAGTGGATGTTGCCGGCAGAGAGTCTGCTCCTAGCGCTACAGTAAATAGTGCTGGTGTAGCTCCCCCTGTGGAAGAAGAGATTGATGAACCGATTGAAGTTCCAGGTACAGTCGTTACGCCGGGAGAAACGCAGACCGATAATACAACAACGACAGCCCCAGGCACACCTGGTCAAGTCAGCGTATCTGCCCTCACTCAAGGACTGCGTATTCAATGGGCGTCCAGTCCAAACGCAGATAGTTATACTGTATATTACAGTGAAACAGGTTCGGCTCCTTACACCAAAATTGGAACAACAGCGGGAAATACCATGGATTATGGAGTACCCGCATCGACCAGTGGATGGTTCAAGGTATCTGCCAGCAACAGTGCGGGTGAATCCGAACCTTCTGCAGCCCTACATTTTCAACCCTGATTCAGGCATAGCGTTCCAAAACAAGCCGCATCCTCAGACTGTATCTGAGTGTGCGGCTTGTTATTTGTATATACAGCAGCCAAAAAGCCTGCTTCATGCCATTGGCATAAAGCAGGCTTTTACAATCCATTTTAATGGGTAGAATCACCGTATTTGGCTTCGTAGAGTATTAACTCTCCCCACAGTCATTCGTATCACCATCTATACCAACACATTGATGATCCTAGCACTGTCGCGTTAGTCTTCAATGGTGGATAGATCTCCTGTTGGCAGATCAAGTTCCCAGGCTTTCAGGACACGGCGCATGATCTTTCCGGAACGAGTCTTGGGCAGTTTATCCTTAAACTCAATCTCACGCGGAGCAGCGTGGGCAGACAGGCCCTCTTTGACAAAACGATAGATCTCTTCTTTCAGCTCCGGTGTCGCCTCATATCCTTCACGAAGCGCCACAAAGGCCTTGATGATCTCCCCACGTGTCACATCCGGCTTACCGATTACCCCCGCCTCTGCTACCGCAGGATGCTCCACAAGCTTGCTCTCGACCTCAAAGGGGCCGATACGCTCGCCTGACGAATTAATCACATCATCAATACGTCCCTGGAACCAAAAATATCCTTCTTCATCCATATAAGCGGAGTCACCGGATACATACCAGCCCGTAAGCCTGAAATACTCCTCGTATTTCACAGGGTTATTCCAGATCTTCGCCATCATGGATGGCCAAGGTGCCCGTATGGCCAGATTACCCATACTGTACGGCGGTAATTCCTGCCCGCGATCATCAATAATCGCTGCTTCGATTCCAGGCAACGGACGTCCCATGGAGCCAGGCTTAATCGGCATTCCGGGATAGTTACAGATTAGCTGTGCACCTGTTTCCGTCATCCACCATGTATCATGAATCCGCTGACCATAGGCTTTCCATCCCCAACGAACAACCTCCGGATTGAGCGGTTCACCAACAGACATGACATGACGGAGACTGCTCAGATCATGCTGGGCAATGGTCTCTTCTCCCGCTCCCATCAGCATACGAAAGGCCGTTGGTGCACTGTACCAGATCGTGACTTTGTTCTTCTGGATGGTGCTGTACCAATCTTGAGGGCTGAAACGCCCACCCCGTATCACATTGGTCACTCCGTTGAGCCATGGAGCAAAGATACCGTAAGAAGTCCCTGTCACCCAACCTGGGTCAGCAGTGCACCAGTACACATCATCCTCACGTAAATCCAGAACAACCTTACCTGTATAATAGTGCTGAATCATGGCATTTTGAACATGGTACACCCCTTTGGGTTTACCCGTAGAGCCTGAGGTATAATGAATGAGCAAACCATCCTCACGATTTAGCCACTCTACTTCCATCTCATCCGAAGCGGCAGACATCTCTGCATCAAAATCGATGAGTCCTTCTTCAGTCTGCGCGCCCCCACCCACAATAAATATATGTTTGAGTTCGGGCAATTCGGTACGTTTGATGCGCTTCAGTAATTCCGGAGTGGTAACCAGTGCTACTGCTCCGCTATCCTCCAGCCGATCCTTCACAGCCGTTTCCATAAAAGCTTCGAACAACGGGCCCGCGATAGCTCCAGCTTTCAATATGCCTAGAAGACTAAAATACAGCTCAGGACTTCGAGGCATAAAAATAAACACTCGTTCCCCTTTGGCTATGCCATATTTGCGGAGAACATTCCCGAACCGACTCGACTGTTCACTCAGATCAGTAAAAGTATAGGCCTCTTCACGTGAAGCATCGCTATACAATAAAGCGGTTTTCCCGCCCCTTCCTTCCAGTACATGACGATCAATCGCTTCATGCGCCATGTTTACTTTTCCGCTGGCGTGCCACGTAAAGTGCCTTTCCACCGATTCCCAATCGAACCGGCTTCTCGCCTCCGTGTAATCGCCCAGATTAGATTCAGACACAACCGTTTGCAGCATCTCACCATGTGCTTGACTCATGCTTGCCAGCCTCCTTCAACTCGACATTTCGATTCCCGTTAGGGGTCACTTCTCATTGCCTTTGTGTTGACTGAACTTCCAGTTAGCGCTTACATTAGTAGAGAGAACTTCTCATCATGTACTTGCTCGGCCAAACAGATGTTAACTATACTGTATTGAATTGTGAACATTTTTTGTCTACGCAATTATAGCAAATCTTTTCAATTGTCGTCTATGGCTTTTCAATTTTTTGGATTTTTGCTATAGCGTTCTTTTTGAAGAACAACCTCTATAAGTAGGAAAGAGAGGAGCATGAACCATGGAACATATCAAAGAACATCATATGCGTTCCATCTTCAAGTCCGGCCATCGAATTACTGTTGAAGGTCCCGTGCAAGCCGAGGAGATAACCCGTCTTGCCTTCCATCCAGATCTGGATGCCTTTCGGCGCCCAACGGAGCAGCAGGAAGCTCTGGCCGAGATCGCAGCATTGCCTGAAGGGCGAATTATCATTGCACACGAAAATGAAACGATTATCGGTTATGTAACCTTTCACTATGCGGATGATTGTGAACGCTGGTCCGAGGGTAATATGACTGATCTGATTGAGCTTGGGGCAATCGAGGTTGCGGACGACTATCGCTCGCTTGGCATTGGACGTGAGATGTTGCTTACCGCTCTGGAAGATAAATACATGGAGAACTACATTATTTTCACCACAGAATATTATTGGCATTGGGATCTGAAGGGTAGCGGACTAAACGTATGGGATTATCGCAAAATGATGGAGAGGCTGATGGAAACGATCGACATGACCTGGTATGCAACAGACGACCCCGAAATCTGTTCACATCCTGCGAACTGTTTGATGGTACGTATCGGAAGTCAGGTGCCCATCACATCGGAAGAACAGTTTGATCGGGTACGCTTCCGCCATCGGTTCATGTACTAATTCGATGATCTGTTCGAAAAACGATATACATAACAAAAACCGCCTCTCGCAGCGTTGCTCCATACCTCATGGAACAGCTAATCGAAGGGCGGTTTTTTAAGTTACTACCATTACATATTTTCTAACATATGCTCCACAATACGATGTGAACGCTGCGAAGATTCCACGGTAAATTCAGCAAAGTTAACATGCGCCGAACCATCCGCTTTATCTGACATCCCACGCAGGACAACAAACGGTACTCGATTCATGTAACAGACCTGGGCAACTGCTGCCCCTTCCATCTCGGCACATGCACCGTCCATTTCAGTATATAACATGTTAACCGTATCTTTATTCGCAATAAATTGGTCTCCAGATAACACTTTACCGACCAGGTAATTGGCTCCCTGAGCTTTACACGCTTCTTCAGCCAGTGTAATAAGCGAAGCCTCGGCAGGGAATGCAGATGTCTCCTGGTAAGGAATAACCCCGCGTGCGAACCCCAGTGGCGTTACATCCATGTCGTGCTGAACACATACAGACGATATAACCATATCTCCAATGTTCAACTCCGGGTTAACTGCACCCGCAACACCTGTAAAGATAATGCGATTAACTTGAAAACGATCAATCAAGATCTGCGTTGTAACCGCTGCATTTACTTTACCTACGCCGGATTTGCACACGACAATTTGCTTGCCCAGCCACTCGCCTGCAACGTATGTAATGCCGGTTTGTTTAACCGTCTCAAGCTGCTTCATACCTGCCAGCAAAAGCTCGACTTCCTCATCCATCGCTCCGATAATCCCAATCGTTTCACGCATCTTCCGAATACCTCCTGTTTTCACTTTTAACCTCATTCAGCACAAAAGCTCCGTCTCCGGAGCTTTCGCATATCCACTATGTAGAGAGAATGACTTCTCCCTTACTGTATATAATCCCGATTAAACTACATCTGCGTGACTTACAGACAGACGAAGAATCGTTTCATGCGGCAAAATAACCCGTGGGTTCTCCACATTTTCTTTCTTCATCAACTTGGTCAGCAAACGCATCGCTACTGCGCCAAGGTCGTACATTGGCTGAGCCACTGTTGTCAACTGAGGACGCACCATGGAAGCCATACGGATGTTATCCACACTAATAATGGAGAAGTCATCCGGTACTTTCAGACCGTCATCCTGAATGCTGTGAATGGCACCAATGGCCATTTCATCTGTAGCAGCAAAGATAGCTGATGGTTTTTTCTTGAGTCCAAGGAAATATTTCATTGCTTCCACACCGGATTCATATCGATAGTTACCGATTCGAACAAGATCCTCCTGGTATTCAATCCCCGCTGCTTCCAGTGCTTTTTTGTATCCTTGGAAACGGGCATATCCATTCGCCGGATCTTGCAGTGTACCACTGATCATCGCAATTTCCTTGTGTCCATGACGAATCAGGGTGTTTACCGCGTCAAACGCAGCCGCCTCATGGTCAATATCCACTGAAGGGAATGTGCCCTTCTCATCACTTGTTGCACAAAGTACGATCGGCACAGCCGCAGACTGGAACGCCTGAATGTGTTCGTCCGTTACTGTCCCACCCATGAAGAGCAGTCCGTCTACTTGCTTTTCGAGCAACGTGTTAATAACACGAATTTCTTTTTCTTTCTTCTTGTCTGCATTACACAAAATAATATTGTAGTGATACATATTCGCAATATCTTCAATTCCGCGGGCAATCTCCGCGAAGGTTGAGTTCGAAATATCTGGAATAACGACCCCGACCGTGGTTGTCTTCTTACTTGCCAGACCTCTGGCTACCGCATTCGGACGATATCCCAACCGCTCGATGGCTTCATATACTTTTTTCCGCGTTTGCGGTTTGACATTAGGGTTATTATTAACTACCCGTGATACCGTTGCCATAGACACTCCAGCTTCACGTGCCACATCATAAATGGTTACCGTCACAGTACTTCTCTCCATTACCAGTAAATTTTCATACCATTTTCATTAAGATTTATATTACGACAAATTTTTGCATTAATCAATTAAAATAGGCTTTAGGACTCACTCAAAACATTCGTAAGTGTGGTTCTAGTAATATCTGAATGGGAAGTATGCCATACAGGAATTCCCTTTTTAATCAGGATCGCCTGTGGAGATTCGTGCTTAACACCTAGCTTGTCTGCTGCTTCATTGGATACCGGGCGATCTTCCACAACATAGATGATGCCATATTTCACTTGTTCATTAGCATTGTTAAGCAAATAATCGTTCATCTCCTGATAAGCGTTCGAGCTGATCGGACAGCGCGTGCTATGCTTAAACAGAAGCAAGGGTTGATCCTTGGTAGCCTCCACTGCGGAGTTTAGCTGTTCAATACTTGTCATTTTAGTCATGTCAGCCATTAGATATACATCCCCCTTTACCAGGAATACCGCTATGTTGAGCGTTTTCACTCTTCGATATCTTAACAAAAAGTGAGCGAAAAAGCCAATTTTCATGAAAACAAGCATTTTACACGTCAAAATTAGACAGCATTTGAGAAGTACTCCTGCCACACAAATCCGGATAATTGACTTAATCTACGCTCCGTGGTCTCCATCCACGCTGCATCACCAGACTTCGTTGCGTAACCCATAATGTCCAGTAACAGATTGATACGCTCCTCCACTGCTTGCTGCATACGATGTTCCATCTCCCGATCGGTCGCATCCGGCCAGGCCAGCAGTAGCTCATGAAACAGGTCCGCCAGTTCATTACGTTCACCAAAAGATACGTCTTGCTTCACGGGCTGTTCACCCAATGTGTTTATACATTCTGTTAAGTCCGGCTTGACCGGCGGAAGCACTTCATATGATACACAGTCAGTACACGCAAATACGGGTACGTTTCGAATCTCCACTTTTTTGGCGTACACCACTGTTCTTAATTCCAACTCCATTACATGTCCACATCTGCACGACTTGCGCACAACCATCACCTCATTCGTTCTATACTCTATATAAGTACCATTCGACCTATTTCGGCTCAAATCCTGCTATAAACGAAAGGTTGCACAAATTACCACTCCCTCCAGATGAAGGTTGTCGAATGCAGGCAGTTACTGACTTGTAATCGCTTCCTCCAAACTGAATATGCACTTCCATGAAGTCCCTTGGAGAATCTGTTACAATTAAAGACGAAACAGATCTAATCACCGCAAAAAGGAGAGATGGACATGAGATTAACTGGTAAAAAAGTCATCGCTCTGGTCGATGAAGAATTCGAAGATTTGGAATTGTGGTACCCTGTACATCGGGTTCGTGAAGAAGGTGCAGAAGTGCATCTTGCCGGAGAGAAAAAAGGAAAAACCTATATTGGCAAATATGGTGTGCCTGCTGAAGCCGAATACAGTTTCGATGAACTCGACAGTTCAGATTACGATGGCATTCTCGTGCCAGGCGGTTGGGCGCCGGACAAGCTGCGTCGTTATCCCAAAGTACTGGAGCTTGTGAAGGAAATGAATGCAGACCGGAAACCGATTGGACAGATCTGTCATGCGGGCTGGGTGCTGATTTCTGCCAAAATTCTGGACGGAGTTACAGTAACCTCTACACCAGGCATTCGGGATGACATGGAAAATGCAGGTGCCATCTGGAAAGATGAAGCCGTTGTTGTTGATGGACATATCATCTCAGCACGTCGTCCGCCTGACCTTCCCCCTTATGGCAAGGCATTCTGTGATGCACTCGCTGACAAGTAAAAATAACCCCATTGTGCTCTCATGCACAGTGGGGTTATTTTATATAACAAGGTTTACAACAAATAATTATCACAAATGTAAATATATTAATTTAAAGGTATTTATATCCAGTTTCCCTAATTACGATGCGTTCGAACCACTTTGTTCATCCGGACTTCCCGTGGAGTCATTAAAGACTTGCAGTCGCTCCTCAATATCTCCGCTGGTCCGTAAGGCGAAGCACTTTCGCGCTTCTTCTTTGGCGGTAGATGCTGTTGTGTTCAGCACTCTGTGCTTCACACGTAACAAGGATTGTGGAGACATACTCAAGTGACGAATGCCAAGCTCCAACCAAAGCGGAATGGCACGTTCGTCCCCTGCCATCTCTCCGCACACACTGACATCAATTCCAGCCGTATGAGCCGCATCTGCTGTCGCACGAAGCATCCGCAGAACAGCCGGATGATAGGGGTGATACATATGAGCAATCTGCTCATTCATTCGATCTACTGCCAGTACATATTGAACCAGGTCATTCGTACCAATACTGAAGAAATCAGCTTCCTCTGCGAGCAGATCAGCAATCATCACCGCTGCAGGAACTTCGATCATAATTCCCACCTGAATGTGAGGGTCGTATGATAATCCCCGCTCGTCCAGATCGGACATCGCCTCACGAAGAATCTCATTGGCCTGCTGAAGTTCTTCCACCGAAGAGATCATCGGATACATGATTTTGACATTTCCGGCCGCGCTGGCACGCAGAATGGCTGTAAGCTGTGTTTTGAACAGATCCTTGCGGTCGAGACTAATCCGAATGGCACGGTAACCCAGAAACGGATTGTCTTCCTCCGGCAATTCAAAGTAATCGAGTTGCTTGTCACCACCGATATCCAGTGTACGAATAACAACCGATTGTCCTGCTGTTTTCTCTGCCACAAGACGGTACACCTCATACTGTTCTTGCTCACCAGGGAAAGTTGCACGGTCCATATACAAAAACTCTGTTCGGAACAAGCCCACACCTTTGGCTCCTTGTTTCAAAGCAAGGTCCAATTCCTTCACCGAACTGATATTGGAAGCCAAGTGCAAAACGGCCCCATCTTTGGTTACGGCATCCACGGTAGCAAGGACTTGAAGTTGTTCCTTTTTCTTCAGTTGTTTGCTGCGAAGCATGGTATACCGTTCAATTGTCTTGCGATCCGGGTCTGTAAATACCAAGCCATTGTCACCATCCACCACAAGCATATCCCCTGTCTCTACCGGCATGCCAAGACTCGCTTCCAGACCGGAAACGAGAGGAATGCCAAGGGCACGAGCCATAATCGCAGAATGTGATGTTTTCCCGCCAATCAAGGTCACAATGCCTAGTACATGGGTGGGATTCAGATGCGCCAGTTGAGATGGCGACAGTTCTTTGGCAACGAGTACATACGGCTGGGTATCCGAAGGAAGTGTAATCTCCGGTGCACCGAGCAAATGCTTGAGCAGACGGTTACCCACATCCTTGATGTCAATGGCCCGCTCCTTCATATACTCGTCTTCCAGCAAGTCAAACATCGTGACAAAATGGTCTATGGCTTCTTTGACCGCCACTTCTGCTGCCTTATATTGACGCTCAATAATGCCGCGAATTTCGTTCATGAATACCGGATCTTCTAGGATTGCCAGATGTGCATCAAAGATACTGGACTCCTCTGGACCAACAACTTCCTTGAACTCATTTTTGATATATTCGATCTCATCCTTTGATGTCCGTATGCCCTCATACAGCCGTTCGAACTCTTGGGCGAGATCCACCGAATCCATCTTCTGATCCGGCAGATCCCATTCCCAACTGGGCAGGACAAATGCTTTGCCGATGGCTATGCCTGCAGCTCCGTTGATGCCTTGTATCTTCATTCTACCCCTCCAACGTTCCTGTCATAGAGCACCACGGACATAACGGATGCCTGACCTTTCTTAACTTGCTTAAATGGAGCAAAACTCCATGATTTTACACGATCTGGATTCGTAATTACCATTGGTGTTGTTAGTGACGCCGCTTGCTCGCGGAGTACTGCCAGATCAAACTTGATCAACAACTGCCCCGGCTCCACCGTATCGCCCTCCTGAACAAAAGCTTCAAAATGGCCTTTCAACTGAGAGGTATCGATGCCGATATGCAGTAACACTTCAAGCCCCTCACGGGTAGATATACCCAAGGCATGCATGGTCGGGTACAAGTGCATAATCGTTCCGTACACGGGTGAGACCAGCTCTCCCTTTTCCGGAACAAAGGCTACACCATCACCGACAAGCTTGGCTGCAAAGATCTGATCCGGCACCTCTTCAATCGGGAGCATTTTACCCTGAACGGGGGCACAGAACAGAACCTGTTGCAGATCTCTTTCCAGCAGCTTCGCGATTTCTTCCCGAATCAATTCCGAGTAAGTCCCGAATACCACCTGTACGTTACCGCCACCCAGCTTAATCAGTCCAGCGGACCCCATACTCTTCATGGCACCCGTGTCAATCAGGCGGTCATCATGCACAGTCAGGCGAAGACGTGTAATACATGCTTCAACCTGTACAATGTTACTCTTCCCGCCCAATGCTTCGAGGATTAAAGGTGCCTGATAAGGAATGTTACCTACCCAATCTTCCAGCATGGAGCCCTCTTCACGTCCTGGTGTTGGAATCTTGAACGTACGAATCGCCCATCGGAACAGGAAGTAGTAAACCAGCCCATATAGTATGCCAATCGGAATGAGCTTCCAAGCATTCTCCGATAGATGGAAATTGAGTATGTAATCAATAATACCTGCGGAGTAAGAAAATCCATGCCGGATATCAAGCCAGTAACTAATCCACATGGCAACGCCGGACATCACTGCATGCACGATGAACAGATAAGGTGCTGCGAACAAAAAAGCAAACTCAATCTGTTCCGATACCCCGGTTAGAAAACAAACGAGTGCCGATGTCAGAAAAGTTTTCTTGATTTTTGGTTTCAGATCTTCCCTGGCTTCCTGAATAATAGCAAAGGCTATTGCCGGAATGGCAAACATCATGATGGGAAACAAACCCGCCATAAAGAATCCTGCTGTTGGATCACCTGCAAAAAATCGGGGCAAATCCCCTTGCACAATGTTACCATCAGGCGTTTCAAACGTCCCTAACTGGAACCAAAACACATTGTTAAGCAGGTGATGAAGCCCGAAAGCAACCAGCACCCTGTATAACACCCCGTAGATGAACAGTCCAAAACCCCCGAGACTGTATTCCCAGGTAGCAATGCCGTTCAATCCATGCTGTAGGATCGGAGCGAGCCATAACATAAAACAGGAGAACAATGCCGAACAGAGTCCAACAATGAGCAAAACAAACCTTGAACCTCCAAAAAATTGTAAAATTTCAGGCAGTTTAATGCTTTTAAATCGATTATGCATCCCACCGGCAAGCGCGCCGAGTATGATTCCGATTAAGGAAGCGGGCTGGACGGTGCCATCCCCGAAGTTCCGAGTCACCTGATCATATATCACGATACCAGCCAGAGCAGCAAGTCCCGCTTGTCCGGCCTGGTTGGAGAGTCCCAGTGCTACACCGACAGCGAACAGATACGGTAAGAAATAAAAAATACCGTGTCCGGCCACGGTAGACACTTCACCGACAATATCCAATCCCCAGGCGTCCCAAGGCAGACTGCCAACACTGAGCAAAATTGCGGCGGCGGGCAGGACCATTGTAGGCAGCATTACCGCTCGTCCGAGCTGCTGCAAGGATCCGAGCCAATTCATGGCGACCTCTCCTTTCTATCCTAGATGGTAAGCTTTACGCAACGTTTTGTCAAAGCAAAACAGTAACCAATTGGTAATTAATACGGCAAAAATAGAACAGAAAAAATCCCGTCAACTTCAAGTTAACGGGATTCATCCTATAATCATTCAATTGGTTCAGATCAGGAGATCATTCGATCACAGGTGAACGAGCCTCTCAGCCGCGTCCAGCGCCGCGCAGAACGATGGAATCCTCTACCTTGATACAACGATTCGTTACCGCTGTCATGCCGTTCTCTGCAGCAATCTGGACCGCTTCATCACTATGGATGCCAAGTTGTAGCCACAGCACATTTGCTTTGATGGCAACGGCGTCACGAGCGACATCCGCGCAAAACTCTTCGCGACGAAACACATTGACAATGTCTACCGGCTCTGGAATATCCGCGAGTGTGGCATATACCGTCTCGCCAAGGATTTCACCTTGCACCTGTGGATTAACCGGGATGATGCGATAACCTCTGCTCTGCATGGCTTCTGCCACCATATAGGAAGTGCGATCTGATTTGTCTGATAAGCCGACGACTGCGATGTTGCCTGCCTTGCGCAAAAGTTGTCCAATTTCTTCACGAGTAGGGTTGTTAAATTCCATGTTCAAGCACCATCCTTTTCTGATTAAAGTGCGTGTTCAAAAAAACAGGTTTTCAGTTATTTTACTCTTTTACCCATTGAACCGAGGCGCCAAGCGCCTGCAAATGATCGAAATATTGCGGATAAGACTTGGCTACATGGTGTGCATCCCGAATACGAAGCGGTTCCTTGGAACGCAGACCAACGACAGTGAGCGCCATAATTACGCGATGATCATAGTGAGCGTTAATCTCAACGCCGCCTTCAACGCCTTCTGGACGTCCATGTACGATAATCTCAGCTTGACGCTCTTCAACGTTCGCTCCTGCCTTCCGCAGTTCGTTCAAATAATCGGTGATTCGGTCACATTCCTTGTAACGCAGGTTCTCTACATTATAGAACCGTGACGTGCCTTCCGCAAACACAGCTGCGGCTACCATAGCCAAAACGGCGTCCGTCGCGGCATCCCCGTCGAATTCGATCGCTTTCAGTCTGCCATTACCTTGAACATGTACAACATCGTTCTCATGTGTCAATGGCACTTCCATCATGCGCAGCACGTCAACGATGGCACGTTCACCCTGTTTGCTCTGCTCCATCAGGCGCAGAATCTTCACATCAGACTGTGTAACCGCTGCTGCGGCAAGAACCGCTGCTGAGCCGGGATAATCCCCTTGAACTGTGTAAGTCGTTGGTTGGTAAGCCTGTCTACCTGGTACACGGAAGGACATATAATCATCACTTGCATGGATAACGATACCTGCCTGCTCCAGCACTTCCAGGGTCTGTCCGATAACGACCTTGGACTTCAGGTCATTCAGTACTTCAATGTTGCTGTCTTCTGCAAGCAACGGAGTTACAAACAACAACGCACTCAGATATTGGGAGCTGACGGAGCCGGATACACGAATGTGTCCACCCTTGGCATTGCCACCCTTGATTGTAATCGGCAGGCGTCCTTGTTCATGCTGTACATCTACACCCAATTGACCAAGCGCATCGATCAGGTCATCATGTGGACGTTTGCCCAGTGAATCCGGGTACGTATTCACAAATGTAACGTCAGGGCAGAGCGCTGTAACGCCCATCAGGAAACGAAGTACAGCACCCGCATTCCCTACATTCAATTCACGCACATCACGGGGATGACTGCCAAAACCCTGGATCACAATCTTGCTGTCGTCTTCTTCAAGTACTGCCCCCAGATCACGAATACATCTGCGCATGGCGTCACTGTCTTCACTGTGTGCCGGGAAATGAATGGTACTTGTGCCTTCCGCCAGCGCAGCAGCCAGCAAATAGCGAGTCGTGTAGTTTTTAGAGGACAGAGCCCCGATTTCCCCGTTCAGAGTGGGGGTTGGTTTAACAATAACGTCCATGGATGAAATTCTCCTTCATTGATTATATTGTGGCCAAATTGACATTCCGTGCATCGCTTGGGTATCATTATAGCGTTAAGTCCATACAGAAAAGAGGACCTGAATATGACACAAATAGCTGAAATTGAAACGTCTGAGCTGCGCCGCCGTTTACAGGCGGGAGAGAAGCTGCAGATGATAGACGTCCGTGAGGACGATGAAGTCGCGCAAGGCATGATCGAAGGAGCCAAGCATATTCCGCTTGGACAGATTCCGGACCGACTGTCTGAGATTGAGAAATCAGGCGAGATCGTGATCATCTGTCGTAGCGGTTACCGCAGTGAGCGTGCATGTGAATATCTGCAGCAACTGGGATATGAAGGCTGTACAAACATGGTCGGCGGTATGCTTCAGTGGCAACAGGAAGACTAGAGAAACCCGGAGAGAAGCGAAGTCATTTGTAACCTTGTGACCTCAGCTCTGCTCCACTCCCAGAAACGGGCCTATACGGCCCGTTTTGTTATATCTGCCACCACCTATCAACCATCAAACTTCGGTGATAACAAGCTTAGACGCGGTAATGCGCTAAAATTAAACGAGTCACTTCAGCAGCGGATAACTCCGTTGTATCCACCGTATAATGTGCGAACCGATATGCGTCTTTCCGTTCTTCCATAATCGTCTTGATGCGTTCCTCTGCATTGCCTGCAAGAAGCGGACGATTGTCACAGCCGCTAACACGTTCTACAATCACTGCCGGGTCAGCAGTCAGGGCAACAACCCAACCATTCTTGGACATCACGTCACAATTATCCGAACGCAACACCACGCCACCTCCGGTCGCTATGACCTGTGACTTCTTCTCCAGCACCGAGCATAACATGCGGCTCTCGGCATCACGGAAATACATCTCTCCCTTGCCAGTGAACAATTCTGGAATCGTACAGCCTTCCTCTTTTTCCACCGCGGCGTCTACATCAATCAATCGATAACCAAGCTCACGTGCAAGCATGTCAGCGACGGTTGATTTGCCGGTTCCCATCATACCAATGAGAATAATATTGTTAGACTTGCTCAAGGTGTACACTCCTTTAATTCAAGCAATTCGTGAGCACTTTTGTCCTATCATAACACAGCCCTGCGGACTGGGAAAGACCATCTCCTTACCGACTTCCTTTCGACCATCCGCAAGTACTTCCAAGACAGATTAAGTAACTCCCGGCATCTAAGCCTACGGCAGATCACCCTCAAGCAGTTTTGAGCCCCCAAACATCTCAATCAGTAATCATCCAGCAACCTAACGAACTCCAATGAGCTTATTTACCTAAAATAGGAGCAGTTAAACTTCTAACGAATCTCAGTAAACTTATTTCAAAAAATCACCGTCAAAACCTCGACATCTCGCTGCGAATTATCGAAATAGGGCCATCTGAGTTCGTTAAAAAATAGAACCGGCTCATTTTGCCAAAATAGAGTGTCTCATGTTCATAAGGTCTAGAACCAGCTACATATCTTCTCCATCAACACTATTACTGTATAACACAGTAAAAAAAGAGGCTCAGCGTAAACCGGCAATCACCGGAACGCCAAACCTCTTTTGAGCCCCTTAGCAGGCCATAGCTCCTGATTAAAGGCGCTTTGGCCAAATCTAATAGACTTGTATATGTGGTACTACTCCATCCAGTTGTGGTGGAAGCTGCCTTCTTTGTCCACACGTTTGAACGTGTGAGCACCGAAGTAGTCACGTTGAGCTTGCAGCAAGTTTGCTGGCAGACGCTCTGTACGGTAGCTGTCGTAGTAAGAAAGAGCGCTGGAGAAGCCAGGTACCGGAACACCTTGTTTTACAGCAGCCGCTACAACTTCACGCCATGCGCCTTGATAAGACTCAACGATGTTTTGGAAGTAAGGATCCAAGAGCAAGTTTTTCAGAGCTGCGTCTTTATCATAAGCTTCTTTGATGTTTTGCAGGAACTGCGAACGGATGATGCAACCACCGCGGAAGATCATGGCAATGTTGCCGTATTTCAGATCCCAGCCATACTCATCGGAAGCTGCACGCATTTGTGCAAATCCTTGTGCGTAGGATACGATTTTACTTGCAAAGAGGGCTTTACGCACGCTCTCGATGAACGCTTTTTTGTCGCCGGAGAACGCTTCAGTCGCTGGTCCATTCAGGATTTTGCTAGCTGCTACACGCTCGTCCTTCATGGCAGACAGGAAACGGGAGAATACGGATTCTGTAATCATGGACAATGGAACGCCGAGATCCAGCGCACTTTGGCTTGTCCATTTACCTGTTCCTTTTTGTCCAGCCGCGTCCAGAATAACGTCAACCATTGGTTTGCCGGTTTCCGGATCGTATTTAGAGAAGATATCTGCCGTGATTTCGATCAGGTAGCTATCCAGCTCTCCTTGATTCCATTCCGTAAAGATCGCATGCAGCTCTTCAACGGAAACGTTCAATACGGATTTGAGCAAATGGTACGCTTCACCAATCAACTGCATATCTCCGTACTCGATACCGTTATGCACCATTTTCACATAGTGTCCGGCACCGTCTGGTCCAATATATGTACAACATGGATCGTCACCGACTTTGGCCGAGATTGCCGTCAGGATCGGTTCAACCAGTTTATAAGCACTTTCCTGTCCACCTGGCATGATGGAAGGGCCTTTCAGTGCGCCTTCTTCACCACCGGATACACCTGTACCGATGAAACGAATGCCTTTGTCTTCCAACTCTTTGCTGCGACGTTGCGTGTCAGGGAAGTATGCGTTCCCTCCATCAATGATGATGTCGCCCTCATCCAGGTGAGGAAGCAGTTGTTCAATGGTAGCGTCGGTCGCTTTACCAGCTTGTACCATGATCAAAATTTTGCGCGGGGATTCCAGGGATGCTACGAACTCTTCAATGGAGAATGAGCCTGTCAGGTTTTTACCTTCAGCTTCTTTCAGAAGATCATTGGTTTTCTCCGGGGAACGGTTAAATACCGATACTGAGAAACCTTTGCTTTCAATGTTAAGGGCCAAATTTTTGCCCATGACAGCCAGGCCAATTACGCCAATTTGTTGTTTTGTCATCTGGTCCTCCATCCTTTGCTCCAATTAATTTTATTGAAATAAATTCTCAACAATACTCCCATTTTAACGGTTTTATGTATAGAAGTGAACCCCGTGGCACAGCTACGCAACGAGAAAACACCCCAATCTGCTGAGGTGTTCATCGTATTTTCATAAATACGGCCTTATCTTGTCATCCTTCCAACATTAACAGATGTCCAGACAACTGTTTTAAGACTTGACGGCAAGCATTTGCTTTTTCGATATTATCCATCTGCATGGCCGTGTAGAGGCGCTCCAGTTCATCGTCTACTTCCATGCGCAACAACATGAGCCTTTCCTCGCCTTCACGCGAGAGGAACATTTCTTCCATCTCTTCCGCCGTCGGCGCAGGTTCCTTTTGAAAAATGACACGCTGTTTGAACCCAGACACTTCCACGAGCCGAATGACTTCACCGAATAAAATGTTCTCCACGGTCATCTGTTGATCCTTAAATCGCTTCACAACCGCATGCCCGCGTGTATCCCCAATCAGCTTCTCCAGCCACTCTGCAAGTTTTGCATCCTTAATGATATAATCTCCAGTCATCTTGTAGTTCCCCGTGCGTGTCTGTTGAAAGCGGAGCTTTACCAGCTTGCGGCCGGTCCGGACTGACAGGATAAAAAAGGATTCGTCCTCGCTCCAATATAGTGAATATCCCTCACGAATAAGGTCTCTGATCAAATTTTGGATATGCCGACGGTTGAACCGCAGCTCCAGATTGCAATATTCAACTTCATAACTCTTATTCACGGCACTCCCTCCATCTGTACCGGATCAACTCCGGCCCTCGTCTTCAATCGCTTCTACTCAATCGGCTTACCCTATTTTATACTTCATTTTATGTAAGGGTACTTGGTTATTTGACTATTTTTCACCGAAAGGACCGCCGGATTGCAGCTTTCCGCAGACGCACAGGGGCAAGCCCCCGATTATCGTGATATATTGGACGCGAAAAAGGGAGCCCCACAACCAAGACGGTTGGTGGAACTCCCTTTTCTTTTGCTTATTTGGCCGGAGCGGTGCGAAACGGATTGCGGGATAACACAAAGTGCACAACGGCAAGTCCTGCCATGACGATGGCACTGCCGATGAATGGAGCCGGATGGCTCACGTGGTCCCACAGCAGTCCAGAAACAATAGGTCCTACAACCATGCCTGATCCCTGCAATGTAAGGAAGAATCCCCAGATCGCTCCCCGCTCTCCTTTGGGAATCAGCGTGGCTACAAAAGCATTCCAGGCGGGTAAAATCATGGCATAACTGATGCCCACCAGCATGACAACACCAAACACCACCGGAATGGATGTTATGGAGGAGAATGCAAACAGACTCGCTGCCGCCATCAAAAAACCAACGTTCAGGAACGGTTTCGTGCCAAACCTGTCTACCATTTTACCAACAGGTAGCAAGGCAATGACTGTTATTCCACCACCTGCAATCAGCAACAAACTGTATAGATTCGGTGAGATGTGCAGGTCTGTGCGTGTATATAGCGTGATTACTGGACTGAGCAGCCCGATGACAAACGACTGCATAAACAGGGCAGGATACACCAGTGGATTAACATTAAGTGTGCTGCGTACCCGTTGCAGTGTGTCCTTCACACTCTTTTGCAGCCGGATGAACGGCGTGAGCAGATTTGGTTTGGCTGGATATTTCACATCACTATTCTTCGCTACTTGCTCGGCATGCTCTCCTTCAACAATGACACGTCCAGGAAGAATCATGGCCACCAGAATAACGAGAATGGCACAACCCATCAGCACGAGGAATATGGTGCGATAATCATGATGCGTGCGCTCCAGTAGCCAGTTCATGCCTATAGGTCCAAGCCCAGTTCCGCCGAGAGCAGCCATCTCCAGCGCCCCCATTGCTGTACCATTCTTGTTCTGTGGGCCTGACATCGCCGTCACGCCTGTCATGGCGCAAGGCCAGAGTGGTGACGTACCAATGCCAAGAATCAGACAGGCCATGGCCAGTCCAACGGCACTTTTGAGAAAAAGGATCATAATAACAGCGATTAAGGTACAGATTAATGCTGTAACCATCGTTGTGCGGAACCCGATCCGTTCTGCTGCCCAGCCGGAAGGCGCCCGGAACAGATTATCTCCCAAATATTGAAGAGCAAATGCCACACCAATAACGCCTGCGGACAGACCCAGAATATTGTCCATATACACGGGCAAAACAGCTACCAACAGAGCCCCTTTGATAATTTCAACTAGAAAAAGTGTCAGCCACATCGCGATAAAAAATGGTGATCGCAAAATTTTGGCTGGTTTTGTATCGGTTTGCATTCTTTTTCCCCTTTCGGCGTTCATTTGCCTATTCCCTATCCTTAGTGTAACCGTGGGGAATGTGTCCAAATCTCGGCAATTCAAAAAATTGTCGATTATACTGTTGCATTCGGTTCTTAATTTGCTATACTCATCTTTGTTTACCAATTTTATTAGGAAGGGTTGTGACAGCACTGATGAATCACCACCGTACGCCGCTGTTTACCGCTTTAAAAAATCATGCGGCACTCAATCCGGTACAGTTTCATATTCCGGGCCATAAAAAAGGATTGGGAGCGGATACCGAATTCCGTGAATTTATTGGCGATAATGCCTTCTCCATAGATTTGATTAACATCGCACCGTTGGATGACTTGCATCAGCCAACCGGTGTCATTCAGGAAGCACAGATTTTGGCAGCAGATGCCTTCGGAGCCGATTATACCTATTTTAGTGTACAAGGCACAAGCAGTGCCATTATGACCATGATTCTGTCTGTATGCTCACCGGGTGACAAAATTATTGTGCCCCGTAATGTGCATAAATCGGTTCTGTCCGCGATTATTTTCTCAGGCGCCAAACCCGTATTTGTTTCTCCTTCACAAGATGCCAATCTGGGCATTGACCATGGAGTAACTACACAGTCTATCCGTCGCGCACTTGAGCGTCATCCAGATGCCAAGGCATTGCTTGTAATTAACCCGACCTATTACGGCGTGGTTACCGATCTTAAAGAGATTGTTGAGCTGGCACACAGCTACCAAGTTCCTGTACTTGTTGATGAAGCACATGGCGTACTCATTCATTTCCATGAGGATCTGCCGTTGTCTGCGATGGCAGCAGGTGCCGATATGGCTGCAACCAGTGTCCACAAGCTTGGTGGCTCCATGACACAGAGTTCCGTACTCAACCTGAACACAAAGAATGGGTTCGTGAATCCACAGCGTGTACAGACGATCCTGAGTCTGCTCACCTCAACATCAACTTCATACATTTTGCTTGCTTCACTCGATACATCAAGACGTAACCTGGCACTCCACGGTCGTGAGATTGCACAGAAGGCGATTGAACTAGCTGAGTTTGCCAGACGTTCGATTAACGATATGGATGGCCTGTATTGCTTCGGTAGAGAGCTGCTGGGTACAGAAGCGACCTTCAACTATGATCCAACCAAAGTAACGATCCATGTTCGCCATCTGGGTATTACAGGGTATGAGACAGAGAACTGGCTACGTGAACATTACAACATTGAGGTTGAACTTAGTGATATGTACAATATTCTGTGTCTCATTACGCCAGGAGATACGGATAATAGTGTGGATATCTTGCTGAACGCTTTGCAGGATCTCTCCCGTACCTATTATCAAGTGAATCCGGCCCATGAACTGGTCGTAAAAGTTCCGGATATTCCACAGTTGATGCTGACTCCACGTGATGCATTCTACGGTGATACCGAAGTGATTCCGTTTAAGGAATCCGCAGGACGTATTATCTCGGAATTCATCTATGTCTATCCGCCAGGAATCCCGATCCTGTTACCGGGTGAGGTTATCACCCAGGAAAATATCGACTACATCATCGATCATGTCGAAGTTGGATTACCCGTCAAAGGACCCGAAGATCGCAGCGTAACCAACGTTAAAGTGATCGTGGAAGCCGATGCCATTTTCTAAAACAACCTCCTTGCGCTGTGCAGGGGATAAACTTAAAGGACCAAGCCCTAGCTTGGCCCTTTTTTATTTTATGGGACAAGCGAATTTGCATTTTCCCGTCTATTTCGTCGTTCAAACCGGTGGTGTAAATGCTCGTATACCTCTTAAAAAACAAACAAAAGGCCCCCTGAGATCAAGGAGCCTTCATGTTATGTTCCAAAAGAATGACTATTCTTGTGATGCAACGAGTTCGTTGTAAGCCGCTTCAACGCGGTTCCACTCTTCTTCGTCTTCAATATTGTAGAGCACCATTTCCTCGTCTTCTTCTTCCATACGCAGGATGATGCCGTCAGCTTCAGGATTGTTACGTTCCAGCAGGAGCGCATAAACATGCTTCTCCACGTCAAACGTCTCCACCAAAACCATCTCCACGTCTTGGCCGTTCTCGTCTGTTAATGTGAGAAGGACTTCTTCATGCTCGTGGTCGTGGTCGTGGTCTTGCCCGCATCCGCAGCCATCGCCGTGTTCATGTGTGTGATCGCTCATTGAAATACCTCGCTTTATAAATAGAAATTGTGTAACCTTGCATATCGTAACATGTTCAATGACACAGGTCAATTTAACTCACAGGGTTATTTTTGCTTCAATCGTTCAGCGCTGTAATGATTTTCTCCGCTACCAGGACGTAGCTGCTATTTGCATTTTCTTTAATATGAAAGCCCACCTGATACTTGCCGGCACGACTGAAATCATACGTAAAATCATATGTGCGGAACCAGAAGTTATCCTTCTGGGTCGTAAGCTCCTGTGACTGGATATCCTTCACCTGACCGCTTGGATTGGTAATCGTTACTTTCACCGCAGCTACATCTGCTGTCAGACTGTCCACTTGTGAAAATACATTGAATTTCAGCTTACCTACGTTAACGTTGCCAAATACAGTGTCTCCCTTGAAGAGAAAAATATGTACATTCGGTTTGATCACCGTTACTCTCTTGTTACTGCTGTCCCATTTGACGACGCCTCCGGCTTCCCTGACAGGTACATAGGTCGTTCCATCAATGAGATAACCTCCATCAGCTGCTTCCTTGCCGTTAATGAGAACACGAATCTTCTCGTTCACCGAATCTGCAAACAATAGAGACCCGCCGAGCAAGGAGAATACCGTGACACAAAGCAATATTCGTTTCCATTTCATCCCGTCAATATTCCCTCCCCTGCTGCTAGCTGTTGTACATTTATACTGCAGATTCATCCACAAAGTTGCGCTGTTTTTCATCATTTTTCATTTTTTATCCAGAATTTTTTCCACCCCTTGGAACGCACAAAAAGAGGCGATCCTCATTAAAGGATGCCCCTGATCTATAATTGTTATATATACGGGATTATACGAAGAGTTATGAAGAAGTATGGCGGGTCAATATACTGGGAACGCCCTTGCCTAAAGCCCCTTCAATTCTCATACGTGCAGCGTAATCCATACCTCGTGTACATGGTGTCTTACATCTCTCGCATACATCCGATGTGACCAACTTCATGGATACACGTATTTTATCACTCTTTAATGCGGGAGCTTTCTTACCTTTTGCCTTTGCCATCCCGGATTCCCCATTTCCCCAAGTGCTTACTAATGTAATGCATCATATGGGGATTCGCCCGGTTGTGTGTCTATTTAGAAAACGTATTTAAATAATAAAAATATGACAAGAAGGATACCTCCGAGAATGAGCCAGTTGCTGATTTCATACCAAATGCTCTTGCCTCCGGACAGGTATTTCTGTTCATTCTCCTGATGACGCTGACGGTGGGTATCGGTCTCAGAGCCATGGGGTGGTTTGCTAAAATCCATCATAAGTACATTCCCCTTTCAGCAGTTTTGTGTAAACTTACTACCATTATAACCCACAATTGAGTGCGAAATTGATTTTTATGCATAAAACACCAAAAAACCTCCGATTTCTCGGAGGCTTCTTATCAACAAATAGTATCAGTGATTACGCCAGTTCCACGTTAACATTCACGTTCCCTTTGATTCCTTTCGAATATGGGCAGTAGTCATGGGCAAGTTTCACAAACTTCTGTGCTGTTTCTTCATCTAGACCAAGGATTTTAACTTCCAAATCTACTTGAAGCTTCACGCCGTTATCCTCAGAGTCCGTCACCAACATTACGGTTGCAGCTACCGTACTTCTTTCAATCTCAACTTTGTGTTTCTTCAATTGAAACTCCAGTGCGGAGTTAAAACAAGCACTATACCCTGCTGCAAACAACTGCTCCGGATTGGTAGCTGTCGTCACTTGTCCTCCGAGTTCAGGCGGTGCAGCAACATCCAACATAAACACGTTATCTGGGGATTGTACGATGCCTTGACGTCCACCTGTATTGATTACTGTTGTTTCATATAATGTTTTCATTTGTGAAAACTCCTTTAGTTGATTAGATTTATTTTGACTAAATTTTGATCTCATTTGTATCACCGACAATTACATTGTACACAATTAAATTGTGTATGTAAATAGTTATTATAAAAAAATATAGTTTAAAACACGTTTGGAGAATAATTCATTTCTAACCCCGGACAAGCCCAAACCTAAAGTCAGTGCACTTTCTGAGTTGTTCGCTGTATCCACCAAACTTGGCCTGACTTTATTCTCTAAATAAAAATGGTACCCAAACACTGCACTTCATTTTCAAAGCGTCCGTGTTTAGGTACCAAATTACTGCACGTATATCTTTTTACCGATCCATACAGATAATCTATTTATCCTCGTCCTCATTCCAATTCAAATCATGCACCTTGTTCATCTTCATACGTCTTCCCTGTTTGATTAATTACTCCAGATATCCACTTTCATCTGTGCACATTTGAAATACTTGGCCTCGGCCTTACTTGTAGTCAGTTTCAAAAGACATTGCAGTTCTCCATGTTGGAACAAACCACCGCTAAGGTCAGCAGCAACACCGCCATATTGATCATCCGCACCAAGCCATACGGACGGTCTCTCGAACCCAGCTGAGAACTGTAATCCGGTACAGAGCAACACAGTGAGATTCTTACGGTTCTGTGCTTCATCTCCTGCTACGCCATGTGTGGTGAAGAACACCATGTTTTGATTAAAATCCGTGTACGTTCCATCTGCTTTATAGGCACGGACCATACCATATTTCTGATTTACGTTTTGAAAAAAAGTGATTCCGGCCTTGCTATCCTTTGATTTAATGCCAACCTGAACTGAGATTCCAATGTTCCCGTTTAATTGTAGCGCTTCCAAAGTGATTGCAATTGCGGTTACTTTCGAGCTGTCAATCAGATGTTTCATTTTTAACTCTGCCGTGGCTCCTGCCGTTGTCGGAGTTGTAACGGTAATGGTCCCTCTGTCGGGCAAAGGCTCAAACGTAGGGGTGCCCACCACCTCCACCCAATCCGGTAACGTTCCGTAAAGAAAATCGGCCACAAGCTGTTTGTGAACCTTTCCAAAGGGCACAATCTGACCCGTTGCATCACGTATAACCATCTCTACACCCCCACCGAATAGGCTACACCGATATTATGATCGGTATTGTAATACACGTACACTACACCGTCCATAACGGACACCATCAAGGACTGCATGTTGGTCGTCTCCCAAGTCAATGCCGGAAAATATATATCTGTAGGTTTGTCCAGCAGTTGACGAAAGTCTGCGCTGATCTTGGCAATGGCAGGCCGAGCTACCGTCGTAACCCCACCGGAAGCATAAGCCGATAACATACCCAGCCACCACATGCTCCCTTTGTACATAAATACACCAGCATTGGATCTCGAAATGTTTTCTCCTGCACTTAAAGTGGCATCATTCCCACCCATTAATGGTCTTGGATCAGCTAACCAGCTACGTCCGTCATGTGAATGCCAGATACATTTACGACCAAAGTCCCCACCGCCCATCACTGAGAAACCGATCCATTTGCCACCATTTCTGAAACACGAGAAATATCCGGTATGACCATCACCTGGGAACCCGGGAGGTTTGTCCAAAATCAAACCCACTCTTGTCCAGTTGATCATGTCTACAGAGGTCGCAAGTGCCGTCGATTGATTGATCCCCAGTCCGTTTTGTTGATAATACATAAAGAACAATTGTTCTTCATCGTTCCAGATCACAAATGGAGTTTCCGTCGAATTCCCAACCACAGTATCGAGATACACCTGTCCGTGTTTGGTCCATGGTCCTGTCGGGCTGTTCGAGTAGGCTAGTCCAATTCCTCCGATGTGATTATGGTTGGTAGAATACGTAGCATAATAATCTGCTTTTGCATCAGGGATAAGCCCCTTCACCTTGATCGCCCGAAACCAATAGATAGATTGAAGACCCGCCATTGTAGCGGTGTACATAGGATTGTCCATTTTTTTATCAAATTGAGGCGTGTACATCCGTCTGGTTTCTGCATCGCAATAATCATAAGGCGCAACGGCCCTGTTTGCCTTCATCGCTGCGTCGAGTGCTGTCTGAGCAATATTTTCAGTCATAGACATGGGAACTCAACTCCTTCGTGAGCAGGGTATTACCATTTACCGGTCGCGAATATAAAACATCCGAAGTGTCCTTTAATAGGATTGAATAATCAACAACATTACCCTCATTCGCAGTCGGCTCCTGAGTAATACAAATGATAGGACAAATTCTAGCATTATATGAATACGCTTTCATTTTGTTCATTCCTTTATTTCCTTTACAGTTGTAATCAGCAACTGTCCCTTTCATTGGTACGCCCGGATAATGTTGATCCTTCATATTAATCCCTCCTATTGTTTTCTCCCGATAAGTATATTCATGAAGTTGCCTTTGTGTTAAAGCATTATGCCCATCTTGCAGCCTATTATTCTAAGACTGGTTTTCATATAAAACATAAACAGGCTAACCAATACAAATTGGCTAACCTGTTTGAACGAAGAAACTGCAAAACCAATGACTTATTACTCTGCAAAAAGTGAAGATATGGGATTCGTAACTTTTTTATTGGATTGCTCTTTGCCTTGGTTATCCAATACATAGTACTGATAAAAGTCGTTAGTGAATCCGATAGACTCCTGTATTTTCAGCTTAAAAGCTTCAAATGCCACATCACTCAGATGATCCTCATTCCAGAAATAATGAAGCATCAATCGATTCTGGTTATAGGGATGTTTGATAACATATGCTCCCGCGGCGAGAGGTTGATTCATGGTATTTTTCCAAGTAAAACCCGTCTGTTTCGTTCGATCAATAATGTTAAGTTTTAAAGCCTGCACCAATCCGTTTGACTTGGCATTGCCAATGACAATAAGGTTGCTGTTGCCGATCTCTTTTTTCATCTTTTGCTTCAGTTCCTTGCGATCCCTTATAATGTCGTATTTCATACCAGTCATATCAAGGAATCCGGTCAACTGATTAACCATATCTTCCTGCTGTTTAGTTGCAAGCTTACTCACCTGATCGCTGAGCACAATGGTTAATTCCTCGCCTTGAAGGGCTTTGTCCATCAATCGATTCATCACTTCATAAGGCAGATTAGGAACCATACCCATGACAGCCTGATATTGCACTTGTAAGACATCATGCACATAGGCGGCGGTCTCTTCCTGTGATAATTGGTATTCCGGCTTTAAGACAAAATCAGGCTGATATAGGGCCATCTGCATTTCTGAACGTATTTCTTTACCAAGCACATCTTCAATGGTTTGAAGCAGCCCCTCTACCGTTGCATTTTGGTACACGTAGCGTTTGAAATATGTCCTCATCAACTCGTCAAATTTCTCTTCACCGACGGAACGGTAAAGCTGATAGATCGCTTGTCGCCCCTTCTGATAATATACCAAACTTGCCAAATCCCCAGCTTCATCGTTTGTTGACGCAATCGCCATATCTACGGGCGCAGTATCAAACTGTATGGATCTGAACCCATTTAGCTTGTCTCCCTGTTTCTCGGCAAAATACACCATGGAGAAATCAGCAAAGCCTTCATCCAGGAAGGATTCTGCCTCCGAATTATTACCAATCAATGCATGGAACCACTGATGCGCTATTTCATGAACAAATGTTGTGTCTTCTTCTGGAACAGCACCATTTTGAATCTGTCCCATCTGGATGAGTCTCGCATACTCCACGGCAACGCCTTGTACATACGTCTCGACAATTCGGAACTCTGGATAGGGATACTTGCCATATTTCTCACTATAAAAATCGATGACCTTGAATGCCTGATTAATGTACCGGTCAACTATCTTTTTCTTGGATGGATCATCGTTGTAATAATAGTATTCCACCGTCAGACCGTTACGGGTGACACTCTCCACTTGAAGATTAGGACTTGCAAAGAAAACAAACTCCCTTGTATTCTCGGCCACAGCAGAAACAACTTTACGGCCATGTTCTGTACTGTCTTGAGTGGTGATCGTGCCCGGCATGGCTACCTGATACTCATCAGGAACATTTAAATCAACTTCATAATCTGCTGAGGTATAATAGTCACTTTCGAATGTTTGACTATACGGTGCCTTGTTCCATTGATGCTTAACCTCGTCGTATACAGACATCACCGGGAACCAGTGTGCACCATTGATCATGACCTTGTAGTAGGAAACTCGCTGTGAGCCATAGGGGATATTCAACTGAAACTCCAGTTGGAATGATACCGATTCGCCTGGTTGAACGGGCTCTCTCAACTGCACGGTCAACGCTTGGTTTTCCTTATGGAAATCCAGCGATTGGCTATTTGCGGTTACAGCCTGAATATCGATGCCACCCAGAAAGTCCTCCGCTGTCTTCTCCGGATGTTCTTCACTAATCATCTCATTATGCTGTTGGTACATGCTCGCCTGTGTAGACTTGGAGAGGTTTGCGTCAGCATATGTATGAAGGACCAGCTGCTGGAGTGCATCCTTGCTTGTGTTGCGATACGTTACCTTCTCGCTCCCCTGGATCGTCATTTCCTTCTCATTTAATCGAGCCTGGATCTGGTATTGAATAGGCGTCTGCTCTAGAGAGTCTTTCTGTGTGTTATATATCTTCATAGATACAGGTGCTGGGCCTGCTTCCGCGGCAACAACCCCCATGTTGGCAAGTGGGCTTGCTGCCAGTATTAAAGCCAGTGTACCCGCGATCCCTACTCTGGCTAACTTTGATTTAAATGGACTTGAATAATTCATAAGTTCTCTCCTTCTCCTGTTCTATATTGACCTCAGAACCAAGTATAGAAGACGAACCTTACGCTGAATTTATGTTTTATTTAAGTTTTGTTTAAAAAGAGGAAGAGAAACTGAAACTATCGCAAATCGCATTCATGTCTGTATGTAAAAAAAGAAAAGAAGCCTTACAATGTAAGGCTTCTCATGTATGATCTGTAGTGGGCTCGAACCACTGACCCCTACCCTGTCAAGATAGTGCTCTCCCAGCTGAGCTAACAGATCATGATATATAATTGTTTCCCAATCAAGTAACAGTATCATATCAAGTAACCGTGTTCATTGTCAATGATTTATTTGGTTATAATTCACCCGAAATGGTGCACAATAAAGGAAAGATTACCATTTCTACAACGAGGTGAATTCCCTATGAGAAACATAACAAAACGGTCAAAATCTAATAAACATACATTTACCAAATGCTTCTTTCTCTTTGCTGGGCTTATGATTCTCATTACAACCGTTACTGGTTGCGGCTTAGAGAGGGATGAACATACAGTTCAATTCCAACAATTACAACAGCCCAATGAAAATGGTGAATCTCTGCCCGTTTGGCTGGACGTATACTCCAAATCTGTAATTCAAGATGTGTATTCTCCGCGAGGAAGCAGTGAAGTCTTGCCGTGAAGGTTAACAGGTGAATTACTCATCTTCATCCCACTTGCGTGAGTATGCTTTCTTCGTAACGTAATACAACAGAGTAATCATTCCCGCCGACATTAGCAATGTAATTACCATGATGCCTGTCATGCCCATCACTACCCCCTCCTCTCCCAATATGTTCCAGACTTCACTATACAGGAAAAACATTTTTTTGTATAATTCAGTCTGATATGTCGCGCAAGAGCAGAAAGAAGGAATGGAATTGGCAGCTGAGATTAGTTATGTATCAACAGAAGAACAACTGGAGCAAGCCCTGGGAATTCGCCATCACGTATTTGTTATCGAGCAACAGGTGCCTGCCGAGATTGAGATTGATCAATATGATGTCATCAGTCCGGATGTGCATCATGTATTGTTAAGTACGGATGGCCAAGCTGTAGCCACAGGACGTCTGATCTATTACAGCAAGGATACGGCCAAAATGCAGCGGATCGCAGTGCTTGAATCTCATCGTTCATTTGGTTATGGACGTGTGCTTCTGCTCGCGATGGAGGAGCTGGCACGTGAACTCGGCTTATCCTATTCTGTACTGGATGCACAGTGTCAGGCACAGAAATTCTATGAAAAACTGGGCTATGAAGTGATTTCGGAAGAACCTTTTTATGATGCAGATATTCTGCATGTTCGTATGAGAAAGAGCTTGTAAAACCTCAGCGTTGGCAGGTCTTATCAGCATATGGTGCATACTTCCGATGAATTCGGATAGGCTAATCAGGTAAGCAGATTCCTATCTCGTCATATAAGGAGAGTGTGACATCATGGATCAAACGACACGCGAGAGTTTCACAGCCGTACAGAAAAATGGTGACGGTGACCTGACAGCTTTTCAGACTTCAGCAGGACGTGTACTGGATTATCAGCAGGCACTTGCAGAAGTAAAAGCTGGTGCTATTGCCGGTGTGAATGTATTTAAAGGCAAGGATGGCGAAATGTACATTCGCGGAGATGCCGACGGTGACCCAACCAACAACCTGGACCAACTTCCCCATTTCTAAAATAGATGCACATGTCGTACATGTGACACAGTAAGCGCCGATCCGGATATCCGGGTTGGCGTTTTCTTATTATGATTAGTAGTCCGTAAAATATTTTGCGGAATCACCGGAAGGTTGGCTTTTGCGAATCGGCTGTTGTACCTGTTCCCATGCCTGCAAAATCTGTATCCCTTCAAGAGTAGACCGGTTCTCCCACGCGATGTGCCCGGTGCGTTCAAGCTCCAGCAATGACTCATGAATGTAAGCTCTGCTTCGTCCCGTCTTGTTCTCCAGTTCATCCATACGCGGCAGCCTGCGCCGTTGTCCTGCATAGTTCACCATAATACGCAAAATCTTGCGTTCAAAGTCGTTCAGCATACTTTACCTCCCCATTCAGATCGGTAACAGGACGCCATGCCAGAATACCTTGCTCCAGAAATGTTCTAGGCGAACCTTCTTTTCCCGCTGATGCTCTAATCATCCCGCCACGTACACTGTTAATTCGAATCTGTCGCTGCGTAATCTGCCCTGCACGATCCATGTAGACAAGCTCCACCATCTGGCCAATATATTTCCCTAGCATAATCATCCCTCCGATAAGAACGTTTGTTTGTATTTCATATTATATGCGAACATAAGTTCTTTATTCAATAGTAAAAAAAGGATTTTGTAAAATAAAAAAAACCAGACTTTCACCTTAATGATTAAGGCAGTCTGGTTCAACCCATAGTATAGCTAATATGAAAACATGGCTTGTAATGACCAAGTCCAGCGGATCAGTGTCGATCCGATTCGGAAAATTGTACTTTCTTTAATTGCTGTGTAGATGGATTAAAATCAACATTTACATAGACTGCGAATTGTTTGCCGTCTTTCGCACGAACCCATAGCTTGAACTGTTCCCGTGATTGATCTGCTGTTAGAGAGGTGCGACCGATATGCTTATAGTCCAAAATATCCACATTATACTTGGTCTGTGTTTCTTTGACCGCAATAATTCCCCACTTCGCATAATCAGGGATGGCGGCACCTGTGCCTGATGTAATTCCGGCTAAACTCAGAACTACCGACATGACGGTAACGATGAGCATTCTCATTTCACTCACTCCTTGAGACAATATGTTTCTGTTATATTGCCCGTCCGGGTTTCATTTTACACGAATAAACGAAAGATCCAGGCCAGTGGCCGTAGGGAAAAAGGAACCACATGAACAAGTCGGTCAAACGAATCAGGAGGCTCCGTCCGGAAACTCATTCCCCAGTCACCCGAGAAAAAGTGTTGTTGTGTCTTCGGCTCCTCAGGACGATCCAACCCGTATTTCTTTTCAAGTAACTGCCTCGTTTGTTCATCCACCTGAACCTCGTTCGTAACGTCATATGCTGTGGCAGGCTGGCTGCTTATGTACATCTGAATCATTAGAAACATCACAATCCCAACTATTTGTATCCAACGCTTGTTCATCTCTTACTCCTTTATGGATTCATGACTCTCTTCTCTTGTACGTGAAGACTCGTTTGAATGTTTGATTATACATAAATTTGACCGTATTGGAAATAACAAATGGGAGAAGAGTTGGGGCATGCGTTATGCGATGCTTAAGTCCCATTTGGTTGATTTTTTGTTTAAAAAAACCAATAAACGTGTAATAGGCCATGACAGAGTGACTCCACGATCTGAAACCCTACACGATCTGCAATACCAATATGAGGAGGTTACACCCGAATGTTCAAACGCTTGGATGAAATCCTGATTGAGATTCCCAATGTCGAGAAGCCAGATCCGAATGCTGCGGCAGCCATACAAGAATTACTCGGCGGCAAATTCGGAGAAATGTCAACGTTGAACAACTACCTCTATCAATCATTTAATTTTCGATCCAAAGAAAAGCTGAAGCCCTTCTATGACCTCGTCATGAGTATTACGGCCGAAGAATTGGGTCATGTTGAGCTCGTGTCTCATGGTATTAACAAGTGCCTCAGAGGTTCAACCGAGTACAAAGAACCCGACGATACACCGCTAGGTTCCGTAAAAGATGCTCGTCTGTCGTATCACTACCTGGCAGGTGCACAAGGCGCAATGCCTTTTGACTCTATGGGTAATCCATGGACGGGAGCAAACGTCTTCAACAGTGGCAATCTGGTCGAGGATCTGCTGCATAACTTCTTCCTAGAATGTGGCGCTCGTACCCATAAAATGAAAGTATATGAGATGACGGATCACCCAGCAGCCCGGGAAGTGGTTGGTTTCCTGCTGGTACGTGGCGGCGTGCATGTTGTCGCATATGCAAAAGCACTTGAGATTGCAACTGGCGTAAATGTGACCAAGCTGGTTCCTATCCCTTCACTGAACAACAAAGCCTTCAACGAGGCTCGCAAATATGAAGAAAAAGGGGTACACACTAAGCTGTATACCTATAGTGATAAAGATTTCAATACGATCGGCCAGATCTGGAAAGGAACTCACCCGGAAGATGGACAACCTCTTGAAGTCATTCAAGGGATACCTGAAGGATTCCCGATTCCAGAAGCCCCTGCGGTCGAGGAAGAGTTCGCACCGGGCATCTCACAAGAAGACTTTAAGGAAATTGCGCGTCGTCTGAAAATGGCTGGGAATATTGCGGATTAAAACTAAGATATACAGGAGATGTGCAAATATAATAAAGCCCTTATACTGTCAACGCAGTATTGAGGGCTTTGCTGTCTTCTAATCCATCATCAATCCCTACTAGGTAATTTTGAAGGTAAAATAAACTCGCTTTTTTAAGTTAATCAGCGTCTTCAATTGAATGTCTGTTGATCATCTGCGAGAGCTCTTCCTCACTATTCAATCGTATAGAATCTGTATATTCCCAACTGAAATAAGGGGCAAGATTTTTAGTTATATCTTCCCAGGTTTCTCCTTGATGTTTCAAGAGAATTTGATTTATTTCTTCAGTTATTAATTCGAAATCCAGTTTATTAACAATAAAGTGCCTTGCACCCAATATGATATCTGTTCCAGCTCTAAGTTCTTTTTCTAAAGCTTTCGGAGTTATGATTGTAAAATCAAAATTATCCTCACCTTCAGAATCTTTCGTCCCAATACAGGCTGTACCTGATAAGTAAAAATCGTCTCCAATATCTTCAGTTTCCGTGAATTGTAACTTGCCATAAATATTCGGATTTCCAGTAATAATAAGATCCTTCAAGATCGGTTTAATCACGTTTCGCACCTCTTAGGTATTTAGTGTCTTCCATTAACATCTATTTTTCTTAATGCACAGCTACCATATTTCATTTTTTCTCAGCAAATTAAGTAGCAGTTCCTATGTATCCAAACTTCCATCTCCACCTATCTCTCGTTGGTCTCCCTTCATCTTTTCCAAAAGTTCCATTATAACCTCATCCAACCCCTCTAGTATCTCATCATGTGTAGGAGACTCAAGTATCCTTACCAAATCCGACCGTAATATGCTTAAATGAGGTACAGGCAATCGATCAATTAATCCGACCAAAATGAAATATTCCCACTGTGGATCTTGCGTTTGCAATACATCTTTAATATGAGGAATTAAGTCTTCGCCCAGTCTCAATAGTAGATCCTCTACCGGCTTAGAGATAGGCCAATTCCCGTCTTGCAACCACTCCATAAGCTCTGGGATGATAACTTTTAATTCGACATCACTGAACTCACTTAACTTACGCACCGCTTCATAATCAAACTTATCGCGGGGAAGGCACTCCCTAAAATCCATTTAAACTTCCTTCCTCATCTCAATGTGCAAAATCATAAACTCCCTCTGTTACTCTACTGGCTCTATATCCTCTACTCTGATCTCAATTTCATCTTGATTCTTCGTTGTTGACATCGCGTCTCTTATGCGAATCGCCCACGTTCCTGCATCCTGATAGAATTGTACATCTTCAATCACAGGAACACGTACTTTTTCTCCATCTGGTGAATATAGTCCACCTCGAATAGCGTCCGCCTCACTTAGATGAGCACCGTCTGGAGTATTTGGACAAGATACCGCTATCTTTTCTGCTCTGGCCTCCCCAGGATAGGGTTGATTTTCCGGGCCTCCATCCGTCCAGACTTCAACATAAGAGCCGATCTGAGGATCAGGCGCATTGGAGAACCATTTTGCCGGATAATACCGACTTCCTCCTCCGTTCGCACTGAAATCCTCATATGCAGGATCAACCACAAGAATGGAATTGTCTTTGCGTTCAACCACATAACCAGTGAATCCATCTTCACTTGGTGCATTCGCTTGAGTCTGCACAGAGTTGCATTCGTTTGATCCTGAACATCCCGTAAGGCATACGATTAGGATTGAGAGCAATATGAGGACTCGACGAAGATTGGACATCTGTAAATCCCCCTTTAATAACACCTCTTTCTAAATTTAACGTTCCATATCAGTTTATTGTTACAAATACAGCGGTTAGCTCACCCTTAACTTCCTGACGGGCTCAACACGATCAACCCAAATATTCACTTCTTCATATCCCTTTTATACACGTACCTTCCCCATACCACCAACGCCGCACACAACAAGATCACACAATAAGCCCATACAAAAAACATGGCAAGCCCCAACCCGATGTTGGCATCCAGGCGCTTATCAAAGATCTCTGTGTATAGCGAAAAACCGAGTGGCACGGCGCCAACAACGAAAAGTCCAATGGACCATCCACCCCCTAGTCGGAAACCGGACCCCGCACGAGTACTGGAAAGTTTGCGAATCCCTTGAGTCAGTAGCCACCAAATCAGAATAAATAATAGACAGGTTATAAGAATTTTCAGCATATCGTTCAACTGCATATCGTGTACCTCCTATATCTTGCAAGATGATGAACATATCTTACACGTTAAGTGTTCTCTTTACTATATTACCCGTTTCCACATCCATGATCACAGGCAGATATGAGCACAGTACCCCTGACCCACAATTGATCATGAAAAAGAAAAAAACGCCAACGTCCTGACTCCTTCCAAGTCAAGAACGATGGCGTTACTTCTCGTATTTACATTGTTACATCCACATAGGATAGGTTAGGTTACGCGCCAAACTGCGCATAGTGAAGGCGGCTGTACACCCCACCTGCTGCGAGTAATTCTTCATGACGTCCCTGCTCCGTAATGCCTTGTTCAGCAACGACAATAATGCGGTCTGCATTTTTGATCGTAGCCAATCGGTGAGCAATAACCAGCGTAGTCCGGCCTTCAGACAGCTCAGCAAGGGATTGCTGAATCGCCGCTTCCGTTTCTGTATCCAGCGCGGATGTGGCTTCGTCCAGGATCAGAATTGGTGGGTTTTTCAGGAACATACGGGCAATAGACAAACGCTGTTTCTGTCCACCGGACAGCTTCACACCGCGTTCACCAATTAACGTATCCAATCCTTCCGGCATGGATTGAATCAAAGGTTCCATCTGTGCACGTCTGGCAGCCATCCAGATTTCTTCTTCGGATGCATCCAGCTTACCGTAGGCAATGTTCTCCCGAATGCTTCCATCGAAGAGGAACACGTCCTGTTGTACAATCCCGATATGACTACGCAACGAGTCTAGTGTCATATCCTGTATCTCCTGCCCATCGATTGTGATGCGACCTTCCAGCACATCATAGAACCGCGGCAGCAGACTGCATAGCGTTGTTTTACCTGCCCCCGATGGACCGACAAGCGCTACAGTTTCACCTGCACGTACGTTTAGATCAATACCTTTGAGAACAGGTTCCTGATCGGAATAACCAAAGGTCACTTGCTCATAACGGATATCTCCACGCAAATGGGATACCGTAACGGCTCCTGGACGATCTTCCACATCCGGTTCCATATCGAGTAGCTCCGTATAACGTTTGAAGCCTGCAATCCCTTTTGGATACGTCTCAATAACCGAGTTGATCTTCTGGATCGGTGTCAGGAACACATTGGACAGCATAATAAATGCAATGAACTGACCGTAGGTCATACTGCCTTGAATGACAAACCACGTTCCGCATACCAGGACAAAGAGGGATACCAACTTCATCAGCATATAACTGACAGAGGAGTTCCAGGCCATGATTTTGTATGCGATTAGTTTGGTCTGACGGAAACGACCGTTGTTCACAGCGAATTGTGCTTTTTCATGCTCTTCATTAGCAAAAGCCTGAACAACACGGATACCTGTAATATTGTTCTCTACGCGAGCGTTGAAGTCCGCAATATCACCAAACATTCGGCTGAATGCCTTGGACATTTTGCTACCAAAGTAGAGCGACAGATAAATAATCAGCGGTACGATGATAAAGGTTAACACCGCCAGATTCCCGTTAATACTCATCATGATGCTGAATGCACCAATTAGCGTCATGACCGCGATAAATACATCCTCTGGACCATGATGGGCAATCTCACCGATATCCATCAAGTCGTTAGTCATGCGGGACACGAGGTGTCCTGTTTTTGTATTATCGAAGAAACGGAACGATAACTTCTGCACATGATTGAACAGACTTTTACGCATATCCGTCTCAATGTTAATACCGAGCTTGTGTCCCCAATAAGTAACCACGAAGTTGAGAAATGAATTCAATAAGTAGATGCCGAGCAATGCCAGACACGCCCATAGAATCCAGTCCCAGCGGCCGCCTGGCAGCAGATCATCAACTACCCGGTTGACCGCCAGTGGAAATGCCAGCTCCAGCAGGGCGACTAAAATCGCACAACTGAAGTCAAGAATAAAGAGCTTTTTGTAAGGCCTATAATAGGCAAAGAAACGGCGAAGCATGGACTGAAGTCCTCCTTATGCAATCACACAATGATGATTACGTTCTATTTCGTCTTGCTTAAGAGGTACAGGAAGTATGGCGCACCAATAATGGCAACCAGGATCCCCGCAGGAATCTCCGAAGGCTGCAGGATGACACGACCCAGCGTATCTGCAACCAGCACAAGCAATGAACCAATCAGCGCAGATGCGGGTAACAGGAATTGATGTTTTGGACCCACCAGACGACGTGCCAAATGCGGTCCGATCAGACCTACAAAACCGATCCCCCCACTCACAGATACACATGAGCCGGCAAGTCCTACAGCAGCCGCAAGCAAAATCAGTCGCTCACGCTCAACCGGAGTCCCGAGTCCGCTTGCAGTCTGGTCCCCCAGATTCAGTACGTTCAATACACGTGCCTTATACAGAACAAGCGGGACAAGAATAATAAGAAACGGTAGCAATGCCGTTACAAATTTCCAGTTCGAACCCCAGATGCTGCCTGCCATCCAGGTAGCTACAAATTGATACTTTTCCGGACTAAGCCGTAACGTAAGTACGATCATGGCAGAACTGATTCCCGCCGCTACCCCGATCCCCGTAAGTAACATACGAGTAGGCATAATGCCCTCTCCTTTTTTGTAAGAGAGAACATAGATCAGAAATGCAGCAAAACCGGAACCGATCAGGGCCAGAATTGGCAAAAGAAATACCGGCGCTGCTGTCGTTGTCGGGAAAAAGGAAACAAATAACATGACGACCAGACCAGCACCTGCATTAATCCCCAGGATCCCCGGATCTGCCAATGCATTCCGAGATACTCCCTGCAAAATACAACCAGATAACGCAAGTCCGGCCCCGACCAGCACCGAAATCACAATACGTGGCAGACGGAATTCAAACAGGATCAATTCCTGTTTCGCCGTGCCTCCACCAAACAGGGTTCGCAACACCTCAAGCGGCGAAAGCTTGGTAAAACCTGTGTTCATGCTCACCACAAAAGCCGTAATAATTAATAGGGCAAGCACAATGAGGACAATCGTACTCTTGGTTCTCTTCTTGCGCTCTGCTCCAACAATTGTTGAGGATTCCATCGTTACAGAGTCCTCCTTTCTTTACGCGCCAGATACAGGAAGAATGGTACCCCGATGAGGGCAACCAAAGCGCCAATTGGCGTCTCGTACGGCGGGTTAATCATACGTGCAGCCAGATCCGCAAATACAAGCAACAGACTGCCCATCACAGCGGAACATGGAATAATCCAGCGATAATCTACCCCAACCAGCTTCCGCGTGAGATGGGGAATAATGAGTCCAACAAAACCGACCGCACCCACCACGGACACAGCTGTACCCGCGAGAATCAGTACAACAATCAGGCCTATGAGCTTGATCAGCCCAGTACGTTGCCCCAAGCCCACCGCAATATCTTCTCCGAGACTAAGCAGAGTAATGGAACGGGAGATGAGAAGACCTGCGATCAGTGCCGCGAGTACCCAGGGGAACATGACCTCAAGTTGAGACCACTTCGTTCCGGCTACACCACCAGCTGTCCAGAAAGCCAAATCTTGTCCAATTCTGAAATATAATGCAATCCCTTCACTGAGTGCCGACAACATCGCAGATACAGCCGCACCTGCAAGCACAAGGCGTAGTGGTGTAAGGCCTGATTTAGAAGCTGCACCAAAACCATACACCAACAGGACACCAAGCCCCGCACCAAGGAAGGAATACATGATGATATACATAAATGGCAAGCCAGGGAAGAAGGCAAAACAAACTGCAAGCGCAAATCCAGCTCCTGCATTTAACCCAAGCAGACCTGAATCGGCCAGCGGGTTACGAGTCATGCCCTGCATGATCGCACCAGCTACAGCGAAACATGCACCTACCATTGCTCCTCCAAGGATACGTGGCAACCGAATCTCCCATATGATCTGATGTGGAGTCAGCTCAGGATTGAAGTCAAAGATGGCCTTCCAGACTACACTAAGCTTAATATCAGCAGCGCCAAAAGAAATGGACAACGCCATACCCAGAGCGAGTAGCAAAACTCCCCCTGTAAGAATAAGTGTGGCCGCCCACGGACGAGTGTGTATCTTCGCTGTGGGTGAATCCGGATTATGTTTTTCTGGTGAAGCTTGTGAACTCATACGCGCCCACCCTCGTTATGAGTGGAGCTGCTCAAACCTATGTACATAACAATCACCTCTCTATGAATACCGAACTTTAATGATATTGATTCTCATTCCCATAGACCATTGTAAGTGAATCCACCGGCTCTGGCAATGGACAAATAGGACATGTTTATTGCATATATGAATATTTGCACACAATTTCACACGCAAAAAGGCTGCGCAAGAGCCAAAAAGCTCGTACACAGCCTTATCATTGCATATGTAGAACATGTAAAATACAGACTCATTTAACGGGCATGTACCGTAAGTAAGGATGCCAGGACATCCGGAACATCGGTAATGATCCCTTGCACACCCATGTCAATCATGGCCTGCATCTCAGCAGGATCATTCACCGTAAATGGATAGGTAACAACGCCATGTGCAAGTGCAGCAGCAACATCTTCCTGTGTGACTGCCAGCTTGTAGGGATGAAGGCCGGTAGCTTCGAGTTTGGCGGCATAATCATAGGGTCGATATAACTTTTCCATATATAGAAGTGCTGTACGAATCTCCGGGGCAAGACGTTTACATCTCACAAGCGAAGCATGGTTGAAGCTGGACAGCACGACCTGTTGCTCCAAATTCCAGTCCCGGATTGCCTGTATAACCTTCTCTTCCATCCCCTTATAACTCACAATACCATTTTTCAATTCCAGATTAAGCAGTGTTCCTTTCCCCTGTACCAGCTTGAATAACTCCTCCAGAGAAGGAATACGTTCCCCGGTAAAATCAGCATGGAACCAGGACCCCGCATCCCGTGTGCGCAATTGATCGTAAGTCGTATCCTTAACCCAGTCTTCTGCGCCGCCAGTTCGGTTTAACGTCTCATCATGAATCAGTACCAGTCTGCCATCACTCGTCATCTGCACGTCGGTTTCAATGCCTGTCGCTCCAAGCTCCAGACTCCGTTCAAAAGCGCTCATCGTATTCTCCGGGCATACGGCAGATGCACCGCGGTGGGCAATAATCTCCAAGTTCCTCATTCCAGCGCCTCCTGTGTTCAAGCTTCACTCTATGATCCTTACTATAAACACCGTTTGTTAGACCTGTATTAACAGAGCGTATAATGGGTTACCTGCTTCGCTGATACTAGCGAACGGGTTCAACATCTAACGGGCTGGGGATTCACTCATTTTTGCGAACTCAATCTGAAAATCGACATAACATAGTATGAACGATGGAAGCACTGAACTCCGTTATAAGGAGGTTGACTATTGAATCCCTCAAAGAAAAAATCGATACCTACGCGTCCTCACACATCCCAGTTACAGTCGGCTTCCAGGCTTTCCAGAACATCTGTCCATATCAAAAACAAATCCGGTAAGACGGCTAATCAGCGTTCTCTTAACTCCAGTTCACCCAACACACTGGATCAGCTGGCTATTGTTGCAGCAATACTCTCCTTAATTGCAGCCGCCATCGGGCTATATATCGCCTGGAAATCGTTAAGTAATCCGGATCAAACTGCTGTTGTGGTGTAAGCTGCTTGTTGTGCAGCTAATGGCTCAGGAGGCTCTCTCCTGCTTCTGACCTTATTCAGGGGCAGGTTTTTGCTTTTTCAATTACTCAACGTATGCTGGAAACGTCAAAAAACCGTTCCCCTGAAACGCCGGCATATACCGGCGTCTCTTTGGAAAGGTCATTTTTTATTCGGGCGCTGCCTCTGCAGCTTAATCCCCGTCCCGGGATACTGACCGAATTACAGAATGAATGTGCGAGAGATAATAACCAACAGAATGAACAATACCAGAATTGCACCTGTTGATGTCCATGCTCCACCACCGAAGCCTCCGCAATATCCGTAACCTGTGCCTTTGAGTTCGCTCATGAGTGACACTCCCCTCTTCATCGAAGTACACTATAGACTATGTCCGATAGCGCAACTTGCTTGGGCAGATCGAAAATTCTCCCGAGGAACGAGTAGATTCAGGCCCGTCTTCTTATGCACTCATTTCCCGTTGAGTTGTGACCACTTCTGAGTCAGCTCTGCAGGAATATAGGATGACATTTGTTTGATCAGTTCAGCCGGATCAGCTTCCAGACTCCATAGACTGAGATGGGAGGTATTGGAGAACCCTTCCTGTACGCTGTGTTCTACCATCTTCATCAGCGGTCCATAATACCCGTTGACATTCAATAAACCGACAGGCTTACGATGAATACCGATCTGTGCCCAGCACAGCACCTCGAATAGTTCTTCAAATGTACCCATACCTCCGGGAAGTGCAATGAATCCATCGGATAATTCAGCCATCGTAGCCTTCCGTTCATGCATGGTTCCCACTTCAATCAGTTGTGTGAGCCCTCCATGAACAACCTCGCCCCGGAACAATCCAGTAGGCATAACCCCGATTACCTCTCCCCCTTGCTCAAGGGCAGCATCGGCTACTGCACCCATCAAGCCCATGCAAGAACCACCATAGACCAGTGCATAACCACTATCAGCAATCTGTTTGCCCAGTTGAATAGCCTTCTCTGTATAATCGGGGTGATTTCCCGGATTGGAGCCTGCAAAAACAGCTATACGTTTCATTGGGTTTGGTCATAGCCCCGTCAAGTAGACAATAAAAAAAGAGAAACTCCATTAAGCGGCGACTTTTTCCCGGAATTCAATTGGGGAGAGGTCGCCGAGTTTGTTTTGGAAACGGTCCTTGTTGTAAAACAACATATACTCTGTAATTTGG
>NZ_JBFTKC010000009.1:0-254714 GCF_056395745.1 Paenibacillus sp. 10L310 | reverse complement strand
GTCTTCGTCTGCTCTTGAATGAATTTGACCGTTTGTTTCTTGAATTCTTCGTTATATCGTTGCCGCTGTTCTCCCATGTGGACACCTCCGTTAGTCTTATTATCCTTCCGTCCGTTAACGGGTGTCCACTTTTTATTCTAGCTCCATGAGGTTCGTTACATGCTGCGTTCCTTAAAAATCCGCCGTTTAGAGTGTGGTAGGTTCGTTAGCGCTTGAAGCGAAGGGAATTCCTTTTGAGATAGTCCCAGCTTTACATTCGATGAGTTGTTCTTCAGCAATCGCTTTTGAAATATTGTAAATCCATGTAGAGACATGATAATATGAGAAGAGATCCAATTGAATGAGGTTACCTAAATCAAAATGAAGGAGCGTCATTATATTGAACAATAATAAGGTTAAAGTTGGTGTCGCTAATAAAGAAGGGCAGTTAGGTTTTGTCTTTTCGAGAGGTGGTCTGCGAGAAGGTTCCGGGAGAAAGAGTATAGGTGTGACTAAAAAAATATCTTTAACTCTAACAGAGGACATGTGGGGGGAAATCGAAAACCATTGCACAGAGCATAAACTTTCTCGTTCGGAGGCTATACGTAACATCATTGAGTCCTTCTATACAAAATAATTTTTTTATTCGAGGTAGGTGAGGTCTTTGCTGGTAGAGATAACAAAAAATTCTCTTATGAATGCCATACAATATGTGATAAAGGCAGTAGCAGCAAATAGTTCAATACCTATTCTTCAAGGAATACATATTCAAGCAGGTGCAGATGGCGTTACTTTTACGGCAAGTAATACAAGTATGACGATACAGTCTATGATTGCTCAAGATGGTGTTTCTCTGACTGTAAAAAGAACAGGGGCTATTGTTATACCATCGCGTTATTTTCACGATATTATTCGTAAATTTAATCATGACAAAGTTATACTTGAAATTAAAGAGCCAATGATTCTTTTGATTGTATCAGGTCATTCTCAATTACGTTTATGCGGAATGGACCCTACAGAATTCCCTTCCATTGATGATGGAGAGGCGTTCCCTTCTACTAAACTACGCATTAGTACTTCCTTACTTCGTTCGACTATTAAGCAGCTAGCAATCGTAGCATCAACGTCCGAGACCAGCCCCATATTAACAGGAGTTTCTTTGGAATGCAGTAATGATTGTCTTAACTTAATTGCTACAGATGGAGTGCGGCTTGCATACCGCGCTTTGCATTTAGAAGATGCTACCCACAACAGTTTGAACGCTGTTATTCCAGCAAAAAATCTCTATGAATTATCGAAAATATTAAACAAAACAGATGACACAACTGAAATTGAAGTGAGTAATAATCGAGTTAAATTCGTGACAACTGGACTGAAAGTGGAGTCTGCTCTTATTGAAGGAACGTTCCCATCCATAAAGAATGTAATCCCTCAATCTTATTTGTGTGAAATCGCAGTTGATACAGCATGTTTGTTGAAAGCAGTTGAATGTGTAACTGTGATGGCTAGTGAACAAGTGATTAGATTAGTAGCTAATACAGACACATTAAAACTATTGTCCAAAACAGCCGATGTTGGAGATATTCAGAATGAAATTCCACTATTAGAGATGTGTGGGGAAGAATTTGTGATATCACTAAATGGAAAGTTTTTTATCGATATACTTCGCAATATGGATTGCGCTAGCGTCCTATTAAGATACGCCGGGAAAACAAGTCCCATCGTCGTACTTCCAGATGATTCGCTCATGTCTACTCTGTTCTTGATTACTCCAGTGATGACCCGGTGAAGCGTATCATCCATAAGAGCAAGTTTTTTACTGACTTTTTCGTGCAGAAATTGCAAGGTATTCATTATTTATTTCCCATAAAATTACCTTGAAGGGAGGGAGTACGATGGATTGGTTGGTCAGGATGAATAGTGCCATGGAATATATCGAAACAAATTTAGCGGACACTATTTCATATGATGAAATAGCACATAGAGCCTGTTGCTCTACCTATCATTTTCAAAGAATGTTTCCATTTATTACTGGCGTAACGTTATCGGAATACATTCGACGTCGACGGTTGACATTGGCGGCATTCGAACTGCAGACAACAGGCTCAAAGGTTATTGATGTAGCTATGAAATATGGATATGATTCGCCGGAGGCGTTTGCACGCGCCTTTAAGAATCTTCATGGTATTATGCCTATATCCGCGCGTGATACAGGCGTTTCTCTAAAAGCCTATCCTCGAATGTCCTTTCATATTTCAATAAAAGGGGATGTCGAAATGAATTACCGTATTGAGCAAAGAGATTCTTTTGAGATGTTTGGAGTATATGGAATTATAAATGCAGACCAGAAAACAGCGTTCTCTGAAGTTCCTCTATTCCGTATAAAATGTGATGATGATGGCAGCGTTGATATGATGAACGACTTACTGGGACGTTTTGGTGACACCATGTTACACGCCGCCCTTTATGATCACACTAAAGAATCTTTCAAATACATGATCTGTTATCATGTACCTAAGGGGCTTGAGATTCCCGAGAGATTCACAAAACTTGCTATCCCAACATTAACGTGGGCGGTCTTCCCGGAGCCGCAGTGTGATATGCAAAAACTATGGGAACGAATCTATTCTGAGTGGTTTCCGACATCTGAATACGAACAGGTTGAGGGCCCTACTTTCGAAATGTATTATGGAATGGCACGGCATGGGAATGGTTCAGGAGAAATCTGGATACCGGTGAAGAAAAAATAACCCTCTTATGCGAGCGAATTGCAGGCGTTAACGAAGATGAAAACTGAACAAATTTAGATTAATAAAGGGTCATCCCGACAAAGGATGGTCCTATAACTTGCCGTTGCAAATAGCGCGGAGAACCTTAACACAATTAGAGGGATAGGGGATAAGATGATCGACCTAACCCAAGATTAAACGAATATTCACTCACCTCCACAGCGTCTTAAACAAATAAAACAAAAATCGCTACGTCATTCATTAAAGTTTCTTATATATTAATTGCACTACAAAGACCCAACTCACTCTTTAAACTGAAGAGTGGAAGTTGGGCTTTTTCGGTACTGCATTGGATATATCCATTATGTAACAAATTCAACTGAAGTCATTGATGGATCATAATTCTGCGGTACTGGTAGGGCGTAACTCCATATTCCACTTTGAACAACTGGATAAAATATTGATTTTTTCGGTAACCAACCATCTGGGCTATATCGGCTACACGGAGTTCCGAATCTTGAAGCAATTGAGAAGCCTTCTCCAACCTCTTCCTGGAAATGTAGTTTGACACATTTTCGCCCGTTTCCTGTTTAAACAGTTTGGAAAAGTAGACGGGATGGAGATGTGCAACTTTCCCCAGTTCGTCCAGGCTAAGGCCATGTGACAGATGGTCATCGATATACGTTTGCACTTTGTCAACGATGGTTTGAATGGACATCTGTTTGTTGTTTCTGATCCGACTGACCCGATCCATGAGAGTTGAGGATAGTTCATCAGGATAGCGTAACTGGTTGAATATCCACTCCACGGTTTCAGAGGGATCGCGATCCTTATCCGTCAGATATACATATAGAATGGTCTCCATGAGAAAGATTTTTTTTTGCTTATGGAGATGGATTTGATCATATTTTTTAATGATATTTCCCGCCGACTCCCAATCACCGCATGACGGAGAATGGTTGAATATGCCATTTAAGTCTTCTGAGTATACGTCCTCATTAAGAAAAAACCTGTAGAACATCTGCCGGGTCACGTTTCGATCAGTCAACAAAAAGGGAGGAGACGCGAACGATTGCTCCAGTTTGATGGTCAGTTCTGCAGCAACTTCTTCCGGAACCAGACCGAACAGTCGCGTTCCCGCAGCCCACACGAGACGATCCAATTTGTCTCCGACAGCATGTTTTATAGCATCCTCATGTTCCTGTGTGAAACCCTCCAGCTTGAAGCAGCACATACGACGATGCCCTAAAAATTCAGTATACGCATCATATTCCTTCCTTAATGTCTCATTGTGACCAAGCAGGGAAAGCAGATACTCCAATCCATCGAAGTTCTCCCATGCAACAGATTGAGCGGGCCGATTCTTTGTAATATTGTTGATGGCTTTGGACATGGCTTTCTCCACATCATCTTTGTCGACAGGTTTGAGCAAGTAGTCGAGCGCACCTAAACGAATTCCTTGTTGCGCGTATTCGAACTCAGAGTAGCCGGAAAGGATGATCACTTTGGTTGGCAAGTTATGTTGCTGGATATGTTGAAGCAGATCAATACCGGAAACCTCAGGCATTCGGATGTCAGTGATCAGAATATCGATGTGGTTTTGAGTCAACATATCTCGGGCTTCAATCGAATTGGTCATCGTCTCGATCTGATCAATGCCAAAGGTGTTCCAATCGAGCAAGTGCTTCATATATTCAACGACATAATGCCCATCATCCACAATTAATAATCGCATTAGTTATCTCCTTTCACCACGGGAATGCTGATGAGCAACAGGACGGACAAGCCGCCCCAATTATTAGTAGTAAAATGTAACCCGCTACGTTCGCCGTACGTATTTTTCAGACGTTGATTTACATTCCAGAGCCCTACGCCTTTAATTCCTTCAGGCGGGGTATCACTCTCAAGCCGAGCCTCTAGGCTACGAATATCATCCAGTGAAAGACCTTTGCCGTCATCGGAGACCTTGATCGTTATTGCAGCCTCCGTCTGTTTTACATCGAGCGTCACCCGATGGGCTCCTTGTTGTCCTTCGATTCCATGTTGAATCGCATTTTCAACCACTGGCTGGATGATCAGCGGCATGAGGGGAAGGGAGGACAGTTCCGGCGGCAGATTAATGCTGTACTCCATTTTTTTGCTAAGAGCCATAATTATCAGGAAATGTTCCGCAAACTGAAGCTCACTTTCCAGCGTGACTTCATGCCGGTCCAATTTCGTTAAATAACGATAATATTCAGCTAGATGTTTGCTCATGCGCATGACAGAATCAGGTGAAAATTGAGCCACCGACATGATGAAAAACAAACTGTTGTACAAAAAATGAGGATTGATCTGAGCCTGGAGTTGTTGAAGTTCGGCACTTCGTCTTAGTTCCGTTTCAGTCTTCAAGGATACAAACAGATCCTGGATCTCGGTAACCATATGATTAAAACTTCTGAACAGGCTGTAAAACTCTCTATCCGTATTTTCGGTTATACGTGTATTGTGATTGCCTTGTTCGACCTGTGAAAACTTCCGCTCCAACAAACGAATATTGCGGTAATAGTTCCGGTAAAACGTAAAGATCACAACCAGACCAAGCGTGAAAACGGCTAAAATGCTGGCAAAAAAAACCTTACGGTTGCGGTCAATCGGTTGCAGAAAATCATTCGTCTGTGTATATGTAATCAGGTAGGCGTCGATTGATTCAATATATCGGGAAAGAACATAATAGTCATCTGAATTGGTGTGATAATCATATTTCAAAGTGATATCCGGCTGTGGAGAAAGCATTTCAGTAACCGCTTTCAATAGATCGTTGTCGACTTTTTTCTCACTCCATAACTGATGGGAATTAAACCAAAAAAAAGCGTTTGAGCTGTCGTTGTTCACAGCCTTTTTCAGCAGATTTTTCAAATAATCGGTATTCAGCTTTACACCAACGACGTACTGAGTAGGTTCATTTTGTCCGGATTTTTGGATGTAAGGGTAGAGGGCAAAGTAATACAAACTATTGCCGACGATTTGCCATCCCCGTTGATGAACATCCTTGAACGGAAGTCTCGCCTCCGGCGTACTGTTGGTGGACAGAAATGTTTCTTCAGACTTCCAGTAAATGCCGATCGATTCAATCGATCGACTGGATAGTAGAGTTTGCCGCAAGCGATCAACGATATCGTTTTTCTTCATTTGGGAATCGTAATTGCTCAGCTCGATAACATGCCTCTGATAAAATCGGACATCACTGTCTGCCGCATACTGAACCCCGTACATATTAGCCTCGTATATAATCCCGTCAAGAATGCCTTTCACATAATCAAGCTGGTTTTTGGAAGCACTAATCAGATTTTCTTCAAGTGTCTTGGAGCTCAATCGATTCATCACGAAAAACAAACTTAACGTCAGCAGCAGAAAAAAAACAAAGAAATAGATAAATCGCTTCATATACATTTTTCTGATCATATGTGTTTCCTTTCATATCGTCAAACGCAGAAGTTTAAAATCCAGATCGGATTAACTTTAATATAAGCCAAACCTTCGAAAAGCGGAAGGGCAGCAACAGCGAGAAATGAAAGCGGTTTTAAACTGCTTCAGGGCGGGGTGATGATCTTGAAATTTTGGCATTTTGGAGTGAAAGCGCTTTTGTTAAGCTTATCTTCAAGGATCGCTTTCGAAAGCCATCATAGAGGAGGTATGCAACATTAACGAGATTGTACCCGCCAGATCCGCGAAAAAAACAAAAACAAAGCTATCCCAGCGGACTTCATTCAAAAAGGAAATCAAGAAAAGCTGGCCTTTGTACGTACTGTGTATTCCCGCATTTGTGTTTGTCTGCATCTTTTCTTATGGCCCGATGGTAGGTTTGCTCATGGCATTTCAGGACTACAAACCATGGCTGGGCATCACAGGTTCACGGTGGATCGGGTTAGATAATTTCGAACGAATTTTCCAGTACAAAGAAGCCACACAAGCGATTGTTAATACATTAATTATCGCCGTTTCTAAAATTATCGTTGGTATTATCGTTCCAATCGTCATGGCTATCCTGCTGAGCGAGATTCGAAATATGGGCATTAAGAAAAGTGTTCAGACACTGGTGTATCTGCCGCATTTCTTGTCCTGGGTAACGGTCGCGGGGTTGATGATCGACATTCTGGGATTAGACGGAGGAATCAATCACATCTTGACACGTATTTTCGGGAACGATCCCATTTACTTCTTGGGTGATCCTGATCTGTTTCGATTCACGGTTGTGGTCAGCGATGTATGGAAGAGCTTTGGCTTTGGCATGATTGTTTATCTGGCGACCATTGCGGGAATTAATACTTCCTATTACGAAGCGGCCGAGATCGATGGTGCCACACGCCGGCAGCAAATTCGATACGTCACTTTGCCTAGCATGTTGCCCATGATCATCGTCATTTCTACATTGAGTCTGGGAAATATTCTGGACGCGGGTTTTGATCAGGTCTTCAATCTGTACAATCCGCTTGTCTACAGTACGGGAGATATTATTGACACCTATGTTTACCGTTCATCCTTGTTAAACGGGCAATACGGCTTCGGGACAGCTGTAGGACTGTTCAAATCGGGGATTAGCTTGATCTTGATCGTTGTCTCTTACAGGCTGGCCTATAAGTATGCCAATTACAAAATATTCTAACAAGGAGGGAGAGGGATCATGTACCATAAGACGACAGGTTATAGAGTATTCTCCTATTTTAATTACGCGTTCATGATACTGGCGGGGTTGGCGTGTTTTCTTCCACTGCTTCATCTGTTGGCACAATCGCTCAGCAGCAAAGCGGCCATTAGCGGTAATATGGTTTCATTTTGGCCGGTGGGGTTCAACGTGGACGCCTATGTAAAAACGTTCAACAATTCTAATTTCAACGGTGCCATGCTAACATCCATCACTCGAACCGTATTGGGTACAACCATCAGCATGTTTATCCTTACCTGTGCAGGATATGCCCTGTCCAAGGAATTCCGGGGCCGCAACGTGCTCATGTGGTTTTTTATCTTTACCATGCTCTTCTCGGGGGGATTGATACCTTCTTACATATTGATCACAGCCCTTGGTTTAAAGGATACCATCTGGGCTCTTGTGTTACCGGGAGCTTTCGGTGCTTATAATTTGATTCTTCTCGTCAATTTTTTCAAAACGATTCCCAAAGCCCTGGAAGAAGCAGCTTTCATTGACGGAGCGTCCTTCTTCGTAATTCTCAGCAAAATATATTTACCATTATCTCTGCCTGGCATCGCGACCGTATCCTTGTTCATTATGGTAGGGCACTGGAACTCCTGGTTTGACGGGATTTTGTACATGTCGGATGCAAGTAAGTACCCGTTGGCTTCGTTTTTACAGACGGTCGTCGTGCAGAGCAATATGCAAAATATGGCGATGAGCCAGTCCGAGGTTGCCGCAATGTCCGAACAGAGCATCAAGGCAGCGCAAATTTTTGTAAGCACGCTACCGATCATTTTGGTCTATCCTTTTTTACAACGATATTTCGTGAAGGGAATTGTACTAGGAGCCGTCAAAGAATAGTTGTTGTGACGAAAAATTCGATCTATATAAATTCAACTAAAATTTACACGATAACGGAGAGGACAGAAGAGACCTGAAGAAGCGGAGCGTTCGCCTTTATTACCAGAATTTCACCTTTGTAAAAGTGAATCAAAAATTCTGGGAATAACAGCGATCGGAAGGTTGTTCTGTCATCGGAGTGCCAGTGTAAATATGAACTTATATAGAAAACAAATTGAGTATGAGTGAAGGGGGCATGTTTCCATGAAGAAAAGAACTGATTTATGGAAAATGGTAAGTATGGTTATGCTGTCAGCTATTCTTGTGGCTGGCTGTAGCAAAGGGGAGAGTGCTTCCGAGACCGCACCGGCATCGGTGCTTAAGGACGGAAAATATGATCCACCGTTTACGATCACCATCGCCAAACAACAGGATGAAAATGCTGGAAAGTACATCAACGGTGAGACGTTGAATGACAATGTATTGACTCGCTGGGGCGAACAAAACCTGGGTATCAAAATCCAAACCACCCTGCTGGGAGGTGATGCTTCACAATATAATACCAAGCTGCGGCTGGCGTTGACGGGTTCCGAGAAACTACCAGACGTTCTGCCTGTCTATGATACCATGCTGGTCAATGATCTGATCGAGTCGGGGCAGGTCAAGGAGATTACGGAAGACATCTCAACCTACATGCCTGACCGGATAAAAGAAATATACAAACAATACCCGACCACCTTCAATCCAGTGGTTAGGGAGGGCAAGGTCTACGGGATGGCGATTGCGCCGAATTTGACGGAAGGCGAAGTCATGTTGATCCGCCAGGACTGGTTGGACAATTTAAACTTGGAAGCGCCAACAACGATTGATGAGTTTGAACAAGTCATCGCGGCGTTCACTAATGAGGACCCAGATGGGAACGGGAAGAAAGACACATACGGCTTTACTTTTTCAGGTAAAGATTCCTACAATACGGGCTGGGTCAGCGATCCGGTCATGATATTCAGCGCATACACGGGCAAACATCTTCCAAGACAATGGCATAACGACAACGGCAAACTCACCTATGGATCTGTGGCTCCTGGCAACAAAGAGGCACTGGCCAAGTTACGTGATTGGTATGCAGAAGGGTACTTGAACAAAGAATTGGCCACCCAAGGGGCCTGGGACGCACTATCCGATTTTACGGAGGGGAAAGCTGGTATCATCATTGGTCGTCCTTGGCTTTACGACAGTGTGAAGGACGTAGAGAAAAATGTGGAGGGTGCAAAAATTAGTGCTTATCCGACCATTCAAGGCGTGAACGGTGATAAGACCTATCAATCCGCCCAGTTGAACGATGGTGTGTTCATGTTTAACAAGGATTTTCAGAACATGGAAGCCTTCTTCTTGTACTACGATAAAATGTACGATGCGGCGTTCAGCACCGGGGATTTCAAGTACGGGTACGCTCAAGGATACGATTACGATATCGTTAACGATGAAGTCACTTTTGATCCAACGAAATTCAATACACCATTAGAGGCTGTACAAGGCGTTGGAAAAATGGCATTTACCAAAAATACACCGAGTGTTGATGGTCCCGGCCAATCCTACTACGATCTGGCGAATGGAGTTAAAGCCGACACGGGTGTCCTCATTCAGAGCGCCTCGAAGGATCAAACAACACAGGATGGATACCGGATTTCGTATGAAAACAGAGATGTTTTACTGCCAAATGAGTTTAACGGTCCACCAACGCCAACGATGCAAAATGTGTGGGAACAGTTGACCACTATGGAACAGGAGACGTTCACCAAAATCATATATGGCAATGAGCCGCTTGAAGCATTTGATACCTTTGTGAAACAGTGGCATGAAAAAGGCGGAGACACCGTAATCGAAGAAGTTAACGAATGGTACAACCAAGCCAGTGAGACGGATGTAATGACACTGATGAATTTGAAATAAAGTCAAGTTTCACCTGGATCAGCCTTCCTACAACAGGAAGGTTGGTCTTCTAAAAAAAGGAGATGATGAGACATGATCAAAGGTAAATCGTGGATGGCTATCGTCATTGCATTGATGTTGTTAACAGTGCATTTCACGTCCTCAGCTCAAACCGTTCACGCTGCTGCTGGTGAAGAGACCAAGATCGCCGCAACACTGTTTGTGCTGAAGAATGAATCCGAAGTATCCAATGCCAAAATTCATTGGGCACCTGTCCAGGGAGCGACTGCATACGAGTTATACAGATCAGAGAACAATGCGCCTTATACGTTATTACAGACCTTAACAGGTACAACGACGGATGATTATGAACTCAATATAGGTAACACATACAAGTATCAAGTGAAGGCATATGGCGGAACTTCCTTGTTAACCTCCGCTGTCTCGCCAGAATATACCCCTTACAGCCTTCCAGAGGACCTCACAACTTTTGATAACACAACGCAATCAACGCTTATGCTCCCGAATGAACTTAAAGTTGGAGACACCTACTACAGATTTAATTTCGTGCAAAAGTCATCAGGCGGTTTTGGCGAAATGATTCAACAGACATCAACGGATGACATCACATACGGTAACGACAAAGTGGTCCTGTCCTACACGGATCATCCCGATCTGGCGAATTCAAAATTTGAGGGGATCAATATCCTCTACCATGCGCCAACGAACAAGTTTGTTTTTTGGGCTCACTATGAAAACAGTACAGACTACACGCTTGCCAGAGTATCGGTGGCTTCAGCCACGCCTGGAGAAGACTTTACATTTCACAAAAGCTTTCGGCCGGAAGGGAACCAATCCCGGGATATCTCCATTTTCAAAGATGATGATGATTCGGCGTATCTAATCTCTACGGCCAATAATAATTCGGACACCATCTTATATAAGTTAACCTCCGATTGGTTGGATGTGGATCATCAAGTTTCTGTTATTTATCAAAATCAACACAGGGAACTGCCCAAGATGATCAAAAAAGATGGTATTTATTATTTGTTCTCTTCCCAAGCGGCAGGTTGGTATCCGAGTATACCCCTGTATTCATCAGCAACAAACATAGACGGAGATTGGTCTGAATTACGGACGATTGGTAACACGTCAACCTTCTCGGCGCAGTCGGGTTCCGTCATGCGGGTGAAGCCAGATACGGGTAACAACGTGGTTATGGTTGCGTATCGCTGGATGTTCGGCTGGGCAGGTACGCAAAATGGAACAACAGAGGAACGACTGCTTCCCGTTTGGTTCTCTGATGGTTACGCATTTTATGATTATTTTGATCAAGTCCTGTACAACACAAGCGATGATGTTGTCGTTCCCGTTCAGAATGGAAAACTACTGTCACAAGGCAAACCGGCAACAGCCCAAACGGCTACTGGAACAAACCCGGCAAGTTATGCTAATGATGGTAACTATCAAACCGAATGGGTAGGCACAGGCAGTTCCTGGCCACATTGGTGGAAGGTCGACCTCGGCTCCGTTCAACAGTTGAATAATGTGCAAATCTCCTGGTGGATGCAAAAAGGCTCCGAAGGTTATTACAAATACAAAATCGAGACCAGTACGGATAATGTAAACTGGACCGTGGCATTGGATCGAACCAATAATACATCTTACGGTTTCACATCAGATACGCTATCGAGCACTGCTGCCAGGTATGTACGAATTAATATGCAAAATGCGGCACTTCATAACAACCCCAACAATTGGTACACGCCAAGACTTTGGGAAGTGAAGGTATTTGGATCGGAGACCAATTAACGATGTTCTTAAAAGAAGAGAGGTAACGGTGTGAATAATCAATTAACCAATGGTGGCATCTGGAATGATTCAAGCGGTCAGCCGATCCATGCCCATGGTGGACATATGTTATTCCATGACGACTATTATTACTGGTATGGCGAAGATCGGAGGGACGATATATATGTGAGTTGTTACCGTTCCAAAGATCTATTCAACTGGGAGTTTCGAAACCATATCTTGACCACCTCTACGCCAGCTGCACCCATTCGAGTTCGGACAAATCTGGCATTAGTGAACGATAAAGGTGGAAAAGTAAATCTCGAACGGCCTAAAGTGCTTTTCAACGCGGTGACCAAAAAGTTTGTACTCTGGGCTCACTATGAGAATGGTAACCATTACAACGATGCCGCATGCGCCATTGCCACATCGGATTCTCCGGATAGTCATTTCGTGTATCATGGCAGCTTTAATCCGTACGGGTATATGTCGCGTGACTGCACGCTCTTTCAGGACGAAGACGGGGCAGCGTATTTTATTTCAGCTGCCAGAGACAATGCAGACCTGCACATCTATCGTCTGCAGGAAGATTACCTTAATGTCGAAAGTCTTGTCGGAAAGCTGTGGCAGGGGGAATATCGGGAGGCGCCAGCCATCTTCAAACGGAAAGGGAAGTATTATATGGTGACCTCATTTTGCACGGGTTGGGCTCCAAATCAAGGGAAATACGCGATGGCTAATACGATGGATGGACCATGGGGGATGCTCAGCGATTTTGGCGATGAAACGACGTACCAAACGCAACCAGCGTTTGTGCTGAAACGATCAGAGGAGGAGTACCTGTACTTTTCGGATCGCTGGAACGGATCGGATTATTTTCAATCTAGCTATGTGGTACTGCCCATTGAATTCAATGGGGACATTCCTATTCTGAATCATTATTCCACGTTATCTTCGCGAGAGGACGCACATCTGATTCATTTTGAACGATAATTTGAATGATAAAACGACTGATGAGAAAAGACTTTGTTCCTACAGCGAATGCAGGTTCAAAGTCTTTTTGAATGAATTTTATAATTTCAAATCTAACGAATAGCGATCGCGAAGTACTGAACAATGGTGGAGCTCATGCCCAGCCATAACAAATGCAATCGATCGAGCTGAAGCAGGATTATCACTGACGATCCCTTTACAGAGCCATGCTTCCGGGGTGAGGTGACGAAGCATAAGAATGGTTGAGCGACGTGTGACGGCATATTCTTCGCTCAAATCGGCCAGGGTATACGCATTAAAAGGGTGGGTCTGCATAAGCACGTCCTGATCGTAGCCGGGATGATTCGCTTGGTCACCTCTGGCGATGCGAAGCAATCGGCTGCTCATGATTCGTTCGTTATCCAAAAGGTGACCGATGACCTCTTTCACGCTCCATTTGCCTTCGGCGTACCGATAATTTGCTTGCTCCTCTGTCAATGAAGTGAGCAAAGTTGGTACGATGTTGGCTTGCAGCTCTAAGCGTTCGATGATGTTCCCTTCAGGAACAAGCTGGATGTACCCTTCATAATAAGCTGCATATTCCTCTGTAGTTGGTCTTTCAACCATGGTAATGCCTCCTTTGGGATTCGTAGATCTGGAATATATTGTAGCATAAATCTTACTTACAGCATTAAAATTGGCCCTTCCGCTTGATGTGTGGAAGGGCTTCTTCATGTGATTTGATTTGAACAGTTTATAGCGTTTGGGTGTACCACTTCTAATCCGTACGTCGTATCCTTTTATTTTGAACAAATCTCTCTAAAACCTCAAAATCCTCCGTCACTTTTTTGAAAGGCAACGTGTCCAACACCTGTTCCCGGTAACTCTTTTTAGCCGTTGCGCTGAGACGGGAGTCAAGTATGCTGAGTATGCCAAGGTCCGTTTCACTGCGGATCAAGCGTCCAGTTCCTTGCCGTAATCGAAGAAGCATGTCCGGTACAAACACCTCCATGAACGGATTCTCTGTTACAGATGCCTTATATTCATAAACAGGATCCGATGGAACAGGGAAGGGCAACCGGAAAATAATGACCTGTGACAGGTCAGATCCCTCGATATTCACACCTTCCCAGAATACACCAGTACCCAGGAGGACACCTTTGCTTTTCCTGAAATCGGCGATGACACTGTCCTGGGAAGATCCTTCTTTTTGAACATGGACTGCCCATGTGTATTCATTAGCCTTTGAGATCAACTTTTTGTGAATGTACTTCATGTCCTCTTTTGCTGAAAAAAGGACGATTGTTCTTCCCTGAGTTAGATTACAGAGTTGAACCACTTCGTTGTACGCTGCTTCAAGATAGTTTTCGCGCTGATCGTGGTGGTAATAGGGAACTTTGTTCGAAATATACATCATGGCATGGTTGGTGTAGTCAAAAGGGGAGGGTTGGCGCTCTAAGAAACCTCCCTTATAACCAAGGGAGTGCGTCATATAAGAATATTGTTCCTCCAGCGTATCCCCGCCTTGGCACAGCGTTGCTGATGTTAGGATTACAGGTACCTTACCATTAAATAAAGCGTATTTCAGAAATTGGCTTATATCTTTGGGACAGATGCTGATTGTGGTTACTCTAAGGGGACTGCTTGCCCAAAAAAGATAGTTGTCCTCTATTTCAGATAAGACACTAATAAGGGTAATTAGCCCGTTGATGGCTTCAAAAGCGTCATCGATCTCCCGCTCGTGGCGTGAGGTCAAAATGGAAAGGCGCAGACTGAGATCTTTTAAATTGTTTAAGACTTGGTTTAACGGTATTCCTTTGATCTCCGACACTTTGATTCGGTCGTTATCCTGCTTGGCATGGTGGAGCAGATCCGCGTTTACCTGTTTGAAGATGCGCTCAGCGCAGTTTTTGATGAACTTAGATTGTGAGAAGAGACTTTTATCCCCGGACTGCTTCGTTAGAAGCTGCACCGTGTTATCCAGAATGCGGCAGATTCCCCGATAAGTGAACTCGAGTGTTCTGGCATCCCGAACTTTTGCTTCCAGATTATGCGCTTCATCAATGACGATCAGAGCAGGCTGTTCTGAGATGATGCTCTTGGTTCCTTCTTTTTTCTTCATCAGATCCCGTATGAGCAAGTCCTGGTTCACGATAATAAAATCAATCTCGTGAGCTTTTGCATTCAATTTCGCTCTCATATCGTAAAACAAACATGCAGTTTTGTGATGACAACGTTCAAATTTGCAATCATTCACGGAAACGTGGGACCATTCGGCATCACTAACTCCAGCTTTGATATCGGCTCTTTCATCAATTTCATAATCTAATATGCGCTGTGCGAGGGTAGATACGGAGGAGTTTGCATCATCAAGATTGATCCATTCCGCTGCTCTACTTCGGCAGGCATACTGCCCCATGCCTTTTCCCACCACGGAGCGAACCGTTGAGAATCCCAACCGGCTACCAATAATCCTTAAATCTTTATGTATCTGTTCCGAGAGCTGAATGGAGGATGTCGCTATAATGACTGGTTTCTGAGACATTTGATTCGTGAGCAGACTTGGGATCAGGTACGCAAAAGACTTACCGATTCCGACCCCAGCTTCAATCATGGCATTATGCCCATGGATATAAGCATCGACGATATCGAGAGACATTTCTTGCTGCCCGATCCGCTCTCTAAGGCCAATTCGGGGGAACCGGTCATATATTCGGAAGATGGCGTTAACCAAAGAACGTTCGATTTCCTTGTCCGGTTCCTGCTTATTTATTTTATAAAGTTCATTTAACCAATTCATAACGATCGCCCCTCTTCCGAATGATGATCTTCTTGTACTTACTTTGGAGACGATTTACCTCACAATGCAGTTGTAACGGCATTTTTTAATCTGGATACGCCTTCCTGTAATTGTTCATCTGACAAATGTGCAAAAGATAAATAGATACCATACTTCATACCAACAGCCGTTGAACTGCTGACTTCTGAGTATACCACACCTTGTGACCGAGCTGATTCCCGAAAGGCCTCATAAGTGGACACATTACCTCGCCACCAGCCAAACACGTGGAGACCCGCTTCATTCTCCACCCAATCAAACCATGTAGAGAGGTGTTTGTTCAAAAGTTTGAGTAACAGATGGAATTTACGACTGTATAATCGATTCATTCTGCGCAGATGACGCTCATATTGACCACTTGTCATGAATGCAGCTAATGCCCGTTGTTCGATCAGGTTGACGGGTCTTGGCTCGTATAATGCCTGTGCCTTTCTAAAGGTGTCAGCCAACGTAGGGGGAAGAACCACATAACCAAGTCGTACTTCTAAAGGCAAGGTTTTGGTAAAGCTGCCCAGGTAGATTACGCGGCCTGCTTTATCAAGTGTTTTCAGTGGTTCAACATGCATTCCGCGATATCGGAATTCACTATCATAATCATCCTCAACAATCATGGCATCATTTCGCTGTGCCCAGTCCAGCAAGGTTTGTCTGCGTTCCAGACTGAGCATTTCACCAGTAGGAAATTGTCGTGACGGCGTGACAAACAACATACGTGCTTCCCAGTCCTGGGGCACAACGCCCTGACCATCGAGATTAGCTTCAATTAACTTTGCACCCGCAGCCAATATGGCTTTAGAAATCCCGACATAACAAGGACTTTCTGTCACTACATAATCCCCAGGATCTGCAAGTAATTGAGTGAGTAGAGCTATAGCTTGCATGGAGCCTGCAGTTACTGCAATATGATCGGGATCAACTTGAATGCCCCGCATCCTCCGAAGATAGGCAGCAATGGCTTCTCTCAATTTTGGATCCCCGGTTGAACTAACCATGGCAGAAGTTGTTTTCAGGTGATGCTCACGCTGCCTTATCTCTGCATACAATCGATTATTCCATTCATCGTAAGGAAACTTGGAGAAATCAGGTTGATATTTGCTAAAGTCGATCACTTCGTCGCTATTCATTCTGGAATCATGTGTATGAGCATTGGCTGGTGCATTTCTTTGAATCGACTGCTGTTCAAACTGCTGAATACGATTTCCCCAGGCGGATAAGTGATGGGTACAAGCTTTCTCGGTGGACGCATCATTGCTTAAGTCCAACTGATAAGCAACAAAGGTTCCTCTTCCATGCTCTGAATGAATGTAACCTTGAGCAGTCAACGTATCATAGACCTGATTCACGGTCCCTCTGGAAATGTGATACGTCGCGGCTAACTCTCGAGTAGAGGGTAACTTCTCGCCATGTATAAGATTACCTTCATGAATTGCATCACGAATGGCATGATAGAGAGCCTTCATCTTCGTATATTTTCGGTTCAAATATGAACTGTAAGCTACATGAAATTGCATAGGACCTCCAGAGTTATCATTGAAGTGGTACAATAAAAACCAAAAATATTGGATCTTTTTATATGACCATTCTCATTCTATACTAAATCATAGATTAGAGCGATGCCTTTATTGAAAACCACCCAAAAGTTACTTAGGAGGACTACAATCATGCAAACAGGTACAGATCGTGTAAAAAGAGGAATGGCTGAGATGCAAAAAGGTGGCGTCATCATGGACGTTATGAATGCAGAGCAAGCTAAAATTGCTGAGGCGGCAGGGGCAACAGCTGTTATGGCTCTTGAACGGGTACCTTCTGATATTCGCGCAGCCGGCGGTGTAGCTCGTATGGCAGATCCAACCATCGTTGAAGAGGTTATGAAGGTTGTTTCTATTCCAGTTATGGCTAAAGCACGTATCGGTCATTACATAGAAGCCAAAGTGCTTGAATCCCTAGGTGTGGACTATCTTGATGAAAGTGAAGTTCTTACTCCTGCAGACGAAGTGTTCCATATCGATAAACATGAGTTTACTGTACCATTTGTATGTGGAGCCAAAGATTTGGGAGAAGCTCTTCGCCGTATTGGTGAGGGAGCATCGATGATTCGTACAAAAGGCGAGCCTGGAACGGGCAACATTGTTGAGGCAGTTCGTCATATGCGTCTAATTAACAGCCAACTCCGCAAAGTGCAAAACATGTCCAAGGACGAGCTGTACGCTGAAGCCAAAAATCTGGGTGTAGCTTATGAGTTGCTGCGCGAAGTTCATGAAAATGGTAAACTTCCTGTCGTTAACTTTGCAGCAGGTGGTGTAGCTACTCCGGCAGACGCAGCATTAATGATGCACCTGGGAGCAGACGGTGTGTTTGTAGGATCAGGTATTTTCAAATCCGATAGCCCTGAGAAATTCGCTCGTGCAATCGTTGAAGCTACAACACATTACACAGACTATAAACTGATTGCCGAAGTATCCAAAAACTTGGGCGCCCCGATGAAAGGGATCGAAATTTCTAAATTGGCTCCAGAAGATCGCATGTCCAACCGCGGTTGGTAAGAGCAGATAGAACAACTGGAGTATGAATAGTGTCAAGCAAAGCCGATCATAAATTGGATCGGCTTTTTTGTTATTGTTGACGAAAACAAAAGAAAAAAACGGAGAGGAGAATGTCCTTTTTTCATTAATTGAGAATGATTATAATTATCATTTACGAGATTCGACATTTGCTGTATACTGACAATAACTATTTTACATAATGCATAAATAGAAAATTAAGGATTCAAAAGGGAGAGAATTAAATGTCTACACGCTTTAAAAAAGGAATGTTATTTTGTTTTTTTGCTGCACTTGTTGTTGTACTTGCAGCCTGCTCCAATAATAGTGATGGTAGCGATCAGGCAAACAATAACTCGCAGCAAGCAGCGAAAAAAGTTGCAACAGATGAGAAGACATCGGATGCAGAGACTTCAGCACCTGCCGAAACAACTTACCCGGTAACCGTTTCAAACTATACAACAGAGAACGGCACATGGGTGAAGAAGGATCAAACGTTTGACAAGGCACCTGAACGAGTAGTTGCCAATACCCAAGGTGCAGCCGAGCTGATGATTCGCCTTGGTTTGACAGACAAACTTGTAGGTGTAGCTGCGTTGTTTGGTAGTGTACCTGAAGATATTGCGGACGAGTTTAAACAAATTCCTGTGCTAGCTGAAGGCTATGTAGGCAAGGAAGTGACAATAGGGGCTACGCCTGACCTGGTTGTTGGTCGTGGTGGATTGTTTGAGGATGCGGACTGGGGTGTTGGTACAGTAAGTAGCTTGAATGATATGGGGATCAAAACATATGTACAAAGCACCAGTGTTCCTGATGCATCGTTAGATAGTCTGTATCAGGATATTACTGAATTAGGTGAGATATTCAACGTACAAGCCAATGCAGCGGCATATATTGAGACGCTTAAAGCACGCGAGAATGCCTTGTCGGCCCGAGCTAGCGCTGAGACGATCAATTATGCATCATTTTCGGATAATGGTGATGGAACCATTGGAATTTACAACGGAAATGGTGATACGTTTATTGAAAGTGCAATGTCATTAATCAATATGCATAATATGCTGATTAATGAAACTGGCACACTCAGTCTGGAGAAGTTAATCGAGATTAATCCAGATGCAATGATTATTTCGAGGTATGCAGGTGGTATTGATCCAGAAGAAACTATTAAAAAGCTGCTTGCCAACAAGCAGGTGCAAAACATTAACGCAGTTAAAAACAAGAAAATCTACATTATTGATTTCAACAACTTCTGGGGTTACGGGGATTCCATCTTCACAGGCGTTGAAGGACTTGCTGATGATCTAGGCTTGTAATGAAATTTCGGCTTAGTGACCATTCGTGCCTCAAGATCGTTTCATGGGCCAAGAGCATAGTACCAATGAAAGTCGCTATTTTAGCGGCTTTTTTTGTTATAAAAGAACCAAATTCCTGTCTAAAGCTGATCAAACTTTTATTGGAACATAACGTTACTATTGTAAGTTTAAAAATTACATGAAGTGGGTGAATTGCTGTGAGAATGAAGCATTTGAAAAAAGTAGTTGTCGTTGCATTAGTGATGTCGGTGTTATTACCATTGGGGGCGCAAAAATCTGAAGCAGCATCCAAATATGTTGATTTGGAAATTCAGTGGGCAGACGGTCGTATTAACCATGTTCAGACGTTAATCAAGGATGGAGTCACTTATGGAAGTTTTTTCTCACTGGGTATTAAGGCAGGCCTAGTGTGGGGGATGGAAGATGATAATACAGCCGTACTGAAGAACAGTCAGAAGCATATTGTTGTGCACTTGGGAAGCAGCATTGCCGAGGTAGATGGTCAAAAAGTAGATATGGGCACAGAACCTGTGTCGTATATTAGTCACCTTTATGTACCCATTAGATTTCTTGCATCTGCTTTGGACGGGGAAGTGACTCATCGAGATACGAAGACGAATAAGATAACCGTGACTGGATTGAGCAATTATACCGATACTTTTTATGGTAGCGACATGGGTTACACCTATGTCATTCGCGCTACAAAAGGAGATCTTGAAATTACGAATGCTTCCACTGGACAAAAGAGTTCAATTCCGTTAGGTATAAAGGACATTAATGTGAATACTCATGATCTCAAGATAAATTTCAAGAGGAGTCCCCAAAATCTACTTATTGTCATCATTGAACACACTAATCGAAAAACGGAAGACTACGATCTTTACACCTTGGTATTCAAAAATAAAGGTCTGATTCGCAAATCCATTGCTCACGGGGTAACGGGCCAGCAGGAAATTTTGAATTCAGATAGTACCATTCAACTCATCGATGACAACAGTATACGTATTATTGAAGATGGAAGTGGTAAAGTACTTGAAGTCCTTTCTCGTTGAATAGATATCTGTTCCGATATTCATGAATTAGATCCCTCACCAACTGATTTTAATACAAACATCTCAAAGAGCCGCTGATCAGAGTGATCAGCGGCTCTTGCATATTTCTTCCCGAATCTTTTCACAAACCAGTTGATTTGTGAATTTATTATCAGTATAGTGTGAATCAGTTCACACTATACATTAAGGAGTAGTCTATGCCAAAAAATTCTTTCTTTCGTTTAGACGAAGCAAGGCGCGAGGAAATATCGAATAGCGCTATGCATCTTTTTGTTGATAATCTTTACGAGGATATAACTATGAAGATGGTTTTGGATAGTTTGTCCATGCACCCCGGAACATTTTATCGGTATTTTGAAGACAAAGATGACCTTTATTGTCACTTAATACGTAATGTGACCCAGAAAAGAGCTGCATACTTCAGTAACAGTAATGAAGATTCCCTTTACAGCTATTTCCTTACTGGCTTATTTGGTAACGTTAATGGCATGGTGACCGAGCCACTGAATGAGTTGGAAATCAAACTGACTAAAACATTTTCATATATTCCTGAGGACATTTTGCTGAAAGTATATGTGAATGTGTTAAAGGGCGAGTCATTCCCCATGATCAAGGACATTTTACGCCGAATGAGGGTTGATGGATATCTCCGACCGGATGTTGACGACGACCTGATTTCTTTTATGTTTGAGTCAATGCAGCTTAATTTAATCTTGTTTTTTAGGGAATTCGATATTAAGGACTCTAAGCTGCAACATAAGATCAGCAAGTACTTTGCTGAATTTATGGGCCATGGGCTGCTTGAAGATCATAAATATTCTGAAATGGTTAGCGATCTCAAGGGGGAAAGAAAATGAAAACCTATAATGCATTTCCAGAACCAATTGGCGGCTATACTGTCGGTCGAACCCAGATGGATTTTGATTACACGGCATCAGATTACTCCAAAAGAGAACTGACCGCTTTTGTGTACTATCCGTCTGACAGTAGCGAAGGTAAGACTACATCAACGTACATGTTTCCTGAAGTCTACGAGATGTTTAATGAGCAGCCACTTGTCACCGCGTTGAAGGATGTTTTCTCTATAGATATCAAGACCCAGTGTTACGACGACCTTGCTCTTTCCGGGAAGGAAAAGCGCTATCCAGTGTTATTCTATGTGTGCGGTGGAGGCGGTTCTCCAGAATGGGGTACAGTGCTCTGTACAGACTTGGCAAGCATGGGGTATGTTGTGGTAAGCATCGGCCATCAGAATAGCACGATGTATAAACGTAAAGATGGGCGCCTGTTTAATGTATCAAAGGACTTTTCGGATGTCATTACAGCCTTTGGTGAAGATCCGGAGATGCTGGCGTTAGCTGATAAGATGGAGATGCGGCCTGACGATGAAACTGCCATTGAGATGTGCCGTAACGTGCTTGCACTGCCGATACTTTCCAAGATAACAGAGTATAGTGAATCACAGGCAGAAGATGTAAGGTATGTAGCCGATTATCTTTACAAACTGGACTCTGGAGAGCTGAATTCCATCTTTAAGGGCAGATTGTTGCTTGACATCGGCATGGGTATAGTCGGACATTCCTATGGAGGGCCTACGACGGCGATGGTTTGCCGTGATGATGATCGGTTCACCTGCGGGATTGGTTTGGATAGCGGTGCGTTTGGACTTCTTGACAGCGATCTTAAGAAACCTTTCTTGTTCCTGTTTTGTGAACCTAACTATAATATGAATGCGATTATTGGCGCTAACAATAGCATGGAAACCTATTATTTCTCAGTTGATCGTGTTGCACATTTGGATTACTGTGACATCGTGTTTACCAGTGTTAATGAGGAACTCAGAGGTGAACGGGATGTTATGGAGATGCGAAATATTGTTACAGACTATGCGAAGAACTTTTTTGATCATTACATACTGCAGAAGGCAGCAAGTGTGGAAATTCTGGCATACGATGGTGTGGAATTGATCAGGAAGACCAGCAACAAGTGACATAACCGAGAGTTTGCTGATTAATGTATGTCGAAGAGCTAGCCTTACAGACGCAGAGCCGATAACCCCATTACGGGGTTATCGGCTCTCTGATATTGCAAATTAACTTCCTGGTTCCAATAACTGACGCTTATTCGGCCTTAGTCCCGCCAGTGTTTACTTCGCTTCCAGGCTCCATCAACATGATATGACATTCCTTTTCGGCGGAAGGTTTGATCTCGACTCCCTTAGGGACAATATACATCTCGCCCTTGGCAATCTTCACTTGCCCATCACGAAAATCAATTATCATTTCCCCCTCGAGCACAAAAAATAACTTGTCAGTCTCCTCATGAACATGCCACTCAAAATCTCCAGCAATCTTAACGATCTTAAATTGATAGTCATTCATTTCACCAATGAGTTTCGGAGACCAAAGATCGTTTAATTTCGAAAATTCCTCATTTAATTTAATTGCTTGATAGTGCATCGTCATTCCTCCTGTGTATTAATCCTATATGTTCAGTATACTGATTTAAGCTTTGGTATAACATGGATGCCTATTGAAATCAGGATGGATTATTGATGAACTTCAGACGATACTCCGTAGGAGAAATACCATATTGTTTCTTGAACACTCTGCTAAAATAAAAGGGGTCAGCAATGCCAACGGTCTCGGCAATCTGTTGTACAGACGCATCACTTGCCAATAACATTTGTTGTGCCATGTTTATACGATATTTCAATACATATTCTGCTGGACCCATACCTGCATGTCTTCTAAACACGTAGGAAAGTCGATTTCGATTAATATTATTTTGTTCTGCAAGCGATCCGACAGTCAGATTTTGATCATAGTATTCTTGGATATAGGTAGAGATCCGTTCGAATAAAACATCTGTTTCACAACTGTTTTGCCTATGATCAACACATATTAAGGTCTCATTCAGTACATCGCGAAACAGCATTTCGGTCTGAAACTTTGAAATACCTCCACGCTGGTTATGCACATGCCAAAGACGCATGATTAATTCGATCAGACGTGGAGACTGACCCGTTGATAATTCAAAATGCTGATGGGAAAAGCTTGTCTCTTCGAGGTCCGAACTACATATTCGGTATAAAACGAGGATATATTCCCAGTCCGTTCTATGAAACACGGTTTGATCCAGTTTCATTTTCGCGCCCCCATGTACAACTTTTCCTGGTGAAAAAATATAGGGTGTACCATCAAATTGAAATTGTATTTTTCCTGTAAGAGGAAATACAAATCCAGGAAAAGAATCGGTATAGTCAGCCTGGGGAACCCCTGGATTTCTAGCATATCGATATACTCCTTCAACTTGAAAAGGAATGTGTGCAAAATGGGCTGCTAACTGATTAACGTCTACTTTCACATTACGTACCTCATTTCAAAAGTGTTTGCCAGTCATTCTAAGATAAATCGTTGTGCACCTTACTCCAACATTATTGATAACGATTATCACTGTCAACATATATAATGAAAAAGAAAGCTCTTTTTTACATATGGGCAATAGAATCCATCTTGTGTTAACATGTGCACTAACTAATCCAATTGTTTGCTTGAGAAGGGGAACCCATGTCAATTCGAATAAAAATGCTGCTGTCCTTTACGGGCATGCTTGTTATAAGTCTACTGTTCATCCTGCTTACGGCAAGTCTGTATACGATTGCGGCCACAGGGGATCTACAGAGTTTCCGTGATATATACAAGGTACATTATCAGATCAACCCCCTGACTGAACAGGGAGAATCGATCTTTCAAGAGATGAAGTTTCTGGCCAAAAATGACCCTGATGACCTGCAGAACAAGGTTTTGCTGCGTGAATATGATATGAAGCTTCGAGCTGAGAAGTCAGGGCTCTACATCAGACGAGAGAATAGTCAGATCTTCGAATCACTGACCTTCAACCAGCCAGAACTGAAGCAAGCACTGCCTGCCTATGATCTTAACAATTATCAGATTCGGAGCACCTTCAATATTGGTGAGCGATTTTACGCGTATGCAAAATTTGATTTTCAATATTCAGATGGGGAACGGGGGAGTATCTTTGTCATTCGTGAGAGAAGCCCCTTTGCGGAGCTTACTCGCAAGTTGCTGCCTGTGATGTCATTTCTGCTTATTGGCGTTCTCATCATTGCAAATCTGCTCTTGTTCCGCTGGATCACGCGCAGCTTCATTAAACCATTGAATCAACTACGAAGTTCAGCCGAACATATTAAAGATGGCAATCTATCCTTTAAACTTCAGCTAAACTCCAATGACGAGGTTGGTCAACTTAGCGAAGCGTTTGAGAGCATGCGGAATCAATTACAGCTCTCCTATGCGTTACGTCAGCAGGACGAAGTGAACCGCAAAGAGCTTATCTCCAACATTTCGCATGATCTCCGTACGCCGATTACCAATATCAAAGGTTACATTGAGGGTATTCGTGACGGAGTGGCTAATACTCCGGAGAAAATGGAGAGTTATGTTAATATCATTCACTCCAAAGCAGTTAGCATGGATAAGTTGGTGGATGAACTGTTTTTGTATTCCAAGCTCGACTTGAACCAAGAGCCGTTCCTGTTTAAAACAGTTGATCTCGCTGATTTCCTTGAAGATAGCATTGAAGAGCTGAGATATGATCTGGAGGATAAAGGTGTTGCCCTGGATTGGAATAACCAGGTGTCTGGTCCCGCTATGGCTGCTGTGGATCCGGAGAAGCTAAAACGTACCGTTGTTAATGTGGTGGATAATGCACTCAAATACATGGAGAATGAACACAAACGATTCGAGATTACACTTCAAGCTGATGAGAAATGGATTACGATGGCGTTTAAAGATAATGGCAGGGGAATACCTGAAGAGGCACTGCCTTATATATTTGAACGCTTCTATCGTGCAGAACAATCCCGCAATTCCTCAACGGGCGGAAGTGGGCTCGGGTTAGCAATTGCCCGCCAAATTATTGATGGACATGGGGGCTTCATCTGGGCTGAAAGCCAGCTCAATGATGGCACGAGTATATATATCAAACTGAAACGGCTGAATGAAGAGAGGGATTAATAAGTAATGGCAAACATTTTGATCATTGAAGATGAAACAACGATTGCAGAACTGGAACGGGATTATTTTGAGCTCAACGGATTTTCCGTGGATCTCTGCCATACTGGAGATGAAGGTCTGAAGCAGGCACTGGAGGGGGACTATAATCTGATCATTGTTGATCTGATGCTTCCGGGACTTGACGGATTCGAATGTTGCAGGCGCATTCGCGAGGTAAAAGAGGTGCCCATCCTTGTCGTTTCCGCGAAAAAGGAAGAAATCGATAAGATCCGGACATTTAATCTGGGAGTGGATGATTTTATTACAAAACCGTTTAGCCCAAGTGAGTTGGTTGCACGAGCAAAGGCTCATTTGACCCGATACGAGAGACTACTTGGCAAAAACAAACCAGCTGAGCAGGATGAAATCCACATTCGCGGGCTTCACATTGACAAAGGATCACGCCGCGTTTTTGTTAATGGAGAAGAGGTGGCGATTACAACCAAGGAATTCGAGTTACTTGTATTTCTTGCGAGTCATCCCAACCGTGTATTCAGCAAATCAGATCTGTTCGAGCGGATATGGGGCATGGATTCCACCGGAGACATTGCAACGGTTACCGTCCATATTCGCAAACTGCGGGGGAAGCTGGAGACAGACCCAAAAAATCCGGAGTATATTGAAACCGTCTGGGGTGCAGGTTACCGGTTTACTGCATAAGTTTCGTGAAAATTTAGAGCCAGTTTATATTTTGTTAATAACTTTAGCCTTGGGAGTTTCTTTTTGTCCTCTATTCTATAGATACAGGCAACTACAACCTATAGAGGAGGAATTCAACCATGAATTCTACAACCCGCAAAATCGCTACATTTCTAACCATAACTGCATTAGGTACAGCAGTGTTCCCGTTAACTGCGAATCAAGTACATGCAGCTACATACGTTACTAACATTGCGGCAACAACCACACAGCTTAATCAACAACAGATTGAAGCTGCTATCAAGGATCTCAATAGCTTGGGGATCATGAACGGGTATGCAGATCAATCTATGGGTGAACATCGAGCAATTACCCGTGCGGAGTTAGCTTCATTGGTTTTCAAAACGTTTAATTTGGAGAGCAAGACGGGAGAAACCGTAGAATTGACGGATGTGAATCCGAATGCATGGTATGCGCCATATGCGTCAAAGCTTGTTGAACTTGGCATCATGCAGGCTAACGATGGACAATTCAATCCGCAAACTCAAGTGTCGGATGCTGAACTCGAACAGGTCGTATCCAAAGCGATGCAACGTGATGTAAAGTCCGTTCACCATTGGATGAGCGAGTTCTACTCCGAGAACGGTACAGCAACGCGCGGCGAAACAGCAGTGCTGTTGCAAACTGCACACCAAGCTATTCCTTCGGAGCAAGCTCAAATCAAGAGCGTTAGATCACTGAATGCCATTACGTTAATTGTAACTTTTGACAAGCCGCTGACAGCAGCGAATGAAGCTTTTGCCAAGGCACAAACGGACTTTGCGTTTAGTGGCGGGTTGACGTTAACCAATATGCCCCGTTTGAAAACAGGGTCAATCACGACTTACATCGTTCCAACGTCCGTACAAGATGCTAGTGAAGTGTACAACCTGACTTACAAAGGCCAAGACGCTGGTTCCTTTGAAGGCAGTGGTACGAAAATAAACATGACAACGGTTAGTCAAGTAACGAATGATACATTCGAGATTGAAGCATTGCAAGTGAACAGTGTCGTGGATTATGGTTACATCATTTCGGCTTACAGCGGTGGTCGAGGAGCTAATGCATTTGTGCTGAATGATCAAGAGCAAGCAGGAGGCAAAACGTATCAAATCATCTCTTCCATGCAGGCAAGACAAGTTGTAATTACGCCAGAAGGTGGCGAGCCTATCGTTGCCAGATATGTTCCGTTCACGCAATCCACAGACGGTAAACAAGAACCGAAGTTCCGTTTGCCTGAGGGACAAACGCTGAAATCAGGCGTCACATATACGGTTTCTTCGGATTGGGCCAACATCGAAAATGCTTCATTTACGGCGAAATCGTTTGATCCACTAGTGGTTGCAAGTGCTCAAGCAGTGAGCGAAACCTCCATTGAAGTTACACTTGACCAGGACCCTGGGGATGAACTGTTCTCTGGTCGAAGTGTAACGTTAACTTCACCTAGCGGGGATGTTCTGACGGCCACTTATAAATATTCAAGTCGAAAAGGTGCGACGGGTGTATTCGACCTAACAAATGATGGAAAGTTGACTCCGGGTACTACGTATACAATAAACCCAGTTGGGGATTGGAGTATCGCTTCTTCGGTCACCTTGACACTGGAGTAAAGGAGGCAGTATGAGTAAAACGCTGATTATCGTTGTCCTGATAAGCAGTATGTTAATCGTTCAAGGTTGCGTGCCTGAAATGAGAAACGACTCCAACGTGGAGGAAAAGGCCATGACTTCAGCAGATGAACAGCTGTTCAAGGCAGTAGAGGACAGCGATACTGAACGCATCGAACAAATGATTCAAGCAGGTGCCAATATCAATGCTCAAGATCAGAGTGGACGAACCGCTACAATGATTGCAACTTACAATAATGATCTAACATCGGCTAAAGTGTTAATTGAAGCGGGGGCAGATGTGAATATACAGGACGATATGAAAAATACCCCGTTTCTGTATGCTGGTGCTGAAGGATACTTGGATATTTTGAAGCTGACAATCGAGGCGGGAGCGGACCCAGCGATAACGAATCGATATGGAGGGACAGCACTTATTCCAGCTTCGGAGCATGGATATGTGGATGTAGTGCAAGAACTACTGACTCAAACTTCGATGGATGTGGACCATGTGAATCAATTGGGATGGACAGCACTACTCGAAGCGATCATTCTTAACGATGGCAATGCTCGGCAGCAGGAGACGATACAATTACTCATTGACCACGGAGCAGACGTAAACATATCGGACCGTGATGGGGTGTCACCACTCAGTCATGCGAAGAATAATGGCTTCAAAGAAATTGAAGACATTTTGGTACGAGCTGGTGCGAAATAGAACCCTTTTAGGGTGAATAAAGAAACAAACATGTTGAGATATATGTAAAAATGGTTTTCATGGAGCGCCTGATTCCTTCTATGCTGAAGGGCAGGCGCTTCATTCAATCCATCTTACGTGTATGAAACTGGCATAGTCTTAACATAACATGATTAGATACAAGAACGAAGATCTTAAAAATTGAATATCTCTGCTTTAAAGTTTGCTATAGTTTACCACCATGCTTCCGGATAAAATGGAAATACCAACCATGTAAGCGCTATCTATTATTGCGCTGATTATACATGTTGGAATCATTCATGGAGGTGTATGATGAAGAGGAAGTCTTGGTATACTTTGGCGGTAACTGGTGTCATCTCTTTGTTTTTTTCGGTAAGCGCTTTCGCGGGTTATGTGTTCTGGGAACCTCTAACCTATTTTAACGCAAGTACGTGGCAAAAAGCGGATGGGTATTCCAATGGGAACATGTTTAACTGTACGTGGAGGGCTAACAATGTTAATTTTACAAGTGACGGCAAGCTTAAGCTTGGTTTGACCAGCTCTGCACAGAACAAGTTTGATTGCGGAGAGTATCGTACCACGAATACGTATGGGTACGGCTTGTATGAAGTCAGTATGAAACCTGCCAAGAACACAGGTGTAGTTTCCTCATTTTTCACATACACAGGTCCTGCACATGGCACCCAATGGGATGAGATTGATATCGAATTTTTAGGAAAAGACACAACCAAAGTTCAGTTTAATTATTATACCAATGGGGTTGGTAATCATGAGAAGATTATCAATCTAGGGTTTGATGCATCCCAGGGCTTCCATACTTACGCATTTGACTGGCAGCCGGGACATATCAAATGGTATGTTGATGGTGTATTGAAACATACGGCAACCAGCAATATTCCTAAAACACCGGGAAAAATCATGATGAACCTGTGGAATGGAACAGGAGTAGATAGCTGGCTCGGTCCTTATAATGGGGCCAATCCGCTCTATGCAGAGTACGATTGGGTCAAATATACGAGTAATTAAGCAGACTGAAGCAGCCGTTAGCGGCTGCTTTTTTCTATATTCTGGCATTGTATTTATTCAATATATGTATTCAATATCCAATATCCTAAATTAATGCAATAAATGTTGCAATATTAGTATGGGCATAAATATCAAAAATTCATTATGATTAACCTGTAAGCAACATTACATAGACTGGGGGAACGAAGTTGGACACAAGTAAAAAGAGACGAGTAGGCAGTTTGGTCATGATCGGTGTATTGGCCCTATCTGCAGCCTTGAGTGGGTGTAGTAACGGGAGCGATAAGAAAACAGAATCGAGTACACCAGCGACAACGTTGGAGCTCAAAAATGGGAAGTATGATCCACCAGTATCCATTACGTATTTAAGACCATGGGGTCCAGACGTGAAGTTTAAGTCAGGCGAGGATCAGGATAACAACGTCCATACAAAATGGGCCAAGGAGAAACTCGGAATTGAGTTGAAAAACCAGTGGATATCTCCATCCACCAATAATGCATTTGAGACAAAACTGCGTCTATCGCTTGCTTCCAATGCGGACATGCCGGACATTATTTCGTATCGCGGCGAATTCAATCTGGTGCGAGAATTGATTGAGTCCGGAAAATTTGTCGATGCGGGCGAGTTGTTTGACAAATATGCCAGCGACACATGGAAAGCAGCCGTAAACGAAGATCCTTCCGTATGGTATCCATACATGCAAGATGGCAAAAAGATCGGTATTCCGATTCTGGACTATTCCTATAATGGTGATCCTGTCATGTGGATCCGTGAAGACTGGATGAAGAAATTCAATCTGGAAGCACCTAAAACGATAGATGATCTTGAAGTCATTATGGAAACGTTTACGAATCAAGATCCGGATGGCAATGGGAAGCAGGACACTTACGGACTCACCATTGGCTTCAAGAACTGGCTGAACACATGGATGTCTGAAGCTGGGTGGGTATTTGGCGCTTATGGTACAATGCCAAACCAATGGAATCTGACGGCAGACGGAAAACTTGAATACGGTTCCGTTACACCTGGTGCAAAACAGGCTTTGGCCAAATTACAGAGCTGGATGAGCAAAGGGTATATCCCGGAAGAAGCCGGCGTGTATGACGAGACAAAAGCAGCTGAAGAATTTACTGCCGGAAAAGCAGGTATTGTGGTTGGTCCTCACTGGATGCCATCCTGGCCGCTGGAGGATGTGAAGAAAAACAATCCTGAGGCTGAATACAAGGCGTATCCAATTCCTTCTGGTCCAAATGGTCAAGCAGGCAGACATGGTACGTCAAACGGAAATGGCGTAGTTCTAATTAACAAAGACATGAAAAATCCGGAAGCCTTTTTCACCTATCAGAACTATCTCTTTGATCACTATGCAAATCCTAAAGAGGGCGATGAGTTTGAGCATGGATTTGCGGAAGGATACGATTGGGTTATGGTAGATGGGAAACCATCAACCGATGCAAGTCTTACGGGGGGTTATGCTCCCGAGAAGTACACGTTGACTTTTGATGGAGCGCGTATTCCCAATCTAAGTATGACAACACTTGCCAAGCTGGCAAGCGGTGAAGAAGCAACTACACCATTTGAGAAAAAAATCAAATCAGGTGTACCAGTACCTATGCTTGATGCAGCCAAGATTGTTTTGGATCAAAAGGATATCGTGTTCAATCAAATGTTTACCGGTGCACCTTCAATGACGATGCAGATGAACAATGACATTTTGACAAAGATGGAGAAAGACACCTTCTCTCAAATTGTGTATGGCAAAACCTCTGTGGACGCGTTCGACTCATTTGTTGAGAAGTGGAAGTCTTCAGGTGGAGATCAGATTACGAAAGAAGTTAACGAGTGGTATGATTCCGTGAAAAGCGGAAAATAGGATGACAAAGGGCTGGCTGAAATGATTCATCCCGGCCACATAAGCACCAAAAAGGCATTGCAGGAGAAGATCTCCGGCAATGCCTTTTTGTATTTGATATGGAGAAGGGGAAACCGGAGAGATTACTAGAACGTCAAGTCTGGCCTGAGTATCTTAAACCGGCAGATTTTCCCGATATTCTTGCGGTGTAAGATCATAAAATTTCTTGAAAACTCGAATGAAATATGCGGTATTGTTGTAACCGACAAGTTCTGCAATCTCAAACACTTTGGCAGTTGATGTTCGCAAATGATAGGCTGCTTTCTCCATTCTTAACCGGTACACATAGGCAGTAAGTGCTTCACCTGTCTCCGCCTTGTATACCTTGGACAAGTACACTGGATGCAGATGCACATGGTCAGCAATTGCAGGCAGTGATACATCACCAGCCAGATGAAGGTCGACAAAACTTTTGACGCTGCGCACAATGGTGCTGTGATTGTCTCTAAGCTCTTGTTCAGCATCATCTCGTATGTAATGAAGTGTACGCACGGACCAGTCCTGTAGCTGCTGTGCAGTGGAATAGCTGGGAGCTTGAAAGTAACGATAGGACTCTGCTGGAATCAAAGAAGAGATTTGTTTGCCATTTTTATGAATGATGTACGCAAACGCGCCCGCTATAGCAAAATACACCTCAAAGGTTGACTCGGCAATATCATGATGTTCATTGGAATGCAGCAGTTCCGCAAAAATGTGTTCGATTTTCTGTTCCACATCCTCAAAGCGACCAGCTTCGAGCAGGCTAATCAACGTTGGTGGCTGATACAGCGACCTGATCGTATGTAGAGGGTTGGCATCCGTTTCATCGGAAGCGGTGACAAACAAACCTTGCACCTGACCCATCCGTTTACGCATGGACATAACCGTTCGCTCATAGAGTTCTCCAATTTCATGGGGAAACTTGCCCCAACTGGAGACGGAAATGGAGATTGCACCTTTCAGGTATAACTGAACATTGGTTTGAATCTGGGCAGCATACTGCTCAAGCAATGTCTGAGGCGTCTCACTCCTGCTATAACTCATCGTTGTGGAATGTTTCATGCTTACCAGAACAACAATGTAATCATGAACGTCTCGTGTGTGCCAGATATGAAAATGATTATGCATCACTTCACTTATGATATTACATATCGCATATTCCATTAGGGCCAGGTCGCCGTGCGCCATATCGGATAGATGTTTCTCCATACGGATAATCAACATGCCGAGATCTTCTCCTACGGAGTAGGGAAGCTCCAGCAGATCAAGCTTGTCTGCCAGCGTCTTCTGATCATAGACTTTTCCAGTCAGCAACTCATGCAGCATCGTGGATTGAAGCAATGGCAGATGATCCTGAAAGGCGTGTAAGGCTCTTTGATGAGATGCTGCGGTTTCCCACTTTTCTTTAATTCGATGAACAAGACGTTGCACGGATTCGATCAGATCTTCATCACTAACGGGTTTCAGTAAGTAATCAAAGCTTTCCTGCGCAATGGCCTGTTTCGCATATTCAAAGTCGGCGTGACCTGATAACAGAATCGTCTGCACATGAGGCCACTTTTCATGAATCGCTGTAATCAGTGCAATGCCTGACATTTCGGGCATACGTATATCCGTAATTACAATGTCAATGTCGTGGTTGTCCATAATTTCCAGCGCTACTGCACCGGATAATGCTTCATGAACTGTACCGATCCCGCAGCTTTCCCACGGAATGGTCTCTGCCAGCGTTTCCACGACGGAACGTTCATCGTCAACTAATAATATTTGCAGCATGGGTCGTTCACCTACTTGTCTGTATTGTCGTGCCACGTGATGTTAACTTTAATCCCACCCATTGAAGAATGATCATAAGATAGTCCAGATCCTTCACCGTACAGAAAAGATAAACGCTGATGGACATTCCATGTACCACATCCCATATTCTCATCCAGCGGTTTAAGAAGATTATCTCTCAGATGATCAAGTTGTTTCTCAGACATGCCAAGCCCGCTGTCCTCCACGATAATTGTGTACACATCATCCTCGCAGTCCGCATAGATTTTAATCTCACCATCTACCGATTTGGGCTCCAGACCATGAATAATAGCGTTCTCAATAATAGGCTGGAGGGTTAGTCTGGGAACTGTTTTATCTAAAATATCATGGGGCACGTCGATTGTAAAATGCATTCGTTCCAGACGAAGTGACTGGATTTCCAAATAATTTTTGACCATTGTCAGCTCTTCACGAAGCGTGGCTTGATCCTTTTCGGACCTGGTTATGTATCGGTAATACTCTCCCAGATTCAGTGCCATGGCTACTACGGCCTTTTCATTTTTCATTCGGGCCATGTTCTTGATATAGAACAGACAGTTATATAGAAAATGCGGATTAATCTGCGATTGCAACTGTTTGAGCGTGGCTTCCCGACTTCTTAATTTCTCCTCATATACATTCTCGATTAATTCTTGAATTCGTTGAGCCATGATGTTGAAACGTGCAAATAACAAGCTGAACTCATTGCGTGCAGAATGATGAAGCCGAACGGAAAAGTCCCCGGTGGACAAGCGATTTGTCCCCTTAACCAACTGTAAAAGTGGAAGCTGCACACTTCGGTAGAGTGTATATAATACAACAACGCTCATCACGATCAGAACAGCAATTGAAGCGTAAAAGAGATTCCGGCTGCTCGTAATCGGTTTCAAAATTTGCTGCATAGGCACATAGTCAACATAATACCAGCCGAGGCTCTTGGATTGAATATAAGAGACGTAATATTCCGTTTTGTTCAACGTTGTACTGAATCCACCGCTGGCCTGCAGTTTTGCTTCTTTCAGGGAAGGCAGGATTGCGTTCAAGGTTTCCTTTCCAGAACTATTGCTGATTAATCCATAATCGGGATGGAACATGAACGGGTCACCTTTATTATTTAACTTGTTTTGATTAAGAAGTGCAGTTAAGTGATGAACTGGAAAACTGATTTTGGTAATCAATCTGGCTTTGCCAGGTCTCGCCATCGCTGTCGTTGGATCGGTGGTGTACCAGATAAACTGATTGTCGGCATAGGTCCAGGATTGCGAGAGAGGCTCCTTAAATTCATCATCCATGTACGGAATGTAAGCATAATAATCCGTTGATATCACTTTTTGCATCCTTGGGAAGTATAGTGTGATGGTCGAATGCCATTTGCTTGCTGCGTTGTACAGATTCATTTTCTCCAGAATGGCGCTTCCAACTTTCACACGTTCATAGGGAATGTCCTTGTAGTCGGGACGTTGATATTCCTGAATACTCGAATCTTGCCCAATAGACATCCCATACAATGACAGTTGGTAAATATTGGATTCTACTGAATCAGCAAATGTTGAGAGATGATTCATCGTATTGTTTTGAATCTCGTGTTCGATAACACGCACGCTTTCCCGGTTCGAGTATGTATAGAGAAACAGCACCAGAATAAGCAGCATCACAAACAACAGTGTAATTTTGGTAAAGACATTCAAGCGTGTGAACAAAGTCCAACCTCCTTAATCTTATTAAAATATTGATATCGTTGTTGCAATATTAGGATATAGATCACAAATTTCCATTGCTATAATTTTAATATACAAGTTCACGATGACTTGTAAAATACAAAATTTAGAACATGGGGGATGCAGGAGTGAAGGAACATACGTTAGAAACGCCGCATAAACGGCGCTCCACCAGGGTTAAACAGCGCTGGAATATGCAACGGAACTGGACCTTGCATATGATGCTCATTCCAGCTGTATTGCTGGCACTGGTGTTTCAGTACATACCGATGGGCGGCATTGTAATTGCTTTTCAGGATTTCAAACCATACTTGGGATTTTCTGAATCCAAATGGGTGGGTTGGGACAATTTCCGATATTTATTCTTATATCCGGACGTAGGTCAGGTGATCTGGAATACGCTGGTCATTGCATTTTTCAAAATCATCGCAGGACTATTCGCTCCATTCCTGTTTGCCATTTTGCTCAATGAAGTGCGCTTGACGGCATTCAAGAGAGTAAGTCAAACGCTTGTGTATCTACCGCATTTCCTATCATGGGTTATTCTCGGTGGTATTCTGCTCGATATCCTGTCTCCTCAGGGCGGCATGGTCAACCAGCTTGTCGTAGCCTTTGGAGGAGAACCGATCTTCTTCCTGGGAGACGGTACATGGTTCCGGATAACGCTGATCCTCAGTGATGTGTGGAAAGAATTTGGTTTTGGTACGATCGTATTTCTGGCTTCTCTCTCAGGAATTAATCCTGCGCTCTACGAGGCTGCCGAGGTGGATGGGGCCAACCGATTTAAACAGACGCTGCACATTACGATTCCGGCATTAATGCCGATTACAATCGTACTGATGACACTCTCTATCGGCAATATCCTGAACGCCGGTTTTGATCAGGTGTTCAACTTGTACAATCCGCTTGTGTATGACAAAGGCGACATCATTGACACCTTTGTATATCGACTCGGGATTCTGAACGGGAAGATGAGTTTTGCCACAGCAGTAGGGTTGTTCAAATCTGTGGTTGCTACCATTTTGATTGTTATATCTTACAGAATGGCTTACAAACTAGCTAATTATCGAGTTTTCTAGAGAGGAGAAAAGGGCTTGTATTATAAAACAAAAGGATACCGCATATTCAGCATCGCTAACTATACTTTTCTTGGGATATTATCAATACTCTGCATTTTACCAATTATTCATATATTGGCTGTTTCATTCAGCAGTATGGCGCCAGCATCATCAAACCTGGTTACCTTCTGGCCCATCGGGTTCACAACCGACGCATATGTGAAAACATTCGGGAATTCAAACTTCATCAACTCCTTGATCGTATCACTTAAACGGACTGTAATTGCAACGATCATTGGTATGGTCATCATGCTCTTAACCGCATTTCCGTTGTCGAAGGAAGACATCAGTTTTAAAGGTCGCTCCTTATATACGTGGTTTTTCGTATTTACCATTTTGTTCAGCGGCGGTTTGATTCCAAGTTACATTCTGATCCAGAAGCTTGGCTTGATGAATACAATCTGGGCGCTTATTCTGCCTGGCGCACTGTCCGTGTGGAACGTTATTCTCATGATGAACTTCTTCCGCGGTCTGCCAAAAGAACTTGAGGAAGCAGCTTATTTGGATGGAGCAGGTCATATCAAAACGTTGATTCTGGTCTACGTACCGCTTTCACTTCCAGCTATCGCAACCTTGTCCTTATTTACGATGGTGTATCAGTGGAACTCCTGGTTCGACGGCATGATCTATATGTCCGATATTAAAAATTATCCACTTGCTTCTCTATTACAGACCATTATTGTTCAGCAAGATCTCAGCAAAATCAACGTCGATCCTTCCATGTTGGAGAATATCTCGCAGCGAACCGTACGCGCAGCACAGATCTTTATCGGCGCGCTTCCGATCCTGATGGTGTACCCGTTTTTACAACGTTTCTTCGTTAAGGGGATCGTTATTGGAGCAGTTAAGGAATAGGCTATGCAAATGCAAGGATAACTGAGCTGAGGGAGGAAGAAGGATGAGAAAAGGACTGGCATGTATGGTGGCATGGAGTTTAATGGCTTCTCTCGTTTATCCAGCAACTGCTGGAGCAGAAAGTGTACAGGGTCAAGCGGAGGTGGGAAATGTGCAGGCGAAAAGCCTGCACTTCTCTGTTCCCTATACAGACCTGACCGGGCATTGGTCACAATCTGCAGTTACACGTTTGCAAGACTTGAATTTATTGAAAGGTTATACGGACGGTACGTTCAAGCCCAGTCAGGTCATTAGCCGAGCTGAATTCGTCATGATTCTGGATCGGGCCTTTGGTTTCACCGGTAATGCGGCGACTGGTTCATATGCGGATATGACTTCAGACGATTGGTACTATGACGTGATGGTACGAGCGAATGGTTCTGGCATCATCGAAGGGACAGACCGTGAACATCTGTCACCACAACAACCGATTACACGCCAAGATGCAGCGGTTATGGTAGATCGAGCTTTTCAACTTTCAGCGGCTACAAATGAAGAAAGTGAACAATTGAAATTTCAGGATGCAGATGATATTTCTAGTTATTCAAAGAAAGCGCTTACCTATCTGGTGAACGAAAATATTCTTAAAGGTTTCCAAGGCAAATTAAATCCCAAAGCACCGATTACACGAGCAGAAACGGCAACAATGTTGTCGGCGATGGTTGCAGATGTAAAAAGCACTCCTGGAACATATGAGTCCCGGGTAGATGGCAACTTGATTATTAAATCAACGGATATCACGTTGAAAAATATGGTTGTTAATGGAAATCTACTGCTGGCAGAAGGCATAGGCGAGGGATCTGTTGTTCTTCAGGGCGTAACGGTTACAGGAAGTGTCATCATTAAAGGCGGAGGCAGTCATTCCATCAACATTAACAACTCCAAGCTGAAGCGAGTAGTCGTTGACAAACGTGGGGAACCCGTCAGAATTGCCATTACGGAAGAAAGCAACATTCAGGAGATGCATGTAAAGCAGAAATCCATTCTGGAGATCTCTTCAAACAGCCTGATTGATTCCATGAATATTCATGCAGAAGCGAGTCAGACTCGAATGGATACCAAAGGTACGATCCAAAAATTGAGTGTAGATGCCGATGATGTTGTGATCAACGGAGAGAAAGTAAAACAAGGATTGCGCACATCCATGGTGGGTGAAGCCCACCAACCTGCTTCATCGCAGCCTGGTGGTTCAACAAGTGTGACAAGTACACCCACACCATCTTCTCCAGACGGGCAATCACCGTCCACACCATCGACACCAAGCAATCCGGCTGGCGAAAAACCGGTTCCAGCAACAACGATTCCGCATGATCAATGGGAGCTGGTCTGGAATGATGAGTTTAACGGGCCTTCGATTGATTCTTCCAAATGGACCGTGCAGGATACAGGACTCGTTTATAACAATGAAATGCAATATTACAGCCCCGATAACACTCGCATTACAAAAGATCAGAATCGAAGCGTGTTGCAGATTGAAGCAAAAAAGGGTCCGAAAAACGGAAAGGATTACAGCTCTGGCAAACTGATCTCCATGGGAAAAGGCGACTGGACCTACGGTAAAGTAGTTGTACGTGCGAAGCTTCCTATTGATAAAGGCATGTGGCCTGCCATATGGATGATGCCAACAGATGAAGCACATTATGGTGGATGGCCTGCCTCTGGAGAAATCGATATTATGGAGCTAATTGGTGGCAAAGAGAGTAATAACAAGGTATATAGCACATTGCATTATGACAGTGTGAAGCCTGACGGCTCCCATGGACATGATCAGGGAAGTCTTACTCTTCCAAAGGGAGAAACTTTCGCTGACGATTATCATGATTTCCAGGTGGAATGGTTACCGGGTATGATTCGTTTCTATGTGGATGGAAAGCTGCATCATGAAGTGACCAACTGGCAAACGAAGGCCGCCGGCCAACCCGAGTATTATACGTTCCCTGCACCATTTGATCGTCCATTCTATCTGATTCTGAATCTGGCAGTTGGAGGAGACTGGCCGGGGGCACCTGAAAGCAACTTCACTTCCGAAAAGATGAATGTTGACTTTGTGCGAGTATATTCTTACAAAAATCTAGACACATGGCCTGATGTAACAACAAATCCCATCGAGCCTGTGCAACAGCGTGACCCACAAGCCGATGGCAATCAAATCTACAATGATCGTTTTGCGGAAGGGTCTGAAGACAATGGAGTGCCTCTTCAGTGGAAATTCATCACAAATGCTGATGGAGCTGGCAGTGTCAAAGTTGTAACGGATGAGCAGAAAGGGAAAGCAGCAGAAGTTACCATTGATGCATCGGGTACTGAAAACTACTCGGTTCAACTCACTCAGATGCCGATGTACATCAAGAAAAACAAAAAGTACAAGATACAATTTGATGCGAAAGCATCTGCTAACCGTACAATCATGTCCAAACTGAATCAATTCGAAAAAAGCTGGACCAATTATTCGGGTGATAACACCTTTGCACTCACGACAGATTGGCAATCCTATGACTATACCTTCAATATGCGGGATGGCACGGATAACAATGCCAGATTCGAATTTAATCTGGGCTTGGATGATACAACCGTTTGGTTTGCCAATGTCAGGCTGATCGAGGTGGGTGAAGCTGATCCGTTAACTGTCGAACGAAACGCGCTACCTGATGGCAACTTTATTTACAATGGCACATTCGATCAAGGCAAGGAGCGTCTGGGATTCTGGTCAAGCAGCATTCAGGACAGTGCGGTAGCCAATATAAGTGTAAATAACTTTTCGAAATTCCCAATTATGGAGCGTCAACTGGTTGTTGATGTTACTCAAACGAATAATGACCCACAACAAGTTTCGGTGAACCAACCGGATTTGAAGTTGGAAGCGAATACAACGTATGGTTTCTCCTTAGATGCCAAGGCAGACACACCGCGAAGCATCGACATTGATGTTGTCAGCAGTAATGGGCATACGGTACAGGTTCATCAAGGGCAAAACCTCTCCTTGAACCAAGAAATGAAAACATTCACTGGAGAAATCATCATTGGAGATGGAGCACCAATCGCACAATCCGAGTTAAGACTGTTATTCGGCAGTTCTGAAGGTAAGGTATATGTGGACAATGTTCGTCTGACGAAACGCGGCAAACCTCTGTCAGTGAATGGCTACGCACATGTTCCTGCAACCGAAGCCTGGATGATGCAGGGCTTACAACTGGAGGACTCCGTAGAAGGAGGAAAACATGTCAGTTACATGGATCAGGGAGATCTGCTGCAATATAAAATCGATGTAGCTCACGACGGAGTATATGTTCTGTCTGCCCGAATGGCCAGTGGAAAAAGTGATTCCAAGGTTCAGTTCAGCATTCAGGATGAACAAGGTACAACCGTTGCACAATCAGACCTGAGTCTTGGAGACACGGGTGGATGGCAAGCATATCAAACGGTGTATTTTCCAGGGGTCAACTTGGTAGCAGGTAAACCCTATTATGTGAATTTTGAAGGGGCAGATTATAATACACGTTGGGTGGATATTTCACAAAACAAAATTCAGAACAGTGAGCTAACAGCTGATCTGAATCATTGGGAGCTAATTCCTAATGATCTGACAACCTCACATGACGAGGGCACAGGATTAACGATTAAATTGCCTGGTACAAGTGAACATTGGTGGGACACTTTGTTGCAACAAGGTCAGATCAAACTGGATGCAAACAAAACGTACCGACTTACCTTCGAGGCATCTGCTTCAAGTCCTAAATCCATGCAAGCGGTTCTTTCTCAGAATGCAGGCGATTTTGTGAAGTATTTTGAAGAAGAAGTGGAATTAACCGCAGATCAAAAGTCATATACTTACACCTTCACTATGGGGGATAGCTCCGATTCGGCAGCTATGCTTGCATTTGGATTAGGATATCCGCTCTCTACAGGTGAACACTCGATTCACATCAATAACGTCCAATTATATGAAGTGAATCCGAATGCAGATCAAGGAGGGCAGCCTGCTCATGTTAATCTTATTCCTAATGGAGACTTCTCCAAAGGTAAGGAAGGTTGGTTTACCCATGCGGACGGTAATGCAGCGGACCTTGAGATCCAAGTTAGCAATCAACAGCTTCAAGCCAAGATTGGTCATGCAGGCCAGCATCCATGGGATCGTCAAGTCATCAATGAAGGATTTGGCATACAGCAAGGTTTTAAATATAAATTAACGTTTAAAGCCAAAGCGGAGAAGTCCAGGAAATTGGGATTGGGGATTGGATGGGTCGATGCAGCTGCCAACTATGAATGGCATGGTTTCTTTGGGGCACGAGTTGATTTGACTCCAGAAGAACAGGAGTTCACGTATACATTTGATGCAACAGAAGACAGCTATGCGAATACTCGAATTTCATTTGATCTGGGTAACATTGATGGTGAGCAAGATGGCAACACAACCGTCTCATTATCCGAGGTCAGCTTGATTAATCTGGGTCCTGCCAATTAACTTCTGAATTCTCTATATTATTGAGGCTACAATAAATGAAGAATCCGATTCCGTGATGCCGGAATCGGATTTTTTTATCTCTCCGTGAAGAGAAGGATTAGATTGTTATCGGATAGATGGGATTAAATATCTAGTTTGCGAGTACTAATCCATTTGACCATTTCAGGATCATTATGGGAGAAGAAAAGGCTCTGTTTGGTATCTAGCGCAGTAATCGACTCAATATCTGCTTGGCTTAATTCAAAATCAAAAATATTGAAGTTCTCAATAATTCTTTCTTTACGCACCGATTTTGGAATAACAACGACTTCACGTTGTGTCAACCAACGCAAAACCACTTGAGCAACCGATTTGTTGTACTTTTCACCTATAGATACCAATACCTCATTTTGGAACAAGTCATTTTTCCCTTCAGCAAATGGTGCCCAAGACTCGATCTGAACATTATTTTCCTCCATGAATTGTCCAGTTAAGATCTGCTGGTTGAAGGGATGTGTTTCGACCTGGTTTACAGCAGGGGTTACTTCGTTTTGCAGAATCAAATCCATCAGACGATCCGGTTGGAAGTTACTCACTCCGATTGCACGTACTTTTCCTTCACGATACAACTCCTCCATTGCGCGCCAAGAACCATGTACGTCTCCAAAAGGTTGATGAATTAAATATAAATCCAAATAGTCCAATTGCAATCGTTCCAAGGATTTTTCAAATGCATGTTTGGTACGTTCATAACCCGTATCCTGAACCCAAAGTTTTGTTGTGACAAATAATTCTTCTCTGGCCACACCACTACGTTTGATCGCTCTGCCCACAGCTTCCTCGTTTAGATAAGAGGCAGCTGTATCAATGAGACGATACCCAGCCGATATGGCATCCATAACACTTTGTTCACATTCGTTTGCATCTGCAATCTGAAACACACCAAAGCCGAGAATAGGCATCTCAACACCATTATTTAAAATTACTTTTTGCATATATTAACCTCCAGTTGTGGCATGCCTATATTATTGCATTCCTGCTCTAAAAACCGATATCTCATTTGTCTTATATGCTTGCCTAATTCTCTTATTACCTATGCATGCAGAATAAAGTTGTCCAGGAATGACATCATAAAGAAGTAGTAAACATCTCAGTTTCCAGAGGAGGATATCTTGTATGGCTGACCAGAAGAAAAGAAAAGAAGCTGCCTGGAAGTCACGAAAGCAAGAACAGCATCCCCATGGCAAAATCAAATCGCTTAAAGAATTATCCAGCGAATATGAAGAGAAACCTACTACGAATTAAGCAAAAGACTGTCAGTGAACTTTGCTGGCAGTCTTTCTTCATACATTGCAGACATTGAGCAATACGTACATACTCTATTCTAAAAACGAATGAACACAAGAGATAATGTCTGAATAGTTCGTAAATAACTGTGAACAAATCGTTAATTCATTGACATTGCATGTGATTTTAATTAGAATACGAAATGGACTTCAGGTTGATAACAGATATGAGTATCTTTATGTTTAGTTTAGAGCTTAGCTGTTGAATCTTTAAATCCTAACAACGAATATAGGAGCGACAATATTACAATCCTATATGAAGATTAGGATTTTTTGTTTTTAGCTTTGGAGTATAATTTGAAAGTTGGAGGCTGGCTTTACCATGGACAAATGGTTCAAACTTAAAGAACGAGGCACGACTATCCCCACAGAAATTATCGCAGGGGTTACAACATTTTTCACAATGGTATACATAGTTATCGTAAACCCAGGAATACTCAGTAGCACAGGCATGGACTTTAACGGAGTATTCATAGCAACGGTACTGGCAAGTATTGTGGGAACTCTGATTATGGGAATATGGTCCAATTATCCAATCGTCATCGCGCCGGGTATGGGCCTGAATGCATTCTTTGCCTATAGCGTAGTTGCCGGATATGGCGTATCTTGGCAGGTTGCACTGGGAGCCGTATTTATAGCAGGGATTTTGTTTATTATTTTATCACTGACTTCATTCCGTTACATGTTGCTAGATGCAATTCCTGCTAGCTTAAAACATGCCATAACCGCAGGGATCGGATTGTTTATTACAACGGTAGGTTTGCAAAATGCCGGGATTATTGCCGATTCAGAATCGAATTTGATTACGATCGGGAACTTGGCTGAGCCGATGGCTTATCTGACCATTATCGGATTGATTATTACCGTTGTGCTGATGGCTTATAATGTGAAAGGTTACCTTTTCATCGGAATGGTGGTAACAGCGATACTTGCCTGGATCATGGGACTATTCCAAATGCCGGAATCGATTGTATCCATGCCACAAGGCCTCACTTCAACGGCTTTGCAACTGGATCTGGCAGGGGTATTCTCGAATGGTTTATATACAATCATATTTACATTCCTGCTGATCACGCTGTTTGATACGACGGGCACGATGCTCGGCGTTGCTGAACAAGCAGGATTGCTTAAGGATGGTAAATTTCCACGCTCGCGTGGCGCATTATTGGCAGATGCCGTAGGAACAACCTCAGGTGCTTTGCTCGGAACAAGCCCAACATCAGCTTATATCGAGTCCAGCACAGGGGTAGCCGCCGGAGGAAGAACGGGACTGACCGCTGTAACGGTAAGTGTGCTGCTTGCGCTGACTTTGTTCTTCACACCGATCGTAAGTGTAATATCAAGCATTCCGGCGATTACTTCTCCGGCACTGATTATTGTTGGATACTTTATGATTAACGTTATCAGCAAAATCAAATGGGATGATCTCGAAGAAGCATTTCCTGCCTTCCTGATTATCATCCTTACTCCATTGACGCATAGTATTGCGACAGGCATCGGCGTAGGTTTCATCTTTTATCCGGTACTCAAGCTGCTTCGTGGAAAAGGTAAAGATGTTCATCCAATCTTCTACATTTTTGCGGTATTGTTCTTCATTCAGCTTGTGTTCCTGGACCACTAAAACTGTCTTATCCTATGGAGAACTGCTCTCAACAAGCAGTTCTCTTTTTTTTGTAGTTCATACTCCGTTCATATTCCCGTCACGAAGGGGACATCTTCCATGGTTACACTATACCTATGTCGCAAGAGCGGCTCTACAGATATAAAGGACAGGAGAAGATGGAAATGGCAGAAGCAGTGGATGTAACAACAACGGGGACTAAGGGCCGTAAAAAACGGTACTTATGGTTGAAAATAATAGGTGGTATTGTCGGCGCGCTGGTGCTGTTCATGGGCATCACGTTTGTCGTTCATACGATAAGTAATGGGTCCGAGAAAAAGAAAATCGAATCGTACGGCCAATATGTCAATGTTGATGGGAAGAATATGAATGTATCCATTCAAGGTAGCGGCGAACAAACCATCGTGTTACTTCCCGGACAAGGAACACCGTCACCAGTACTTGATTTCAAATTGTTAATCGATGAATTAACTTCTGATTACAAAGTTGTGGCGATTGAGCCTTTCGGTTATGGGTTAAGTGACCAAATCGAAACGGAGAGAACCACCGAGAATATTGTTAGTGAGATTCATGAAGCTGTACAACAGCTCGGTATAGATCGTTATATTCTGATGGGGCATTCCATCACGGGACTGTACGCGGCGACTTATGTGAACACGTATCCGGATGAAGTCTCTGCTTTTGTCGGGATCGATAGCAGTGTTCCGAATCAACCTGGCATGGATGTTAAATTACCTTTGAACTTAATGAAATTCTTTCAAAAATCAGGCTTAATGAGAGTACTCAATAAAGTGAGTGGTGATTCATATGCATCACTTGACTATGATGAACATACCAAAGAACAGATGAAGTTGATTTCGAATCAAGTCTCGACAAATCCGACATTAGTAAATGAGCTTAAACATCTGGGTTCCAATTTCAAAAATGGAGAAAAACTCACGTATCCTAGTGATCTGCCAGTGCTTCTCTTTGTTCAATCCAATAACGAGAAAAACCCGCAGTGGATTCCGTTACATGAAGCACAAGCCAAACAATCCGCGCAGGGCAAAATGATCCCAATGGAAGGTTCACATTACCTGCATCATACGAAATACAAAGAAATTGCCGAGGAATTCAAATCTTACATGAAACAAATCCAATAGGATGATTGATTAATAAACTGCGGTACCGAATCTGGTGCCGTGGTTTTTTGTTATCAGGAGAGGCTAAAATAAAGACTTGACCTTAGGTCAGACCTAAGGTTTATGTTTGTAATATGAAAAACAGCAAAGGTGGTGAATTGGTTGAGTGATGAAATTACGATTAGTGATCTGGCAAAGCTGATGAAAGTCTCTGTACATCAAATTCGATACTTCGAAGAAAAAGGGGTGTTACACCCTGCTTATATAGCAGAAAACCAATACAGGATGTATGGGGTAGATGAAATTTACCGTCTATCTCATATTTTGTTGCTTCGCAAAATGGGACTGTCTGTTCAAATGATCAAGGAATGTTTGAGTAATCTGACAACCATTCAAATCACATCATTATTTCGCCAAGCGTTAGCAGACACGGAAGCAGCCATCACTCAGCTTCAGCAAACAAAGCACCTTATCAGCAAGTTGCTGCAGGAGAAAGATCATATTCCACGTGATGAAGAACAAGTAACTTATTCTATTGTTACTCGTGAGGAGGTTCACTTATCCCTGTGGTTCCATATGGAAGCGCAAGGATATTTGCATGCAAGGAGACTGATCCAACACAACGGAAATATTCCCGATTTATTTGAAGCCGACATCCTTTATGCGTACGATGAGACGGACACCCTAGGAATTTATACACAAAAGGAGGGAGCGAACGATTTAGTTTTGCCTAGAGGAAAATATCTTTCTCGTCATGTATATGTACAAACTGAAGCTGAACTCAAAGAACATATCAACGAATTTTATGCTTATGCAGAACACCAGGGCTATCCGTATCACGGTCCACTTATTATGGTAGAAAAATCTTATTTATCTTTATTCACACCAGAAAAGCTTCATTATGAGCTATTGTTACAAATGATCGAGTAGGGGGAGGCACACAGTGACAACTTCCATTCAGATAGAACCCGTTTGTCCCCAGTTTCATCAAGCTGTTGCTGAACTCATGGCTTATGGTTTTGGACACAAATTTCAAAAGATCACTTCATTGTCCATAACTGATCTGGCTTATGTATTTGAACAGTTGCTCAATCATCCGCCCATAGAACAGAGTACTCTTCGAGTCATTGCTCGTGAAAATGAGGAGATTGTTGGCACCATGTGCTTGAAATGGAAGGAAGCAGATAACAGAGTAGCAATAACAAGCGTTCGTGCCAATCCTCATTGGTGGAGCCAGTGCAATAGAGTTGGCATGTGGAAACTGCTTCAGTTAATAACTGGTTTACATCTGCTGAAGCATACTCCTACATTAGGCGAATGTTATGTGGAAGATCTGGTTGTACATCCACAGCACCAAGGCAAGGGAATTGGTACGCAGTTGCTTCAATGGGCACAGAAATATATGTTGCAATCCAAATCAATGTCATCTCTTAGCTTGCATGTGGCAAGTCAGAATCATCAAGCGATACAGTTATATGAACGCTATCAATTTCGCAAGCAGTATAGCACAAACAGCTTTCTGACCGGCCTGCTCTTAGGCGAAAACCAATGGCATTACATGATTTACAAAGGAGATAGTTATGTTTAATTGGAAAAAACGATACATCTCAGTTATTGTGGCAATCTTACTGATGGTTGGTGCAGGACTGTACATAGTCGATCAAAGTGATTTTGACATGGAGGAACAAACCATTGAAATTCAATCTTCACAGGGTAAGTTGACAGGTACGCTCACGTTACCCAGAAACCATTCAGGCAAGCTAGGTCTAGTGCTGTTTATTCACGGTGACGGTCCGATAGACTCTACTCATGGTGAGGGATACAAACCGTTATGGGAGCGACTGGCATCGATCGGGTATGCATCCTTATCACTAGATAAACGGGGAATCGGGGGTTCAGAGGGAAACTGGCTAGATCAAAGCATGGATGATCGTGTTGTGGAGGCACAACAAGCAATTGCATGGGCGAAAGAACAATCCATCATTGATGATTCCAAAATAGGCGTATGGGGTGCCAGCCAAGCAGGCTGGGTGATTCCTAAGCTTGCTGGGAAAGAACATCTCGCCTTCAGTATCTTGGTATCACCAGCGATAAACTGGTTGGAACAGGGAGAATACAACACACGTAGCCAAATGGCGAAAGACGGTCATTCCACGGAGGAGATTCAAAATCAGGTCGATTATGAAAACCAGATTAAAGAGATTTTACAGAAACATGGCACATATGAAGAGTACACCAAGATTGCTCGAGAGCATGATCTGATTTCCAAAGAACGCTGGAACTTCATAAAGAAAAATTTTGCTTCAGATGCCACTGCGGATTTACATCATTTCAAAACCCCTGTACTCCTTCTGCTTGGAGAAGATGATGTGAATGTGGACATTGTTGATACAGAGCAAGCATACCGTAAAGGAATTCAGCCATCTTCCTTGCTTCATGTGAAAATCTTCTCTAATACAGAACATTCGATGTTACCAACCTCTATTGCAGGCTCGGAATGGAAACAATCACTACGATTTCTGTTTGCTCCGAGAAGCATTACAGTGGATGGGTATATGGATGAAATAGAACATATGTTGACCGCTTTTTCCTTATAACAGAGGGTTTACGATCACTTCGTATCACCAGATAGATAATTGTCATTTCGAAATGAAAGAGCAGGGTCAGGGAGCGCCCTTATCCTGCCTTTTTGCGTGTTATATGTTAACTACTGTGCCAAATGTTCCAGATCAGGCTGCAATTTGGTCCGCAAAACATATAACATAATGGCCCCAACTAGGAAAGCCACGGCATCCGCAATAACGAGCGACCAGATCACTCCATGAAAGCCATTCATTTGATTAGCGATATACAATATAGGAATTAGTGTAATCCCTTGAATTATGGACATAACAAACGCGGCGGTTCCTTGGGCTGTTGCTTGGAAGATCCCCATAAACAAAGAAGTCATTCCTGTAATAAACAAGGATAAGAAGGTTACATGCAGAATGTAGCTACCCATTTCAATTAATTGCGGGTCAGTCGTAAATAAACCAATCAAGTGGTCAGAGATTAGATAAACGATAACACCAAACAGGACGGCTAAGCCCAAAATAGCTTTGATCGTGAATCCAATCGTTTGTTTCATGCGTAATTTGTTCGCTGTGAATGAGAAGGCAATCAACGGCACAACTCCCTCGCACAAGCCCATCAGAATAAACTCAGGAAATTGCAATAAACGTGATGAGATTCCATACCCCGCAACGGCCTGATCCCCATATTCGACAAGAAAAAGGTTAAGAATAAGCGACATTGCACCCAAGAAGACACTCATAACAAAGACGGGAACACCGATTTTGAACACATTGCTCAGGATGTCCTTCGTAACCTTGAACCATTTCAGGGAGACGGTTAAGAATTGACTCTTATAACTCATATGGTAAGCGTAAAATGCACTCGCAACCAAGTTGGAGATGACGGTAGCAGATGCAACGCCAATCACGCCCCAATGGAAGACAAAAATGAATAGTGCATCAAGGATAATATTTATAACAACACTGAGAATCATACCGGTCATAGAAGTCATTGCTGAACCTTCTGAGCGCACGATATTCTCCAGGGTGAAGAATAAGATGACGAAGGGTGAACCCATAAGCATAATCGTGACATACTCTTTCGTAAATCCGAAGGACTCTGGCGTTGCCCCCAGCCCATGAACGATTGGTTCAATCAGCGGGAGCCCAACGGCCATCACAATAATTCCGAGAACTAAACTGCTGTAAAAGGCAAATGAAGATACATGCTTCAGATCATCTACTTTTTTCTCTCCCAGCAAACGGGAGATGAATGTGCCGCTGCCTATACCAATTAAATTACCAAGGGCCATGATGACCGCGAATAAAGGTAAAGTTAATGCGAGTGCGGTTAACATTGCCGTATTACCCAGTGTGCCAAGGAAATAGGCATTCAAGATGGAGTAAATAACACTCATTGACGTGCCTAGCATCATTGGGACAGCAAAATGAGCTACGGCTTTGGCGATTGGTGCTTTTTCAAAGTAATGGAGGTTTTCTGCATCCATGTGGGTCACTACTTTCTTCGTTAATATTGATCTAATCTAACACCGTTAGATTGAACCTTACAGTGTTAGATGTTATCATGAACTTATGAACCTGTAAAGCATAAACTTACACTGTTAGATAAAAGGGCGGATACTAATGAAAAAACAACAGCCTCAGATTTCGGAAGATAAGATTTTGGAAACTTCGTGGGAACTTCTTGGAGAAGAGGGCATCGAAAAATTCAGCATGAGACGCTTGGCAGACAAGTTGGGGATTCAGGCTCCATCTCTATACTGGTACTTCAAGAGCAAGCAGACGCTCTACCAGCGTCTGGCCAACCAGATATCGAAAATTATTCTGGACGAGTTTCATACTGAAGGAGAATGGAAAGAGCAGATGGAGGGGCTTGCGGTGACGGTACGGAGTGTGCTTAGTAGATACCCGTGCTCCACACAGCTCATGATGATGACGCTGCCCCATGAACCGGACATGATCCGCTTCACCAACCGCATGTTGCTCTGCATGGAATCAACGCCATTAGAGCAAGAACAGAAATTACAGGCCGTTCTTACAATGGTCAACTATGTATTCTATTTCGTACTCGACGATTATCAGCATCAGCGCAATATCTCTGCTGTTATTAAGGACCAGGAAGCACTTCAGGGTGAAGAGATGATCCACCTTCTGGACTCTATGAGTGAGAAGGAAGCGGGACTTTTCAGCAGGATGTATAAGAACGGTCTGTTTGAGGTGATGGGAACCGACGGAGCTTTCGAGTTCGGCTTGAAACTGATTTTGTTGGGGATTGAACAAGTGATAAAGGAACAAGAGAAGTAGAGGTGTGAAGAAACGGAGAAAGTAAGGAGGATTACCGGGTGGTGAATGAATATGTAAAATAACAAATAATGATAACAAAACTAGCCATTATTATAGACAGATTGTTGTTATCATTATTGTTGTTGAAGGTAGTGGATTGCACAACATCTTTCACCGGCAGGTTCATCCAAATTTTTTGTGACATGGCAGTAGCCTCCTAGAGTATATTTTCGACACTCTTACTATACTCTACCTCAATTCAAAATTACATAATCGGGTACATACGATTATGAAAATGTTAGAAATAACCGGTATAATTAAGGATGATTTAGAGAAATCCGAATCGTTCTAATCAGTTCAAAACCAAACCAAAAGAGCAATCTCCAATGAGGTTGCTCTTTTGGTCATGGCTTATTATGCCTAACGGTGTATACGCAGTTTCTTCCTCCGGCTAGAATGTATTCTCCCCGTTCAATATGAACATTATCGCCTAGAACTGTTTTGAATAAATGTAACTCATTCTTGCATAACCCGGTACATACTGCGGCCGCTTCACAGATCGGACAATGCTTCTCAATGAATAGGAGACTGCCATCATCCTGCTCCTTAACCTCGGCCATATAACCTTCATTCGTACGAATTTCGGCCAATTTCTCCAATCTCTCTCTAACTCCTGATGAATCGCCAAGATGCTGAAGATATTGTTCTTGCATATTTTTATTTCGAACATCCAGCAGCTTGTCCAGCCCTTCAGTACCAAAAGCCTCTTTCATCGAATTGATGAGGCTGACGGATAGATCCGAATATCCACTTGGAAAAAAACGATTAGCCGCGGGAGTTAATATCCATAACTTGGTGGGACGACCCATGGGACGGGCCTCTTCCACAGTGGTGACCAATCCTTCTCCTTTTAGCGCATTCAGATGTTGACGAATAGCCATTCCGGATAACGAAAACTGAGAGGAGAGAGTGACAACATCCATTCCCCCGCGCTCTTTTAACAGATTAATAATTGCTCTCCGGGTACTGGTCGAGACATCCTTTTTAGTTTGATTTCCGCTCATGGTGCACCTCCTTGTGACGCAACTGAGTCTACATGACTAACTACATTTTAAACAAAAATGTTGACAAAGTCAAAGCCGGACTGTAGCTTAGACATTATAAACAAAAATGTTTACTAAGTATCCGGATACGATGTATACATACCAATTTTCTTGGAGGTCACATTTCATGTCGTCTAATCATCAAAGTATTTTCAGCCCACGTTATTTTGCACTAACCATAGGAATTATTTTATCAGTGATGGCCGTTGGATTCGAAGGTCTATCCGTAACCACCATTGCTCCTTCGATTGCTGGAGACTTGAACGGCCTTAGCCTGTTCGGATGGATATTCAGTACCTATCTGCTTGCGCAGATTATCGGAACGCTGGTCGTCGGTCGAATCATTGATAAAAGAGGACCTGCAACACCGTTCACTTTTGCACTTCTGTTATTTATCGTAGGGCTGATCGCTGCCGCAACCGCAGGCGACATGTATACCATGATAGGATCACGGGCTCTACAGGGTTTGGGTGCCGGAGCTATGATGACTTGTGTGTATACAGCTATATCGTTAAGTTACCCGGATGAGTTGCGTGCCAAAATTCTTGGAGCATTTGGTACTGCCTATGTTCTTCCGTCCATGCTCGGTCCATATGTAGCAGGAGTTATCGCAGATCAGTGGTCCTGGCGCTTTGTTTTCTGGGGGATCTTACCTGTGCTGGTGGTTTCAGCATTGCTTAGTTTACCTGCCTTTAGGAAATTGAAAGTGCAGAAGACAGGAGGGGATAGCGGATCTTCATCCACTTGGATGGCGTTACTCTTAACGTTAGGTACAGGGATTTTCCTGGTTGGTCTAAGTAGGCTTCCGAGCATTATGGGATTTGTTTTAGTCGTGATTGGCCTAGTATTGATGATATTTCCTCTGCGTAAATTGCTACCGAAGGGAACACTTACGTTGCGCAGAGGAATGCCAGCTATTTTGGCAACACGTGGATTGTTCTTCGCTGCCTATACTAGTACACAGAATTTCCTGGTATTGGCTCTAATCGATGTGAAAGGAATTACACCTTCTCAGGCCGGATTAATTGTGGCGAGTGCTGCATTAAGTTGGTGTATCATTGCGTATCTGCAAGGACGGTGGGATGCGGCAGATCAGGGCAGTGGACGTCATATGAGAATTATTCTTGGCGTATTGTTACTTGCCATAGGGATTGCCATCGTATTTTGGGTACCTGTTGTGACCGTTACCATTGCAGTTATTGGTCAGATCATTGCAGGAGTTGGTATTGGATTGGCGCATCCGATTAGTGGTGTTGTCGCATTTTCCCAAACGGGGGAAGAAGGCGTGGGCCAAACCTCGGCAAATCTGCAATTTGCAGATTCTTTTACACCTGGTGTAGTGATCGGCATTGGTGGTTCCATTCTTGTCGTGTGTCAGGCTGGCGGTATGTCACTTCAATCCGGCTTAATTGTAGCCATGGGTTTCCATCTCTTGTTGATCGTCACGAGTATCATTGCCAGCACTCGGATCTCACCACGCAGATGAATAAGAAAGTGGGTGTACAGACCATTGCTCACTGAGGATCCGAATAAACTATTTACAGCTTATCGCATCATCGGAACGAAATGGACGATCCATATTTTATGTGCTCTGTCTCAAGGCCCGAAGAGATTTGGTGAAATATTCGATAACATTCCTTCCATTTCCGAAATGATCCTCTCCAGACGTTTAAAGGGTCTTCAAGATGATCATTTGGTCAAAAGAACAATACGGACACGCCCTACACAAATTATTTATGAACTTACGCCAAAAGGAGCTGCTCTTGCAGCATTCATACCCTGTCTAATGGACTGGGATACCAAATTTCAAAATGATACCACCGGGAGGAATAAAGATGATCATTGAGGTCAGTGATACAGCATCGGACAAAATCGTTGAGATCTTATCAAGTGCGGATATCCAAAATGCCTTTCTTAGAGTAGGCGTTGATGAAGGGGGATGCAGTGGTTTGTCTTATACCCTTATCGTGGATGAACAGCAGGCAGAAGAAGACATTGTGTTAAATAAAAAGCAATTTAAAATATTGGTTCACGCAAACAGTATTCCATATATTGATGGTCTTGAGATTGACTATGAAGAGAGCGGAATGTTAGGTGGATTCACCATGAATAATCCAAATGCCAAAGTTTCGTGTGGATGCGGAGCCAGTTTCAGAATGGCCAATTATCGTGGCGAAGTGAAAAAATGTGATTAATGTAGGAAGGAGTGCAGAGCAATGATTTCATTTGTAGTATCTGAACAAGCAATCGATTCATTTAAGAATGAATGGGAATTGGAAAAGGACCAATATGTAAGGATTTACGCAAAATATGTCGGAGGAGGCTCCGATGCTTTTACAATTGGCATCAATGCGAGTGCTACACCGGTCGATCCCGCATTGGTTCAATCCATTGGAGGATTTCATTTCTTTATTGAAAAAACAGATGCCTGGATCCTGCAGGATGAACTTCTCCAAATTGACTGTAATGAACATGGCATATTTTCAAGCAAAATCTCCTATTGAACATGGGAACCCTATTCTAAATCATGATCTTACTTTTTAAACATTTAACTTTACAAAGTATAACAATTCATGTATATTCAGGGAGTGAAAAGGTTTATTTTACCATAATATCCATCAAATTATGGAGGTGTGGAAGACAAACAACAATCAGATTGGGATTTTTGATGCTCAGTACAGGGCGCCTACAATTGGGATTATGCTGGTTTTGGCAACCGTAGCTTTTGAAGGACTGGCTATCACAACGATTGCCGCGAAAATGGCACAAAGTTTAGAGGGCATTCATTTATACGGTTGGATCTTCAGCGCATTTTTGTTATCTCAGCTTATTGGAACTTTGGTTATGGGTCAGCAGATTGACAAGCGCGGCGTTTTTACATCCATGCTGATATCTTTTAGTGTTTTTGTGTTAGGAACTGTGGTCTCCGCTATTTCTTTCGATATGCACATGCTTATTGCCGGAAGAGCCCTTCAAGGTTTTGGAGCGGGGGCCCTGATCACATGTGTTTATACCTGTGTGACGTTACATTATCCAGATACACTTCGTACTCAAATCCTGGCCGCATTCTCTATGGCATTTGTCCTACCAACCTTAATCGGACCTTATGCAGCAGGCCTTATTGCTTCCTACATCTCGTGGCGATATGTTTTCTGGATCGTTTTACCCTTGATTGGAATAGCGCTCAGTCTCACATTCCGTTCTTTCCGTAATTTGCAGCTTCAGCAAGATCTGTCCGGTCCAGCGCGAGCAACTGACTCAAAGATTATGTATGCGATTCTGCTTGCGGTTGGAACGGGGCTGTTACTCACAGGACTTGGTATGATAACCGAATGGAAAGGCATAGTACTCACTTTGGCTGGATTAGTCGTCATGATCACACCAATGCGTAAATTGCTGCCAGTAGGGACTTTTTCGGTAAAAAAAGGATTGCCTGCTACTTTGGTATCGAGAGGGCTATATGTTGCTTGTTATTTTACAACGGAAAGTTTTGTGATCTTGGCGCTAACCGAAGTGAAGGGGTTATCAGCTGACCTTGCTGGCCTCATCGTAGCAGCAGGTTCTCTGAGCTGGTCCGCCGCAGCGTGGTTACAAGCCAAGCTTGATGCACGAGATCAAGGTCGTGCCCGAAAGGGTAGGGTCATGACGGGCATTGGGATTATGATCGTTGGAACTGTACTTGTGATCCTGGCTCTTATTTTGACGGACGGCGGGATTATACTCATCCTTCTCTCACAAATGATTACAGGGTTCGGTGTTGGATTGGCCAACCCTACAACGGCAGCCATTGCTTTACAACATGCCTTGCCCAGGAAAGAGGGCGAAATGTCCGCGAATCTACAATTTGTGGATTCCTTCTATATGGGTGTAAGCATTGGCGTTGGTGGCGCTCTGATTGCCTTGTCCGAAACGTTACAGTGGGGCATATCGACAGGTGTTTTGATCGTGTTAACACTGCAATTATTATGGGTCTTGTTAAGTTTCTTGGCATCACTACGAATTACCAAACTCGTTCATCAAGAACATCATCCAATCAACCAAGTGAAGGATAACATCTCCATGTAACGGATGACGACCGCGTCGTTAAATACATCATGAAGAACGGGGGGACTAATTGCATTGGGAGGTGGATAAGATGGCACGTGTATTAGTAGTCATTACTCCAGCTGAAGGACATGTGAATCCATCGTTAGGATTAGTTACTCAGTTGATAGACAATGGTGAGGAAGTCATCTATGTGTGCACGGAGGAGTATCGTTCCCGAATTGAACAAACCGGTGCCCAGATCATTACCTATCCGTTTCCACAAGATGCCTTCTCTCATGATCCGGTGTTGAAACCCCAGGAATACAAGCATTCTTATCAGTTCATTTATATGATGGTAAGCGGTATTATCCGGAGAATCATCCCCAATGTACTGCAGGTGATCGAGGATCAAAAGTTCGATTATATGATCTTTGATTCCCTGATGGGATGGGGAGGGACTATTCTTGCAGAAAAACTGGGAATTCCTGCGGTATGCTCGATTGCGTCCTTTGCTTTTGTGGAGCCTCTGGGGTCTAGCTCAGTTCTGAATGAGACGGAGACGAAGGAGTTATATGAGGCTACGATGAAGATCACAACGGAGTTAGCCGAAGCGTTTCAAGTGAGTATTCCAGCCATGGAAGAGATTCCGGCACATGCAGGTCAGTTAAAGCTTGTGTACACCAGCCGTTATTTTCAGCCGCAGGCAGAAAAGCTGGACGATCGTTTTATTTTCACGGGTCCTTCGATCATAACACGTCAAGATGCTCCGACCTTCTCGTTTGAGTTGCTTCGTGAACGGTACCCGCAAACCGTGTACATTGCTATGGGTACAATTTTAAATAAAAATTTGGATTTCTATCAGCTTTGCTTTGAAGCATTAGGGGATTTACCCGTGAATGTTGTTTTATCTTCAGGAAAGTACACGGACATGACGCCGCTGGCGAATCAAGTTCCTCCTAATTTTATCGTCAAGCCATACATTGCCCAGTTGGACATGCTGCAGCATACCGATGTGTTTATTACACATGCTGGAATGAACAGCACAAGTGAGGCGTTATATTACAATGTTCCGATGGTGATGATTCCATTAACATCGGATCAGCCTCTTGTCGCCAATCGGGTACAGGAGTTGGGCGCGGGTATTACTTTAAATAAACATAATCTCAGTGCAACTAATTTGAGAGAGGCATTAACAGAAGTACTACACAATTCACTTTATAGACGGCAGGCTTACCTCATTGGTGAATCTCTAAGGGAGGCAGGCGGTTACAAGCGAGCTGCCGAAATGATCATGAGTCATATGGGTTCAGGCCGGGGGAGTTACACAATTTAAATGGTTTTCCATTCAAAGTCGCTTAATAAGCGGCTTTTTTTGGTTTTAATAGTCTTAAGACTTGACCTACAGTTAACTCTATGTCTTATACTCGATTAGGCTTGCAAATTATATAAGGAATTGGAGATTTTATTTATTATGGCGAAGAGCACGAATTGGAATGTTTTTGGACTGGCAATACTACTAGGTTTATTTTCTACATTAGGTCCATTTACGATTGATATGTATTTACCGGCTTTTCCGGAGATTGCACAAAATATGAATACAACGGCATCACTTGTACAATTTAGCCTTACTGCTTGTTTATTAGGACTCGGTGTAGGACAACTTGTTATGGGTCCTTTGAGTGACGCGTACGGTAGACGTAGACCATTGTTGATCTGTATGGCAGCCTATATTATTTGTTCCTTGGCATGTGCTTTTGCTCCGAATATCGGACTATTAATTTTGTTTCGTTTCACGCAAGGATTTGCAGCTTCAGCTGGAATTGTCATTTCCCGTGCGATAGCCAGAGATCTGTACAGTGGACATGAACTCACTAAATTTTTCTCTTTGCTGTTGCTTGTAGGGAATTTGGGGCCTCTGGCAGCACCCATCGCGGGAAGTGGGGTTCTTTCATTCACAACCTGGATTGGCGTGTTTATCTGCCTTTCATTCTTGGGAATTTTCTTATTAATCATGACAAAGTGGAGCTTAAAAGAAACACACCCTATCGAAAGACGTATAGTTCCTGACTTCAAACAGCAATTGGGTAATTACAGAATGCTTCTGCGTGACCGTAAGTTTGTAGGCTACATGCTGGCACAGGGAATTATGACAGCAGGGGTCTTTGCTTATGTGGCGGGAACACCATTTATTTACCAAAATATATATGGCGTCACACCCACTGTATTTGCTATATTATTTGCTTCGAACGGCATCAGCTTGATCATCGGATCTCAAATCGTGGGTCGACTAGCTAAACGTATCCCTGAGCAGACGCTGCTATTATCGGGACTATGGCTTGCTATAATAGCAAGTGTGGCTGCTTTGGTCGTAACCCTGGCTCATGGTCCACTTTTCGCATTGGTGATTCCATTGTTCTTCTTCGTATGCTCGATCGGCATTACGTCTACAGCGGCATTCCCACTTGCCATGGAGAGTCAAGCTAAGATGGCCGGAAGTGCAGCAGCACTACTCGGCGTTGTTCCTTTTCTTCTGGGTGCACTGGTTGCTCCTCTGGTCGGCATCGCGGGTGAGGACACTGCCGTCCCGTTAGGACTCACGTTATTAATGACCAGTATCATTGCGATTGTTACTTATTTCCTACTCGTTAAAAACGTCCCGCAGCATACACCTAATCATGCCCAGTCTAATGCTGACTTTTAGTATAGAAGGAACAGCTCGCCAAGCATTGGCGTGAGACATGAATGAATATGATTCCATTACAAGTCGCTAACACAGCGGCTTTTTTTGGTTTTCCGTACTGAATCCTCAGCCTGAATTCAGGTAAGACATGGTTAGATAATGGAGAGACTAGGTAGGAGGGGCTGTTCACTGCTTCATTTGGTATAAGTTTAATCTCTCTTGTACAGCATCTAGGACTTCTGCCGGAATTTCCTTAACCTTGATGTCTTCACCTAGAAAGAGCAACCAATTGGTGATTTCGGTTAACTCTTCCGAGTTATGAACATTCATAAATGCCTTTAGGAGAGCCGTAGTCTGGTATGGATTTGTATAGGCAATTGAAAACTTTAAAGGATGGTATTTTTTGAATTGCGCAATCGCCTTTGGACCAAGTTCCAGGACAAGGTTGATAACTTCTTCCTGCGTGTTTCGTTTGAGTTGTTCTACAATCTTTTTTGTACTCCGTCTTTTTTTCGCCGGGTATGCTTCGACATGGATGAGGTTGTCAACGGATACGATTTGTCTCTTTTCTTCCTCCAGATCAAAACCTTCAATGATCCAATGGCCTTTTTGATGATGAAGGTGCAAGAGAACGATGGGATAGGACTTTGTTTTCTTCTCTTCTTGGACAGTAATTAACAGATAACGTTCTATAAGAAGAATTTGGATGAGTTTTTCCAAGGTAGGGTGAGGCAGGTCTGATAGATCAAGCAAGTCTGGATTATGGGGATTGGTCCCTTCAAAAAGCAATATTTGATTCAAATGCACTAGGTCATCTTGCTGATTTTCTGAGATAAGGCCCAATAATTTTTCAGCCAAAGATTGACGACTCTTCAGATAAGGAAGCTGTTGATTTCTTGTTGCCATAAAAGCAATGAATAACGCTTTGATTTCATTATCGGTAAACCGTACCGTGGGCAGGAGGGAGTTGTTCATGACAAAATAACCCCCGTCCCGCCCAACTTCAGCGACAAGTGGCATTCCCATGGCTTCAATTTCTCTGATATCTCGAATGGCTGTTGAACGAGAAATGTTAAATTCTCGCATGATTTCAGAGATGGTAAAGTGTGCACGGTTATTGATATACCGCGTGATGATATTTATGCGTTCAACTTTTTTCATTGTGCCCCCTAAACAGTATCATATTCTGACATGATTTAAGGTTATTATAAACCTATCAAGTGAAAACACAAATCAATTGAAAATTTAAAGAGGACGGTGTAAACCATGAGTAATTATCATTTTGAAGAAAAAGAGAGCTTTATCGTGTTAGGTATTGGAACGGATCTTAAGAGCGACTATACAGACTATGTTGGCATCAGCAAGGAGAAGGCGGATTTTTGGTCCACGGTGAAAGAGGATGGAAGCCTGGACAAACTAAAGTCTCTGGCAACAAACGACTACATTTTTGCCGTAAACGAAGCAGTGAATAACCAGATGATGCATTATGCTGGTGTCATGACAGAACAATCTCTGCCAGAAGCAACGAGAGTAATCCAATTTCCTAAGGGAGAATACCTGGTTGTGAAGGGCGAAGCTGAAACGGCTGATGCGCTCAGCAATATGCTTACTGGCATTGCCTTTGGTCAAGCTCTACCGACGGAAAAGGATTATGCCTATGTTGGTGGCCCAAACACAACGGTTGAAATGGGAGAGAGAAACGGCGTGGTATATGGTGAAATGTGGGTTCCTGTTGTAAGGAATTAACTAAAGCATAAATATTAAATGCAAAAGAATCCCTTCTTTTATAGGAAGTGGATTCTTTTTTAGTTCAATGTCTAGTGATTATCATTTAATAGATTTAGTATTCCTCAAGTATGTTATCATATTCTTTGTGATGACGGCTTCATTCGAGAACAGCTAAGTAATAAGCATTTTTTATTATTTACATAAAGTTAATGGAAGGCAGGAGATATAGCAGTATGGTCACGCTGATACTTTCGCTCGTTATGATTATAAACATATTACTCTCAGCGGTATTTTTGTTTTTTGAAAGGAGAGACATTGGTTATACTTGGGCCTGGCTCATGATATTTTACTTCATTCCTATTTTAGGTTTTATCGTTTATCTCTTTCTGGGACGTAACCTCAAAAAGAAAAATTTCTACGGACTTTCAGCTGAAGAGAGAAACTCCCTAAAGTTAATTGTCGAGAACCAGTTAGTGACATTGAAGGAGCAACGTAAGGAAAACAACCCCCTGCTCATGAAATATGCTGACCTGATTCAATTGAATCTGACTTCATCCAATGCAATCCTAACCAATGACAATGAGATATTCATCTTCGATGATGGACAAGAGAAATTTGATTCTTTATTTGCTGATATCAAGGAAGCCAAGAAAGAGATTAACATCCAATATTACATTATTCAACCGGATTCCTTAGGGAAGAAATTACGAGATGAATTAACTATAAAAGCTAAAGAAGGCGTAAAAGTGCGAGTTCTCTATGACGAAATTGGTTCAAAGAAACTTTCATTGAAGTTTTTCAGAGAACTGATCTCTGCCGGTGGAGAAGTAGAGGTCTTTTTCCCGTCACTGATTAGGCCATTAAATTTCCGTATGAATAATCGAAATCATCGAAAACTTTGTATTATTGATGGGGAGATTGCTTATATTGGCGGATTTAATCTGGGAAATGAGTATCTAGGCATGGATAAAAAGTTTGGATACTGGCGTGATACACATTTTAAAATGCACGGAGATGCCGTTAATCATATTCAAGGCAGGTTTATTTTGGATTGGAAACACGCCAGCAAATCCCATCAAGTAAGTTACGAACAATTCTCCTTCAACACAGCAAGGCTTGATGGTTCAAGTCCAGTTCAGATTGTGTCTAGTGGTCCTAACTCACAGGTGGAACACCTGAAGAATATGTACATCAAGCTTATAGTAAATGCCAAAAAGAGTGTGTATATTCAAACGCCTTACTTTATTCCTGACAGCACTTTTATGGATGCATGTAAAATCGCACTGCTATCCGGGGTGGATCTGCGCATTATGATTCCCAATAAGCCCGATCACCCGTTTGTATATTGGGCGACTTGGGCGTATGCTGGTGAATTATTGGACTATGGAGCCAAGATTCTGTTATATGATAATGGATTCTTACACGCAAAGACCATTGTAGTAGACGAAGAAGTCGCTTCAGTAGGGACGATGAATATTGATTCCCGGAGCTTTAGGTTGAATTTTGAGGTGAATGCAATTGTATATGACGAGCGAGTTGCGAAACAACTTCAAGAATTGTTTCATCAAGATAGCCAGTTAAGTACAGAACTTACTTCTGATCGTTATAGAAATAGGTCCCTTATTATCAAATTTAAAGAAGGAATATCACGTCTTCTTTCACCTATTTTATAGCTCAGCTTCACTGCCGAAGTTATACTCAACCAGGCACGATAAAACTTTCCACTGAAGTGCTTCTTAACGACTAGAGGTATTAGCAAATCCTTCTTTTTAAGTCAACAGTCAAAAGCTCTCTTCCAAATGGAAGAGAGCTTTCCCAATTGCACGACAGCATGTTATTAATTTAAAACGCCGCTGCCGACTATTGTAACCTTTACTTCCGGGTGAAAACGAACTTGGGCATATTCTTTATTCCAGTTTAGGCTTTTCCATAAGTCCGGGTAATGGGCAATTAAATGTCTGCCAATACCGAAGGAATCACAACCACTTTGCTGAAGTGTCTTGATAATTTGTTCTGCGTCCTGAGTCATGTCATCGGATAACTTGCGGTTCAGACGTTCAATTGTGTCTTTTTCCTGAAGATGATTCATTGCATACTCAACGATCGTTACTGGAAGTTCGATACGGAGGTTCACATCAATTTGGCTATCACTTGCCACCTTTACCGCAAGTTTGCGCTTAATTTGTGCGATATTTGCTTCATAAGTGACATAGTTCCGCGGGTTGTTGGAAGGCCCTGGGTGGACCTTTTTAACAAAACGCGCTGTTTTATTCCATTCCCCACTCATAATAATGTATAGAGGAGCCTGTTCGGTCGTAAGACTCCCATTGAATCTTTGCCCATGAAACAGGGCGATTCCCCGAGCATCAATCTCCTCTCCATCCTTATATAGATAAGGCAGTGTAAAATCCTGTCCCGGATCCAGCATGGGAGGGAGAAGGGTCTCTAACGTCATTTCCGGAAAAATACATAATTCCTCCAGACTCTTAATTTTTTTCGTAATAAAATCACCAATCAATATGCTGCCAACTTTTTTTTGGTGTAACAGATCTCCGGCATCGCCATCCACAATCGCAATTTTCACATGTGAGGTTGGGTAATCGGGTTCCCGATATAAGACGTCCAGGTAAGGGTAGATATCATTTTGTGCGAGTTTGTTGCCGTATAAGATCATCCCATATTTGAAAAACCGGATATCACCAGTCACTTTAGCGCGAATTCTATCTGTACTTTGACGGACGGATCTCCCGGTGCCTGAGTGGACTTCATTACCGCTACTCCCTTGTTGACTCTCAGAATCATCGACAATTTCAAGCGTCTGTTTAATTTCACCCTCTGAGGTGATGTCAAACGCCGAAGCATTAGCAAGTCTTGCATCTTTTAAACTATCCTGATCCCAACATCCCGTTATCACCATGAGCAGGGTCAGCAGGATGAGGATTTTCCCCCGTTTACTCATATCATCTTCTCTTTTCGTTTCATTATATAAGATAGAACCAACAGGAGCAGAGGCAGGATCATGAGAAAAAAGTATGCCGATCTGTTGGCTATCGTACTAATTAACTCAAGTTTTTCCTTCTGTTGTGGCAGATACGCAATTATGCAAGAAGCAAGAACCACATAAGGCACCGCTTTTTTATGGTGTTTTTGTTTGAAGAGATAACTTATACCATAGGAGGCCGTATAGTAATAGCCACATATGGCCCCGAAAATTGAAATTAACCAGATAGGGAGGAACAGAAAATCGGCCCGATCCATTGTTCCGAGTGGGATAGAGCGGAGCAGATATATGACTGGTTCAGGCATCAAGTCAAGTTGCTGGGGGCTGAACGCCGTCGAACAAATGAACACGGTGAATGCATACAACAACACGACTACAGCACTTGCTAAAGCAACAGACTTGAGTTTGCCACCGCTGCTACCTTCAACCATAGGAAACACAACGAGAAAAAACTCGAATCCGAACATAGCCATTAATGTTTCCGTTGATCCACTAATGATATTGGGCCATCCTGCTTCGGTTAAAGGCAAAAGATATAACAGATTAACTTCCTTGAGTCCATAACTGATCAATACCATCATGGGCAAGACCAAAAAGGAGATGAGTACAAGTACTCGCGCAATGATTCGTAATTTTTGCCGAACCAAATAGATACTGCTGAACAAGAAGAGGGCTAATATAGCCCACCGAGGCGTATCCTGCAGCATCCAGCGGTTAATCACACCGTAGGCGTTCACCAGAACAGAAGTACCCATTAACAGGAAATATCCAACGTAGGAAATGATCAGCAACTTGCCAATCCATTTACCCGTAATCAGCGTTACAATGTCATAAATGGATGAACTCGGGAATCTTCGCATCAAAAGCCAGCACAACAGTATGACAAGTTGGATCAGGAACCCTCCAAGAAAAACAGAAATCCATCCACCGCCTTTAGAGATAAGGTGTATACGGTAAGGGAGGGACAGAATATCTACACCGATCTCAAATTTCAAAATGAGCAAGAATAATTGTCCCCGAGTGATTGTTGTTTCCTTATTCACGTTTTTTCCAACTCCTAGAGAACTTCTGCTGATTCAGCCGCTGCGGGCGGGCATCATGAGGACGCCCGCGAAGCGCCCAGATGGGAAATCGAATCCATACATCCTTCATGTCAGCTAATCTGAAAGGGGCTACTGGAGCAAAATAAGGCGATCCGAAGTTTTCCATCTTACAGAGGTGAATGGTTAGAATCACCAGACCAAATGCGATGCCGATATATCCAAAAAGCGCCGCTCCAATCATCATTGGAAAGCGGAGAATACGGACTGCCGAACTCATCTCATGCGAAGGCACCAAAAACGACGAGATAGCTGTTAGTGAAACCACAATAATCATTGTATAGGATACAAGCCCCGCACGAACGATAGCATCTCCGATAACCAAACCGCCAACGATGCCGATGGTCTGGCCCACTCGGCTGGGAAGTCGGACCCCGGCTTCTCTTAATACTTCAAAGATCAGTTCAAGCAACATTGCCTCTACAAGTGCAGGAAAGGGGATGTTCTGCAATGATTTCTTGATTGTGTGTGCCAGTTCGATCGGTAAAATAGCAGAGTGAAAAGAGATGGTTGCAATATAAACAGCAGGTAATGTAAAAGCAATGACAAAACTCATCATGCGAATTAACCGTAAAAAGGAACTGACAATCCAGCGACCATGGTAATCATCCGGACTTTGATAAAAAGCAAAAAACGTAACTGGAGCGATAAGAGCTGAAGGACTTCCTTCCGCAAGTATGGCCACACGTCCTTCCATCAAGTTGGCAATAACCCGGTCAGGTCTTTCTGTATTGAGCTGCTGGGGAAACAGAGAGAAGGGATTATCCTCCATAAACTCTTCAATAAAACCTGGAGCGAGCACCATATCTGAAGATATGGACGTGATTCGCTCTTTTACTTCGTTCACTAACTCCGGATTGGCCAAGTCCTGAAGATATACAACTGCAATTTTGGTATGTGTCTTCTCGCCGACGTTAAAATATCGAACGATTAAGGATGGACTAATAATTTGTCTACGGATCAGATTCAAATTAACCGAAAGCTGCTCTACGAATCCATTGTGCGGCCCTCGAATAACGCCTTCATTCTCCGGTTCGGTTGTGCTTCGGACATACATTTTCTCGGTAGAGAGAATGTAAAACTCCGGGTACCCATCGATTATGTAAAGACATTTCCCTTGAATAAGTGAATCTATTCCACGTTGCAGATCCGTATCTTTTCGACTTTCTAAAGTGGTGAACGATGGGTAGATTTCCGAATGAGCTTGGCCATTCAATGCTGTTAAGACATGTGTTTGAATGATCTCCTGATCTACAAGTGAATCGATATAGAAAAGCATACTCTGTACACCATTGAGCAGAAGCTGTTGTTGTTTCAAATCGTCTGTACAGTAGAGGGACTGTTCCACATAAGAAATATTCATTTTTAATTCAGAGAAAGCCTGATTGGTTGGGGTCATTGATCCACCTCTTTATAAAATGCGACATGGATTATCTTGTGCAAAATCAAGACTATTATGCAATAGGCGCTTCTTATTCAAAGAACTTATAATCAAACATTGAAAAAATAGTTGCACAAAAATCCATAATTTACAATTCAATTAGAAACTTTTTCCTAAATCTAGCGTCTAATATTATGACTTTTTGAGGGGTTATACATTACTAGAGAGTAGAAGGAGCCAAAGACAACACATGAATATGAAGAAGAAATTATCCATTTTTACCGCTTTAGCCGTTTTTCAAGCATTTGCAGTCGGTTCTGTGAGTGCGCAATCAGCACCGCAAGGTGACACCGCGTCAGTAAACACAGCCAATGTAGAATCAGTTGAGGTGTTACAGCAAGAGCAGCCGATTGCAGAGCGTGAAGTGAAGACGGAGAGCAATAACAAATCTATCAATACTCCGCCCACTGAAACCAAGGACACTCAAACCTCAACCGGCACTGAGGCAACACCTAAAACAGACAGCGAGAAACCTGCATTGGATGGGGAAGAGTCGACTACAAACGAAACGGATGCAAAACCTGTAGTTCAAGAGGAAACCCCTGAGAAGGTTGAAACGCCAGCTACGCCTGCTCAGATAGAGCAACCATCCGTTGATGGGACGTCTCCTGCAGTAGCAGGTGGAAATCTGACGTTGTACATGAATAGCAACAAAATGGAGCAGGATGGAAAAACGTATCTTGCTGGACAGCCAATGGCTGTAAAAAACGGTGTATCCTATGTTGCAATCCGTGCGCTGGTTGACCGTGTGGGATATGGCGTCAAATATGATAACAAAACCAAGGAAACCATCATTATTAGTGGTGAAGATGAACTCCGATTCAAAACGAACAGCAAGGACTATACGGTAAATGGAGAGACCAGAACGATGAAAGGCCCTGCTTATCAGCAAAAAAGTACATTCATGGTGCCGTTAACTTCCATTACTCAAGCTCTGAACATCACCTATAAAGTGAATCAGTCGGCTAAAACGGTTGTGTTGAATCTTAATACAAAACCTGTTGCAAGCTTTACCATTTCCCAAAAGGAAATTTTTGCGGGTGATCAAGTAGACTACGTGACTTCTTCCAGTTCACCTAATGGAATGGATATCGTTGACGAACGCTGGACTGGTCGCCAGGATTCATTTGATCAAGCAGGTACATATACGATTTCATATCAAGTACAGGATTCCAATGGTCAATGGAGCGATCCCTATTCAACTACGATTGAAGTTTTGGCTCCTAATCTTCCTCCTGTAGCCATGTTCGCCACGGATAAAGAAGAGTATAAAATGGGCGAAAAAATAACATACACAGACCAAAGTACAGATGATGAAAATAATATTGTTAAAGCGGCGTGGGAGAACAATTCACTTGCGTTCTTTGAACCGGGGCCAAAAACGGTGACTCTTACGGTAACTGACAATCACGGTGCTACGAACACGTACTCCAAAGTCATCACCATAACGAATGAGACCTTATATTCATTTACCGATTTTAATTTACTCTTCACGCCGGTAGGACAGAAATTCACCTTTAACGGCGGCGAAGTGACTACGATGGAGAAAGTGCCTTATACGTACATGGATGAGCCAAGTTTGCTGATCCGCAGTAACAGTCCGGAAACTGTGAATACGGAAGGCATTGTATATAAAGAATCATCTTTGGGGCAGACCCGTTTCATGATTCACCACGTGAACAATACAGGCAAAAGAGTAAAAATGTATGTGATTGCAACCAATAACAATCCAAATCCAGCCGTATTTGAACAACAGAATATGGGCTTTGCCGGACCTACACCGTATGCTACCGTAGCTGGGAAATTGTCTATTGATAAATGGTTCAAGTCGATTCAGACTGGAGCGGATCAAAAGAAAGAGTACCTTCAACCTGGGGAAAGCAAACTGATTTTGACAGAACTTAATAAAACGCCGATGAAAGAAGGACAAGTAATCTCCCTCTATTCGGACGCTTATAGTGATTATTCCTTAGACTATAACGTTATCCTGGTGGAAGAAAATAAAGATCCTTTCGAGGCTTTGTCATTGCTACCTGTGCTTGATCGTGATGGAGTGCACAACCGTGGTACGTACCCGAATGCGACTCGTATTATAAAGTACGATGAGCACGTGGGAATCAAACCTGCCCGTCTGCCACTTGGTGACAATTCAAGCGATCCCAATCTGGTAGGAACAGATCCAATGGCATACACAGACGCATCCAATGCGGGTAATTTCGGCGTATTGTACAAAATCACGCTGACCAATGTTGCACCGCGTACACTTATCTCCTTTAACCCTCGTGGAGGGAAGTACTCCGGAGTAGCTCTGGTGAACAATCAGTTGGTATCGATTGCCGATGGTAACGTTGCGGTTGCCAATTCAAGTGAACAAAGCGTGCTTTACCGCACCGGTTCAACTGGAGAGAGCGTAACCATTCTATTCTCTGCCGCACCAGGAAGCAACCTGCCGGTCAATCTGCTCTTCACACCACTCCCATCGGAGAAGTAATGTAGGTTTCTCTTATAACGAATAGTTTGAGTGGCACGTTAATCATCGACAGAAAAGACTCCATATGGAGTCTTTTCTTTTCACAACTTATTTCTACTATGGAGGAATCAGAATCCGATGAATGTAGTCGTCAAGTTGATACGTGAATTCAAAGAGCGCGATACCCGGCGTTTGTTGAAAGATTATCGAGACAGAGTGGAGCTTATAAGGAAACGGAATTTGGAAACTTGGGACGATCAGCACCTGCAAGCGGAATCTCTTCGGCTGCAAGAAGAAGCAAGATCAGGCAAGCCTTTGGATGATCTGCTTGTTGATGCTTATGCTCTAGTTTGCGAGGTTGCGAAGAGAACACTCGGATTACAGCCTTATGATGTCCAGATTATGGCTGCTATCGCTTTGCACGAAAGATTTTTGATCGAGCAGCATACCGGTGAAGGAAAAACACTCTCTGCTGTTATGCCTGTTTATCTCAACGCTTTGACAGGCAAAGGCGTTCATGTGCTTACTTTTAACGACTACTTGGCAAATCGAGATGCAGCGTGGATGGGACCGATCTATCGCTTCCTCGGGTTAACGGTAAGCTCGGTTCAAGCGGGCATGAGCCTGTTCGAGAAACGGGAAGCTTACGCCAAGGACATAACCTATGTTACAGCTAAAGAAGCAGGGTTCGATTATTTGCGCGACACAATCGCATTTAATGAGGCTGATACCGTGCATCGTCCTTTCCATTACGTCATCGTTGACGAAGCAGATTCATTGCTTCTTGATGAAGCACGAGTGCCGTTAGTCATTAGTGGCGATTCGAGTGCTTCCAAAAGTGATGGCGTTCTTTTCGCAGAAGTGGCCCGGCAGCTGCAGCCAGGAGAGCATTACGATTTTGACGAGTTCCAGCGGAACGTTTACTTGAATGAAGCGGGTGCTGCAAAAGCAGAGTTGCTGCTGGGTTGTGGCAATTTGTACGATAGCCATAACAGCCATTGGTTAACGTCATTGAATTGTGCGCTACATGTGGAATCATTATTAAAAAAAGACGTCGATTACATCGTCCGGGACGGTGTAATTGAGCTAATCGAAGAACACACCGGCCGTGTGGCCGAGAACAGATATTTGCCGGACGGGCTGCAAGCTGCGCTGGTGGCCAAAGAAGGGTTACAGTGGAAGGCCGGCGGGAGAATTCTCGGCACGATCACCATTCAGCACTTTATTAGCCTGTATTCGGGAATTTGCGGAATGACGGCTACGGCGCATGCTTCAGCAATGGAATTTGAGGATATCTATGCGTTGCAAGTCGTGCAAATACCGCCAAACCAGCCAAACATACGGATTGACCACAAACACCGAATTTACACCCATAAAGAAGCCAAATATAAGGCGCTTGTACAAGAAATCTCTTCCGTCCACAGGATGGGACGCCCCATTCTTATTGGTACGTCAAGCGTCGAGGAATCTGATATGCTGGCGGAGGCGCTTGCCACTGCTGGCGTACCTTGCCAGGTTCTGAATGCCAAAAACGATGCAAAAGAAGCCGAAATCATCGCTAAAGCGGGAGAAATAGGCGCGGTAACGGTATCTACGAATATGGCAGGGCGCGGCGTCGACATTCGTCTCGGTGGCGGTAATCCCGCACAGGCAGAAGTGGTTGCCAAACAGGGCGGATTATACGTGATAGGTACATATGTGAACGAAAGCATGCGGATTGACGACCAGTTGCGCGGACGTTGCGGCCGCCAAGGTGACCCTGGGTCTTCCGTATTTTATATTAGCCTGGAGGACGAGTTGATGCTTCGCTTTGGCATTCATAAACTGTTTCGCGCTCCAAATCAGGACGAGGTTCTTGATGATCCGGCGCTCCACAGCAAAATCGAGCATATCCAGCACGTTATTATAGGTCAAAACTTCGATATTCAGCGGGAATTGAACTGTTATTCGGATATGGTGGAGGATCAGAGGCGAATTCTATATGAAGAACGGTTCGGAATTTTGAAAGCTGAGAGACTGATGAGTCCATCGGAGCGGCGTGTACGGCTTTTTTATATCGACGAGTTCTGGGCTGACCATCTGGCATTTGTTTCTTACATTCGTGAAAGCATTCATCTCGAGAGCATTACCAGTCGTAACCCAATCGACGAGTTTCATACGCAAATCACCCAAGCATTCGAGCAAATTCCAGCTAAAATAGATCATGAGTCGGCAAATATGCTTAGAAAACTTGGAGGTTCGAATGATCCCGAGAAATGGGAACAGTTCGGTCTGAAGAGTCCTATTTCGACTCGAACCTATATGATCAACGATCAATACAGCCAAGATAAGCGCAGCTCATGGACCGGAACGACGGTATTTGCTTTTTGGGGCAGTAAGATTTTGAAGCTATTACTGAAGCCAGTATATAGGATGTCAAAATAGTGATGGGAGCGTGACGATCGATGAACAATAATTGTTGAATTCGATTATGAAACTGAGATTTTTTGGGGAGAAGTATAAATACGGCATTTGAAAGTCGCTATTATAGCGGCTTTTTTTTATTTTAGTAGAACAGTTCTTGTCTCACCTGCCGGGATTAGCTGTTGGAACGAGCCAGGCACACTTCCTTAAAATCTTATAAGAAATTCTTGATATTTCAGAAATTTATCCGATAGGTGGGTGCTATTATACAAATACAAACAAAGACGAGGTGATGAAATGCAAGCAAAGTTGGCAGCGGACGCCATTCCCATCTCCAAAAAGCGAAAGACATGGATAAGGACGATACAAAAGCACAAAGTGATGTATGCTCTCTTATTACCAGCTTTAATTTACTTTGCGGTATTCAAATACATTCCTATGGCGGGAATTATGATTGCTTTTAAAAACTACAACCTGGCTTTGGGACTATGGGATAGCCCATGGGTGGGATTCAAAAATTTTACCGATTTTATGAACGGCGTTTATTTCTGGGACATCATGAAAAATACGATCGTCATATCGCTGTATAAGCTATTGTTTGGTTTCTCCGCGCCCATCGTGCTTGCTTTACTCCTCAATGAAGTGTATAGCCAATGGTTTAAGAAAATCGTACAGACGATCACTTATTTACCTCATTTTCTATCATGGGTCATTGTGTATGGAATTATGGTAGCATTACTAGCCCCAGGCGATGGTCTCTTTAACATGATTTTGAAGGATTTAGGTGTTGAACCCATCTCGTTTCTAACGGAACCTGCCTGGGGCAGAATGCTGATCATCTTATCTGAAGTATGGAAGGATATTGGATGGGGGGCGATTTTGTACCTTGCCGCCTTGGCAGGAATCGATCCAAGCTTGTATGAAGCGGCTCGAATGGATGGTGCATCCAAATGGAGACAGCTCTGGCATATCACGTTACCCGGTATTCGAGGAGTCATTATTCTGATGCTGATTCTTAAATTAAGCCATATCCTGGATGCGGGTTTTGACCAAATATTCATGTTTGCCAACACCTTTAACCAGGAGAAGATCGATATTATCGACACATGGGTATACCGCGAAGGGTTGGAACGTCTTAAGATTGGCTTGGCTACGGCTGTAGGATTGTTTAAAGCTGTCATCGGATTTGCTTTAGTGTTGGCAGCGAATAAGCTCGCCAAAAAATTCGATGGGCAAATCTGGTGAGGTGGTCTTTAGAATGATCCATATGACAATCGGGGAAAAAGTCTGGCAAACCGTCGTTTATGTAGTTCTTATTATATTATCCCTACTGTGCGTGCTACCCTTTCTATATGTGGTTGCTGTCTCCGTAACACCAGAATCGGAAGTATTAAGAAGAGGGATTGTGATTATACCAGAGTCCTTTACCTTTCTGGCCTATAAAGAAGTATTCATTTCTCATGGGATCTGGCAGGCGTATAAAATTACGTTATTTCGAACGATTGTAGGGACTGCGTTAAATGTGTTTTTTACGGTAATCGCGGCCTACCCGTTATCCAAAAAATATTTGCCCGGAAGAAGTCCGTTTTTACTCTTCATTGTGTTTACCATGATGTTCAGTGGGGGATTAATTCCGACTTATTTACTAATCCGCTCTCTGGGATTGTTAAACAGTCCTTGGGTATTGATTATTCCAAATCTCATTAGTGCATTTAATCTGGTGATCATCAAAGGTTTTTTTGAACAATTACCTGGTGAAATTGAGGAATCAGCGAGGGTAGACGGTGCCAGTGAACTTCAGACGTTATGGCGGATCATTTTACCCCTGTCCTTACCCGTCCTGTCCACCATTTCCTTATTTTACGCAGTCGGGCATTGGAACAGTTATTTTGATGCTATTGTATATATCAATGATTCCAACTACATGCCACTTCAAGTGATTTTGCGCAACATTCTGCTTAACGTTGCAACTCAAAGCGCTGATTCGCTCGCCAATTCCGGGGCTGTCAGTACGTTCGCTGTGCAGATGGCTACAGTAGTTGTAACTACAGTCCCGATATTGATCGTTTATCCATTTTTGCAAAAGCATTTTACCAAAGGTGTACTCCTGGGATCCGTTAAAGGATAAAAGGTGTTCCAACCTAACTTATTACGGGGAAACCGTGATAATATACAAGCAAAGGAGAGGTCAATATGCAGCGTAAAAAGATTTCATTTGCTATTCTGTCGGCAATCTTAGGACTTGGAACGCTTTTGTCAGGATGTGGGGGGAATGAAGAAGTTACATCGACAACTTCGAGTAATTCGCAAGGGCAGTTTGCAACCAAAATGAAAATCTCAATGTTTAACCAAGGCACTTTTAATGCTGCTGCTCCGGTACCTCCACGTGATGAAGATATTCAACGCCAAATGTTGGAAGAAGAGATGAACATCGACTTGGAGATGATGATTCCTCAGGCTGGTCAAGCAACAACCAAACTGAATACACTCATTGCAGGCGGGGATATTCCAGACTTGATCTTTTTGAAAAGTCGTGCTGATCTTGCGCAATATTACGACCAAGGAGTTCTTGCGGATTTAACACCGTATTTGGACCAATTCCCTGAACTACAGAAACGATTTGGCACCGACTCATGGGAGGCAATGTCCTATCAAGGGAAGATCATTGGAGTTCCAGGCTATGATAATGTAAACGGTATCAGTCGAAGCTTCTTCATCCGCAACGATTGGCTGAAAAAGCTGAATATGGAGGTACCAACGACACCTGATGAGTTGTTCGAAGTTATGAAAGCCTTTACAGAGAAAGATCCGGATGGGAATKGAAAAAACGATACGTACGGATTCATCGGTGGTATGAATAAAGAAGGCAATCTGCAAACCTATGGCTTTGATAGCTTGATGTGGATGTTTGGCGTCAATCCTCCTTCAGCCGTTGAGATAAAAGATAATGAACCGGTATTTCTGTTTATCGATCCCAAAATGAAAGAGGCGCTTGCTTACATTAATAAAATGATGGCAGCCAAGGTGGTTGACCCGGACTGGGTGACGATGAATTCGCCTGATCTGTTGGACCAAAAGATGTTTAAGGGTAGAGTTGGCTTCATGATTAGAGATGCTCGCAGACTGGAGCCGGACTATCAGCAGAAAATGAAAGAAATTAGTGGCGAGGTGCCGGAATGGATCGTTATTCCTCCGATGAAAGGTCCTTACGGTGATCAAATTGTAGAGAGAAAATCATTCCAAGGTAATTCATGGGCCATATCCGCAAAAGCGGACGAGGATAAAATCATTCGGATCTTGTCCATGCTGAATTATCTCTTTACGGATGAAGAAGCTTATCCAAACTTTGCATACGGAATCAAAGGCATCCATTGGGATGTTGTAGACGGCAAGATCAAAAATAAAACCTCCGAATTATCAAAGGAAATGAAAGAGAAGTACCTGTGGGTCGATCATTATAGAATGCCACGCCGTGGTGATGATGCAGAGTACTTCAGCTTCCAGAATCCGAAGACGGCGGAAGCTTTCAAGGACAATCAGCAATATGTGGGGCCAACGCTGCCCGGAAATTTATTGACCCCTGACCCTAGCGATACCTTGGATGCTGACCGCACACGTTTCATTAATGAAAGCTTGGTTAAATTTATGACGGGCAAAGAGCCTCTTTCCAACTGGGACAATTTCCTCCAGACGCTGGATACCAAGTTTGACATGCAGAAATATAAGGAAACAGCAATCCAGCAATTTAAAGAAGCCGGCCTTATCAAGTAAAAATAAACGAAGAGAGTGGCTATTCGTAGCCCCTCTCTTTATTAGCATATGCTATTCTTAGTTTAAAACGGAACTAAAAGGAAGATGATGGATGCGAAGAAGAATCAGCTTGCCTTTAAAATTATTTTTTATCGTGTTTGCCTTTGTATTAGGCTGCATCATCTTGATAAGCCAATTGTCTTATCGCTATGTCCAAAAGGAAATAAGAACCAATGACATTTTTTACACCAATCAAATATTAGACAAGGTTGACCAGTATTTTACCGTTAATTTTTCCTCCTTCCAGACAATTCTCTTCTCAGTTGAAACATCAGTGAAAGCCAACATTAACAATACCGAAGTGATTAAAAAGCAATTAAGGGAGCTGTATGAACTCAACAGTATTTATGTCAGTAATATTTATTTGATCAAAAGTGATTTATCCATTCTGGGTGGAAGTACACCTACTCGAATATTCGATGAACCTTTATCTGAAAGAGCACCTTTATTTGATGCGGCTGACAAGAATAGAAGGACTACCTTTGTGAGTGAACCTTACAAATCGAAGTATTCCGGCTGGACCGTTACGATGGTTCGATATCTGAACGGTGCTCCGTTTCCTATGGCCATTGCGGTTGATTTGGATCTAAATGCCATTGAGGAAACCTTGTTCAAGATTAATAAACAGGAACAAATGAATCTGGCTCTGATCACTGCGTCAGGTAAGATCATTGCCGGATTTTCTGAAAATAAAGGACCTCTGAATATTCAAGATCATTCTTTTTCGATCGGAGAGACGTCAGCGGAAGAAATTCTGGATACAACAGAAACAAACCTTCAACTGTATACCAACGATGGTATTCCGGTCTCCCTTTTGAAAAAACCAACGGAGAAATTCAACTGGACCATCATTTCGATCAACGATGAATCACGCTTAAAAGCAGCGTTGTCCAGATTGGAAACCTATTACCTCGAGCTTCTCGCTGCAGGTCTTATTTTAAGTTTGTTCATTTCTTTTTTGGTTGCCAAATATATAAGAAAACCACTTTATACRCTCAAAACAAAAATGAAGCAGGTGGAACAAGGCATCCTTACAACAACAGTTACGATTAATCGAAACGATGAGTTTGGCGATCTTTCACGAGCATTCGATCGTATGCTTCAGCAAATTGTTGAACTGATTCGCCGAGCTGAACTTCATAATGAACTTGAGCGGAAGCTGGAAATTCAGGTGTTACAGTCTCAAATTAACCCTCATTTTCTGTATAACACACTTGGTTCAATCAGCAATGTGATACGTCTCGGACAAATAGAGAAAGTAGATGTGGTGATCGGGTCGCTCATTTCATTATTGGAGTATGGGATAGACGATGCATCTGAGAAGGTTTCCCTACGCCAGGAATTACGCAATGTTGCGGACTATATCGAGATCCAGAACATTCGGTATAACCGAAACTTCAACTTGATTGAAATTATCGAAGCAGGACTGATGGATTTCCCAGTTTTCCGGATGCTACTGCAGCCCCTTGTCGAGAATAGTATCTTCCATGGTTATAACGGAGGGGGAATTGAGGGGCCAATTACGATTCATGCATACAGGGAGGAAGGCATCGTCATCATCGAAGTTGTTGATCAAGGTGAGGGAATTCCAGCTGATAAAATAAAGCATATTTTAATCTCAGAACCGAGTGAAGAGGAAGTAAAAAGAAAAAGAATCGGGCTGAACAATATTCATGGGCGAATAAGACTCCACTACGGAAATCAATTCGGGTTGGATATCATTAGCATACCTAAGGAAATAACCCGTATACGCGCTGTATTCCCGGCAGAATTGCCAAAAGGAGATGCATAATGGGGAGAGACTATACCTGCTTCATTGTTGACGATGAAGACCTGATCATTCAACGATTGGAATTGTTTTTTAATGAGCTCTCTCATAGGGATAGACGTTTTGTTCTGGTGGGAAAAGCGAATAATGGGCTGAATGGGATCGAGGAGATCATAAAACTTAAACCGGATATCGTCATATCCGATATTGTAATGCCGCGAATGGACGGAATCTCCATGATTGAGCAGCTCAAGGCGGAGCTCCCCCATACCCAATACATACTGCTGACCGCCTATTCATCCTTCGAATACGCTCAGCGAGCGATTCAAGCCAACGTATTAGAGTACATTGTAAAGGTTCCGCTGCGGGAAGCCGATTTGAATCGAGCGTTGGATAAGGCAGCCGGAATTTTAAATGAGTTTGAGAAAAAAGAGGCGGAGTTTCACTCATTAAACGTATCCGTGCTTGAAAATAAATACAGAGTCCGCAAGCAATTTTTTAACGAATTGATCCGAGGTGAAATTCCTTCTCATCGGGCATCGGATTTTGCCAATCGCATGCAGTTTCATTTCTTTCAAGCCAACTATTGCTGCTTCATCGTTGAGATGAATACGTATGAAAGTTTCCGAAATGAATACGCGGCCGCAGATCAAAACATCTTGAAGTATGCGATAACAAATATCATCGAAGAAACGGTGATGAATGGTAGCAGTGGCGTAGCTGCGGATCTCTCCGATAATCGTTTTATTGGCTTTTTATCTTGGGAAAATAACCGCAGTGATATGGAAACGGAATATGCTTGTTTATCCTTGGGAGGGCAGATCATCTCTCATTTGCATCAATATTTGAATAAAAGGGTATCTGTCGCTTTTGGAAGTCCACACCGAGGTTGGGAATCGATCAAACAGGCGTACACGGAAGCTAAAAATGTGAGTGAGGATTTCTATTATCATACCGAAAAAGTCGTAAAAACACCGATGCATCGGTTCCAATACCATAATGACAAAAAAGCAGATTTTCAACAGAAGCTGGCTGATTTTCTTATACGGCTGAAGAGGAAGATTTCCAAGGAAGAGCTGGATAATGCACTTGCCGATCTGTCGCAATTTGTTACGGACCATAAAATTCACAAGTCTATCATGGCGCCAATGATTAGAGACTTGTACAGAGACATTACCGTGAAGTTTAAATCAGGGAATAAGATGGCCACGGAAGTTCCAGACTTCCCCATGGAATTTATGGCTTTTCAGGAGCAACTCGCCTATATTGGCGACTTCACATTCGAATACGTGCATGCGGGCCAACTGTTACATCGTGCAGAAATTATGAGTGCTATGCATTATATAGAGACAAACCTGAAACAACGCTTAACGCTGGAGGCAATTGCGGAGGAAGTGAATTTAGCGCCATCGTATTTTAGCAGTTTATTCAAAAAAACAATGAACGAAGGCGTGATTAGCTACATTAACCGTAAAAAAATCAACCTCGCTCTAGAGTTGTTAAATGTCCGGGATTATTCTTTATTGGAATTGTGCGAGGAGGTAGGTATCGTCAATGAAGGGTACTTTTGCAAACTTTTTAAAGAATATACGGGGGATACACCTAAGCAATATCGGATAAAAATGACACGGTAGGAATTCAAATAAGGATACAAAAAAATGTATGATTTTTTCGCGAAATCCTGTAAAAAAAAAGGGGTCAAAACCATTACCATGATAGGAGCATCTAATCATGGAGGTTATCAAAATGGAGCTTATGAAATCAGATGTAACCGTCATAGGTGGAGGAATTGCCGGGATATGTGCTGCCATTGCTGCCGCACGCCAAGGTCTGCACGTTTCACTTATTAATGATCGACCGGTTCTGGGGGGAAATGCGAGCAGCGAGGTCAGAGTTCACATTAACGGGTCTGCATATCTCGGAAATAGTCCATCCTATTATGCTCGCGAAGGCGGGTTGGTGGAAGAACTCAAACTGAAGATCTTTCATTATAATCCGTTATACAACAAAAAACTTATGCTTTCACTTTCGGATACGGTCTTGCTTGACATGGTGTATGATGAGCCCAACATTTCTCTATTTCTGAATACATGTGTGCATGAAACGGGCATGGAGAACGGCAGAATTCAATGGGTGGAGGGCCTTCAATTGGCTTCCGAAAGAAAATTTCGTTTTGAAAGCCCAACCTATATCGATTGCTCCGGTGATGGAATTGTTGGATACCAAGCAGGTGCTCACTTCCGATGGGGAAGAGAGGCGAAGCATGAATACCAGGAGGAGCTCGCTCCAGAAGTGGCAGATCATTACACGATGGGTGATACGATTCTGTTTCAAGCCCGTGACGTAAACTATTCCGTTCCTTACAAAAGGCCAGGCTTTGCGTATGATATTACGAAGCTGGAGTTTTTTGATAGTATCAAAAAAGGATTAAACCATCGATCTTTTCCAAGGAAAATCAACGGGCTTGGCGGATTGTGGTGGCTGGAATACGGCGGACATATGGATATTATCAAGAATAATGAAGACATCGCATTGGAACTGCGGAAATTGGTATACGGGATATGGGATTATATCAAAAATAGCGGTGAGTTTGATGATGTAGACAACCTTATCCTGGATTATGTATGCCCGATTCCGGGAAAGCGGGAGTCGAGACGTTTTATAGGGGAACACATGCTGTCTCAGAACGATCTTACAGCAAAGACTCATTTCGAAGATGCGGTATCCGTCGGAGGTTGGTATATGGATCTGCATGCAAATAAAGGCATCTACGATGAAGGGCCGGCTACCGCGTGGAACTTTGTTCCGGGATTGTATAATATCCCTTTTCGCAGCTTATTTTCACGCAATATTCCTAATCTCATGTTCGCTGGCCGTAATATAAGCGCTACTCATGTGGCTTTTGGGTCTACAAGGGTGATGGCAACTTGTGGTTGTATGGGGCAGGCGGTAGGAACGGCTGCTGCGTTAAGCGTAAAATATGATACAGACCCTGCGGCCATCGTCAAAGCGCATATGGGTGAGCTTCAGGCGCAGTTGCTTCGAGACGGGCAAACAATTGTAGGCTTCCAAGAGCCGTTAGATCCTTATTTTGCTGACGAATTAACGATACGTGCATCGTCTCAGCGAAGCTATGAACAACTTCATCCAACCGAAGAGATCTCCTTGGAAAAAGCGTTATGTTTGGTCTTGCCGATCCAGACATCCGTAGCAGAAAGCGTGCAGATCAAAATTAAAAATAGTTCCGAGCATTCGGAAACGTTGCAAGTGAAGCTGTTTGGCGGGGATCGAAAGGAAAACTATATTCCCACCAGCGAGCTGAAGGGCTACAACTTGGTGATTTCAGCGGGTCACGATGACTGGATTACACTGGACCTCAACTGCAAGAAGCCAGCAGACGACAAAATCTACATCGTATTGGAAGGTACGACGGGCCTTACTGTACAGAGCAATGAGGAGAAAATGACAGGAGCGGTGAGCTTCCTTTATAAGCCGGAAGAGCCGTCCAGACTGAAGAAGCTTAACAAGAGCATTTGCTTCAAGGATCTAAAACCATCCCAGGATATGTATAATCCCGCGAATGTCGTCAACGGCTTCTCCAGACCTTATGGTCTGCCTAACGGCTGGATTTCTGAACGTACGGAAGGACAGGAATGGTTGGAATTTGGTTTTGCAAGCCCCAAGAATCTGGATGAAATCCATCTTGTTTTTAATTCGCAGCTGAATTTGGAGCATTTCGACGATCCAATCGAGTCGTTGATTCAAGATTATGATGTGACTTTAACTTTGGAAGACGGAACCGAGAGTGAAATTAAAGTCCGTGGGAATTATCTTTCGTTGAACAAACATCAGGTGTTTGCACAAGGTGTAACCCACATCCGGTTTGATTTCTGTGCAACGTATGGTTCGCCTTATTATGAAGTGTTTGCTGTAAAACTTTATGCTCCTAATAACGCTAAGTGAGGGCGGGTGAAGTCGTGATGAAGGAATTTTTCCCACGAAGAGGGCTACCTAATGTCATTCAGAAGTTGGAAAATGGAGAAACCGTGACCATCGTTTATTTCGGCGGTAGTAATACACGTTCGAAAGGATATAGGGTCATGACGGCGGATTGGTTGCAAGGGCAATATCCCCATGCCGATATCCACGCTGTGAACGCAGGCATTGATGGGACAGGATCGGACCTCGGCTGCGCCCGTTTAGAGACAGATGTGCTTCGTCATCAGCCTGATCTCGTATTTGTTGAATTCGTTGGCAACGATGGCGGAGTTCCCGAATCCAAGGCGCGGATCGAAGGCATTGTCCGACAGATTCGCAAGCGCAGCCGGTTTATCGATATCCTGTTTGTATATACGATCAAGGAGCGGGATTTGACCTCATTTCAATCCGGCGAATACCAGAAGGGCGCTCTTATGCAAGAGGAAGTCGCCGACTATTACGGCATTCCTTCGATTCATCTGGGCGTAGCGGTCAGTCAATTGGTTTCGGATGGAAAGCTTATTTTTACTTCAAGGGCAGACGTATCCATCCCCGGAGCAGTTATTTTCACGCATGATTCGATCCATCCAACGATCCCCAAAGGACATCAGATTTACACCGATACAATCACCCGGTCGTTTGAGAAAATCAGAGAACTTCGAGATCACGTGGGAAAAGTCGAACATCACTTGCCGCAGGACCCCTTGGTCCCGGCCAATCCTTGGGAGTATGCAACCATGTTGCCACTGGATCGTCTTACTCATTTTTCCGCAGGGTGGTCTTACATGACCTCTGATGATTTTCCTTTAGTACGTGAGTATGATTGGTTGTTCCCCGGATTATGGCGAGCAGTTGATGCCGGAGAGGCGATCACAGTGGAGTTTGAGGGAACCCACATCGGCTTATTTGATATCGGGGGGCCGGATTCTGGCCGATTGAAGGTGTCGGTGGATGGAGGAGAACCCTTCCTTATTGATCGATTCACGCTCTACAACGATCATAATAGAAATCAATATATTTTCTTGCCGGAGCTAACAAATGGGAAACATACAGTTCTCTTCGAGATCGATCACGAGAAAACTGACAAAGCGGCCGTGTTTGAGGCAAGTGGCAATGAACGAGGTATGGAACATGTTCGGCAACATCCAGCTTGGTATGATCAAACCGTCATTCAGCTTGGAAAGTTGTTATTGGTGCAGCCGCCTTTATAATTGATAAGTCCTCTTGCAACACTTGGAAGACCTATATTCTATCTGACTGCTACTGAGCAATCAATTAGGATGTAGGTTTCTTTTTTACTTAAAATCGTATAAGAAATTCTTAAAATGAAAGAAATATCACCGTAATCTAACATGCTAAGATAAAAACGACAGAGCGGGATTAGGCAGAAGGGAAGGTTAAGTGCTTTTTTACGATCATTAGAGCAAAAGGTAACTCATTTTTGGAAGCGTTATCATTATGAGGAGAGGCTGTGAATTGTATGGTCAAAAGGAAGCTGTTTTTCTTCATCGTTTTCATGTTGACGGTCGTAGTTCCTTCCAGCCTGATCGGAATAAGGACCGCTTATGCGGAGACCTTACCTTATCAGACGATTATCATCGATGACGGGAGTATCAAGATCAATGATGTTGTGACACCTGATGCGGGTAACAAGAACAATGGATATGCGGCTCCAAATTGGACTACAAGCACAGGGGTGAAGGGGTATGATCTTTCCAGCACCAAATATACGAGTACAGCAGGCAGAACGATAACATGGAATCCACGCTTAGAAGAAGGAACGGCGAAAATATCGTTCTATAAGCTGGATTGGGCGGATAAGGCTGATAGCAATGTAAAAATCGAAATTGTTCATAATGGAACAACGGATGTAGTCTTTATGGATCTAAGACCCTCATCTGGCGCTCCAGCAGGGTGGGTTGATTTGGGAGAGTACTATTTTTCTGGAGTTGGTGAAGAATTCGTTCAATTGACCCGTTCTACCGGCACCACAAACACGATCCTTACACGCGCGGATGCGGTCAAGTTCGAAGGGAATATAACGCAGAAAGAGCCACATAAGACAATCATCATTGATGATGGGAGCCTCACAATTGATCATGTCGTTACGGTTGATTCCGGCAACGCTAATAACGGATTCTCCGCTCCATATTGGAGCACAAGCGCGGGAGTGAAGGGATACAATAATTCCAGTTCCAAATTTACAGACGCTGTAGGTAGAAGCATCACCTGGAATCCACGCTTGGAAGCAGGGACGGCGAGGATATCGTTCTATAAGCTGGATTGGGCGGATAAAGCAGACAGTAATGTGAAAATTGAGATTGTTCATAACGGGATTACGGATGTTAAGTTTATGGATCTAAGACCTTCGTCAGGTCCATCGGTTGGATGGGTGGATCTGGGGGAGTATGAGTTTAGTGGTGATGATAGCGAATTTGTCAGGCTGACTCGAACGCAGCCTTCTACGGGTACAATTATTACGCGGGCTGATGCAGTCAAGTTCGAGGGGAATATCCGTCAACAAGCACCACCGCTCCCCCCGCTAAGAAGCCGTACCTTAGCGAATCTCAGTTACACAGAGAAAGGCAGCATCGAAAATGCGAACTATAAGGCAACCTTCTATGAGGCAGCATGGGATGAAGGTAAATCCATCGTTCGTGACATGTTCTACAAAAACACGGAGACAGGGAACTGGGTTCCAATCAATAATGAATCGGAAAGACTTGAGGAACAATGGGTTCTATTGGACGGGAACGCGGGCAGCCGAACCAATTACTACGATACGATGAACAAACGCTGGATTACATTCGACGGGGTCCATTTTCCAGACAGCCAGACGGCGGTATTAACCGATTCTAGGCATGGCAGTGATTACTATTTTGAAGTGAACTGGTCCATGGCAGGGGATAAACCAGATGTTTCTTTTGCCTTTACACCTCGCCGCGACGGCAATTATGTGATTGGATATCAGTCCTTCACAACAGAGGCAGTCTCGGGCATCAATGAAGTGTTAAATGGATTCAGGTCACATGCCAAAATGGTAGGTACGGTGGAATCAACAAGTTTAAGAGAGCTGAGCGCTCCGATGAGCCTAGTTGAGAAAAAAGATGGTTCGGGAAATCCATTAACGTATGGCGTATTTGTACCTACGACAGAGCTTCCGGTTGAATTTGAACCGACGGGAGGTGTGACGAAACAACGGCTTGGCATGAGCCTGGTCAACAACGAAGGCAGTGTGCAACCCATCCTGTATGCCCCTCAATTAGGGACTTATTCACAAATGACCGCAGAAAGCACGTATCAATTTCATATGGGGCTAATCGCTCAAAAAAGCAATCTATATGAGTCCTACGTGGATATTCTTCGCAATGAGTACGATTATTCGGCATACCGGGAAAATGTGTCAGATCAGTCGCTTACTGACGCGATGTTTAATATGATTGATCTCCTTAAAATTGAGCCGCAAGGGGACGACTCTGTGAATTATGTCCCATCACCCAGCGGGTGGTGGAGCCGTGCCAAGGGTTTTATTGATATCGAAAACGAGGATAGCGTCCGAACAAGCTCAAATGCGGTTCTTTTGGGGGCTTACTATTTGACTGGAGATGACCAGCTATACGATACGAGAGCACTGCCGTCCGTCCAGTATGGCGTATCGCGAAACGGTATCGGTTGGTCGCCAACGCAGAAAAAAGTATACGGTGTGCCTTCGTTATGGAAAATGGCTACTCTGCCGTTTGATGTTTCAAGTGTCACCGCTGTTCACCAGATGATGGGCACTACAGCTGGTATTGGGGCGCTGGCACAGGAAGAATACCTCGTACGTGACCCGGATCAGAAAGACCGCGGGCCTGTCATTCAGCCCCTGATGATGTATCGGATGACGGGAGATGCACAGTATTTGCAAGCTGCGAAGGATGCAGCCGACAGTTATATCACGCAACATATCGATACGCCTGCATCCGTCGATGTGAGTAAAAATGAGTTCATTTATTATTACAGCAAGCTGTGGATGGAGATCTTGGAGCTATATGAGGAAACTCAGGATCCCAAATACTTGGATGCCGCCTATAAGGAAGCCAAACGGTATGCAACCATGTTTGTTGCTCGTCCAGTTCCTGAAGGTAACGTTACGATTCCTCAGCCGGAGACATATAATTACGCGGAGTCGTTCCATTGGCCGGAAAGTGGTAAATTTCAATATCCTAGGCTTAAGCTTCCCGAAGATATTGCCGGAGGCGTTCAAGCGGAGCGTTGGCTTGTTTCACCGAGCGGACTGACGTTTGAAGCAGGAAGTACAACCGGTTATTATCGGATGAATGCTCAGGAAGCTCCATTCATGCTGAGATTGTCGCTTTATACAGGGGATGAACTGCTGCAGGATATTGCTCATAATGCGGTTATTGGACGATATTCCAGTTATCCAGGTTATTATTATAAAGGCTTCGCCGTTAGCCAACTTGAACCGGACTTTCCTCTGGAAGGCCCAAGCGGGGCTACATCCATCTATTATCACCATATCCCTGGGCAACTCGGGCAAACGATGGATTATTTGATCAGCGAACAATCATTAAAATCGAACGGGAGCATTACGTTTCCTTCCGTATTTGAAACGAATTTTTTATGGTTCAAATATCACCTCTATGGGAATAAACCAGGTCAATTTTATGGTAACTCCGACGTTTGGCTATGGATGCCCAAGGGGATTATTAAGACCAATCATCCTCAATTAAACTGGATAACGGGTGAGAGCGGGGATAAATTTTACATCGGATTAAGCAATGCATCGTCTGAAGAAGTTCAGACTCCGATTGAATTGAATGAACATATCATTGGATTCGACCCGGCACAGGATTATAACGTAACGATCATCCGCGACAATGGTACACCAGAACAAGCAGTTATGAGTGGTGGAATCATTCAAGCCACGGTTTCAGGCAAGGGCATCACCGCGATCATTGTAGAGGGACTTGATATTGATGTACCGCTGCATCAGGTCAGAACGGCAGATACATCGGATGCAAGTTATTTCTTTGATACCCACAGTCCAATTGATGCGGTTAAAGGCATGCTGATCGTTAAGCCCGACGAAACAGTTTATGATGCTTATGTACAGGCCAAAACAACGAAACCAGCGACAATCCATTATTCATTGGATGGCGGAGCTACGTATACGACTATACCCGATACGATATACCCGATGGAATGGTCGATACGAGTGGATGATTTATCCCAAACCTTTACGTATTACGTGGAATCGGACGGGAAACAGACCAACAAGCGTACACTTTATCTGCCTGATCAGGTAACGGAAACTCCAGTCCAACCCGATGGGCAGGATAGTTCATCCATCATCGTGGATAATACGGAGGCGGAGACAGAAGGCGTCTGGATAAGGGATACGACGGCTAACGATTATTATTATGATAACTATGTGTATGCCAAATCTACGACCGGCACAGCGACAAGTAAAATGAGATGGCGGCCTGAGCTGCCGGAAAGTGTCACTTACAGTGTGTATTACAAGATTCCGCAAATCACTGCAACGAGTGAAAATTGGGCTACAAATGCCTCATTTACCGTTTATTATAACGGGGGCTCCGAGACGGTTACCGTTGATGAGACAACGGCGAATGGTACTTGGGTGCACCTAGGGGATTATCCTTTTGCTGCAGGTGATAGCGGGTACGTGGAACTAACCAACAAGGCCAACAAGTCCAGGGTCGTTGCCGATTCGATCATGTGGGTGGACGCGAACCAGATACCGCAATTGGAGTCTGCTGTGATCCTGTCCGATCGGAACGAACTGCAGATGACTCAAACCGCACAACTGAATGTAACCGGTTATTTGGATAACGGTTTGGTCGGTGATCTTACACAAGCCGATGTGCAGTATTTCGTTGATCGTACGGATCTTGCCGAAGTGAATAGCAGTGGGGTGTTGACCCTTCTTAATCTTGATGGGAACACGGATCACATTGAGGTATGGGCTACTGTTACGATTGACGGAGTGACCTTAACCACACCACCTTTGAACATCACGATCAGGGACTTAACGGTTATCGTCGATAGCACAAATACAACTGGGTTATACACGACAGAAGGGTCATGGAGCCAAAGCAATTTAGCAGGATACAAAATTGGGGTTAAATCCCGCTATTCAACAGTTCAAGGCTCATCAGCAACGTGGAAAGGCGAGTTTCCAGAAGGTAAATATACGGTCTCGATCTATAAACTCGTCCATACGACAGCAAACGATAACAATGTCAAAGTGGAAGTGAAACATAAAGCGGGTACCGAGGTCACCTATATCGATGCAACGACCGGATCATCGGGTTGGGTTAATCTGGGGACGTTCGACTTTACGGGCGACGGCAGCGAGTATGTCCGGTTAACCAGAGTTACGCCTACAACGGTAGACCCACCAACGCTTCCTGCGGATATGATCTATACGAGGGTTGACGCAGTTATGTTCGAACGGCATTCCGATGATTCGGAGCCGCTTGCCAATGAGGCGCCAGTTGAATCGACACTTTCTGAATAAGGGCAGTGGTTTATGAATGGAAGTGGAACAACGGTACGTGATGTTATACAAATGATTGCAAAATAACGTTAAGAGCCGAGTGGATCAAAACGATCCATTTGGCTCTTTTTGTCTAAGTGCAAGAAAGTGTGGTTACAAGGGAAGGCTGTTGGCCACCTTCCTCTTACCACCCATTAATCACTTAAGTTTGCCAAATCCAACTTTTTTGGATGCTTGTAAAAAAATTGCCGCGTTCAGATTATGTTTCGTCACACTCAAAACGTTTCTCTAGACCCACACAAATCTTCAATGGTACCATCATACACGTGCTTGAATTGAAGATTGCAGGAGGATATCATGTGGATCAACTTAAATACGATAATCTAAAGCTGGGGGAGCGCGGAGCTATCATCAGCATTATCGCCTACATATGTTTGACCGTATTAAAACTGATCGTTGGCAATATGGCCGGATCAGAAGCACTCAAGGCGGATGGATTAAACAATGCCACCGATATTGTGGCCTCAATAGCTGTACTGATCGGTTTGAAGCTTGCCCAACGCCCAGCAGACACAGATCATACATATGGTCACTGGAGAGCAGAGACCGTTGCGTCACTTGTTGCTTCTTTCATTATGATGGCAGTAGGTTTACAAGTACTGTTTCAAGCCATTGGTTCTGTGTTTCAGGGTAAACATGAATCTCCGGATATCATCGCTGGGTACACAGGCATTTTCTGCGCGGTTGTCATGTATCTGGTCTATCGCTATAACAAGAGACTTGCTACTCGTATTAAAAGTCAGGCAGTCATGGCTGCAGCTCGAGATAATATCTCCGATGCCTGGGTGAGCACCGGTACGGTCATTGGGATCGTGGGTTCCCAGTTCGGCCTCCCATGGCTGGACCCTGTAACGGCTGTCATTGTAGGTTTCCTGATCTGCAAGACCGCTTGGGACATTTTCAAGGAAGCCACACATCATCTGACGGATGGTTTTGATGTTGAACTGATTCAGGAGTACAAAAAAACGATTGCCGGAATTGACAGCGTAGAGACAGTTAAAGACGTGAGAGCGCGGAATTATGGCAATAACGTTGTAGTAGACGTTGTCATAACAGTCCATGCTGAGCTGGATCTTCAACAAGCACACGATATCTGTACAGACGTGGAGAACGAGTTAATGGAGGAACATGACGTATACACCGTTCACGTTCATGTGGAACCTGATACGTTGGAAGAGTGCATTTAAACTCAGGATTATAAAGAGCGACTCGGCAAAGCAAAAAAACCAGTGAGCTTTACTCATTCACTGGTTTTTTACTGCTTTCAATTGTTCATTTTTAAAAGAATACGCACGTTTTTCATCCCATACATGACTATCTCGGCAAATTGTAGGTAATCAGATTGTTATATTTATCCGCATGTTTCTGTTCGTCCAGGATGATTCCCCAAACCGTGTCTTTATATATGCCATAAGGGAGACCAAACCATATTTTTCTATACTTTTCCACGGCGGCCAATTCACCCTGAAACGCCTTTTGCAGTCCGGCGAGATAAGAGGTGACCGTCTCAACTGGCTCACTGCTTACGCCCGAAATCTCTTGACCTGTCAGATCCTTGTACATTTGACGGAACATTTGATTATGTCCTCGTTCATCATTGCGGATGCTCGTGATGATGGCAGCCTGATTGGCATCAGGTGACAACTGAATCAGTGAATCATAGAACACCTCATCGTTTCGTTCTCCTTGCACAGCCGTTTTGATTAATTCAAGTGCTTCGGCTGATGATGTTGCCCATACCGGAGTAAAAGTGTACCTGTAACCATAAGGATATGCCACATACATTACGAATCCCTCCAAGACAAATATGAGTTAAGATATGCACGTATGCCCATCAGCGTTAACCCATATCATCTGTCCTGCCTTATTAGTGAAAAGCTTCAGTAAAACTTCACTTCGTATACCTCAATAGTTTACTGTAACCATAAGCAAGAACAAATGGCAGGAGGTATGACAAAAAGGTCCAAAGAATGTTCCATCCATTAAAATAAATGACATGCCCCATTATTTTGGCAACCCATTCGATTAATGTCAGCGACAATGATGCAACAAAAATCGCCAACCATGGCTTGGCGCCTTTTTCTAAAATCATATACATCATCAAACAGCCGGCAATCGGATAGATTCCAAGATCCATTGGAAGAGCAGCCAAGGATTGATTATGAGTATTCGGAAGAATATTCCAGAAGTAATTAAACCCGATATTGTTGATGGATGCTGAAATAGCCACACCAAGTGGATAATATAGAATAAGGATTGTAAAGTTCCGACGCAGAATCCATACACCCAATATAATGGGAATGACCATACCCAACAGAATGTTTCCTAACATGCCATTTTCCTCCAAAGCTTTGTTACTTCTGTAGTTTCACTATAAGCGGCATCAGCATTTATCGGATTTCTCTCACTTCAATACAAGTGGTGTTGTATAAGTTAACCAACTTCATGGGATATAATGCATATTAGCAAATTCGAAATAGGCATGTGTGAGTCCAAACGTTAAAAAGGCCGCTTATCCAACAAGGGTAAGCGACCTTTTTTAGCGCATTTAGTAAACTTACATTAATGCAGTTTAAATTCGTTTAGAAACGGAGCAGCTTATCAACATGATTCATATGTTCCAGATTACGAATAAACTCGAATCGTTCTTGTTTGTTTCCATCAAAAGGTGTGCCTGCAAGAAATCGATTGAATTTCTGTTCAAGCATATTCCAGCCAAACGGAGTTTCCATATCGCCTAGAGGTACAGGCATCCACCGTTCATATATATTGCCATCATGTGTTGTTATAACAACATGGGCAGCGCAAAAATGAGTTGGATGATCAGCCAGATATTGCTGCACTTCATCATCCAGGGTTACTGTAATTTTTTGCACCAGCTCCTGAACCTCTGGATCGGTGAAGCTATTGAATATTAATTCCTCTGAGTCCATACGACCGTATTTGAGAGCCACGGCTGAAGTGAATTGTGTGCTGGCCTGTGCTCCGATTGCGGTCTTGGGCTTAGGATTTGTCAGACGATATACAAATGAAGAGGTCCTCACATCAACAGACTTGATCTTGGATGGTGTTAAACTATAGTCTTCACGAAGTTCCAACATAGCATCCAGAGTGGCGTGTAATCCACGCTGGCAGGCATGACGTTTGAAATAAATGTAAGTCACTTTAAAATCAGTTCCCAGTCCTTCCAGCACATGACTTGTGTCACAATGCCCGCTTGTTCCTTTGAAGGCCTGGAAGAATCCATATTTTCCTTCCAAAGCTGCATCAGGACCCGTGAAACCACAGAATGCCAGTCTCACGGCCCTTAATCCGGTCAATGCCGCCCAGCCACTGCATAAAATTTTCCCTGAAGTTCCATCATTCTGATATTCAATCAAACCTCCTGTGAAAAGAGAAGCAATTCCCATTGCATCCTTGGTCTGCTTGGTATCTGCATTTGTTAATTTACTTACCAAGGCCGCTGCTGCGACAGCGCCGCATACCCCGGTAGCATCAAACCCTCTTTCCCGGTACATAAATGGATTGATCGCTTCGCCTAACCGAGCATATACGTCATAAGCCGCAACAATGGCGGTGATCATCTGTTTCCCATCGTTTCGGTGAAGCTGAGCCATACTTAGCAGGAGCGGAACAAGCACAGATCCAGGGTGGCCCATGGCGTGGCGATAGCCGTCATCCAGGTCTGCACAACGTGCCATCATGGTATGAATAAAGACAGCATGATCTGTGCTAGTGCGAACATCCTGTTCACCAATCAATGAGACCAAGTCTTCATTTTTAATAATAGAGTCTGCCAATCTTGCATATTCCAAAATGCGTTCACTTGTTTCAGAGTATCGACCAAATACCATATTACCGTAAGAGTCCAGTATTACCTGTTTACCTACTTCGATAGCCCTCTCTGAGAGATCCTCATATTGAAGACGGGTTATGTAGTTGGCAAGTTCTACAATCATATGATTCACAACAGTTCACCTCGTTATTTTGACTTCAATCCGCAAATACACGGGAAGTTTACATAACAAAAATATAAAGTTGGCATGATGTTGAACTCAAGCACAAGTTAACTGCACTAACTCAACTTTTGTATGCACATAAGTAATTGAACGCCAATATGATTCAATTGCTTTGATGTAATGAAGGCGTGCAATAACGTTTAACTATTTTTTTTAAATCCTCTACGTATGAGGGGAAAATTTTAGATTTGTGATAGATCAATGCAAGCGGGTGAAGATAAGAAAAATCAGCGATTGGAAATACATGAAGGTGAGAATTCGTATGATTAGACTCATTTAATGCATGAATCCCTGAAAGATACATCGTTAATGAAAAACTGGCCGCGTAATCCTCAGCACACAAAAGGTGATGGATATCCGGTTGCGTCAATTCGTTAATACAATGCAGGGATATGTTACGTTCAGAGAGGTGTTTATCGAGCAAAATACGGGAATTGAAGTTTTTCTTATTCAGAACAAAGGGGACATGTTGAAACAGACTCAAATCCGCACCCTGATTAAATGTTTCGATGCACTCGGGATATTGATCAGGGAAATACTGCTTGAGCAAATTGTCCGAGATTACCATGTACATCTGCTCAAGCAGAATCGTTTCATACTTTACATTTTGCGTTACGATATTGTCCACACCCGAGAGAAACAGATCCAGTGAATTGTTTAACACCATCTCCTGCATTTGCGGTGAGGTTGTACGATGAATTTTAAGCTCCACTTTGGGATGCAGGGCATAAAATTCTTTTAATAATTTCGGCACGATAATGGGATAGCGCCCTTCGGTAACGCCAAAATGAATCGTGCCTGACTTATCCTCTTTAAGATCAGTAAGTTGATTCTCCATATTTAGATCCAGCAACTCAATTTGACGTAGCGTATCTTGCATAATTTTCCCCGCTGCTGTCAGCGCAATTTTAGGTTTTCTTTCGAAGAACGCAACACCATGTTTTTCTTCCAAGCTTTTTAGGTATTTGCTGAGTGATTGATGGGAAATATATAGTCGTTTCGCTGCATTGGAAATGTTTAACTCTTCGGACAGAACCAAAAAATATTTATAGTTATTAAGCATGCATACCTCCTGAGGTAATCTTTTGTGTGACTCTGATGTAAACACTATAGATGCAACACGGTTAAAGATCATCATACTGCAACTATTAGTTACATACAAGCAATCTAAATGTGCTTTGGGGTTGCGAATATCTATGATAAATTATGAATGTATTCACGATGTCCATAGCGGTGTAAGCGTGAGCAATATGCAAATGTCTGCTCCAAAATATAATTAACAGGAGGTTATGTGCGTGAGTAAAGTTGCAGTTCTATTAGCAGAAGGATTTGAAGAAAGTGAGACCCTGACGATTGTTGATATTTTGAGAAGAGCACATATCGAATGTCACATGATTAGTACAGCGGGTGAAATGGTTCGTGGTAGTCATGACATCGTGGTCAAGGCTGATGCGCTTATCAGTGAAGATGTTAAAACCTACGATATGATTGTACTCCCTGGAGGAATGCCTGGGGCCGCTAATCTTCGTGATGATGACCGTGTAATTCAACTTATTCAGGAAATGAATCAGTCCGGCAAATATGTAGCAGCCATGTGTGCGGCACCTCTTGCACTAGCCAAAGCAGGTGTGTTGGATAACAAAAATTTCACAGCTTATGTAGGTTATGATCAGAAAATTGAAACCAGCGGTACTTTTAAAGAAGATATTGTTGTTAAAGATGGAAATCTGATTACAAGCCGCGGCCCCGCGACGTCTTATGCTTTCGCTTTTGCATTAGTGGATGCCTTAGGCGGAGACAGTATGGCTGTCAAAAATCGTATGGTATATTTCAATGCATTTGATGCTGAATAGGAGGGAACTGAAATGACGAATAAAGTAGCAGTATTGATGGCGGAAGGTTACGAAGAGGGAGAAACGCTGACGATTGTTGATATTTTGAGAAGAGCTGGATTAACCTGTGACACGTTTTATTTTGGCGATAAGCTGGTTAAGGGCATGCACGGCATCTTTGTAGAAGCAGACAAACCTTTTGGCGAAGAAGTAAAGCAGTATGACATGATCGTTCTGCCGGGAGGCCGCCCAGGTGGACAAAACCTGAAGGAAAATCCGGATGTGATTGACATGGTGCAGTACTTCAATCAGAACAATAAGTACATTGGCGCAATGTGTTCCGGTACGGTGGTACTGTCCGATGCAAAGGTCATTGAGGGCAAACAGGTAACAGGTTATGTAGGGTACGCTGAGAAATTGATTGGCGGCATCTTCAAGGATGAAGTCGTCGTAGCTGACCAGAATCTCGTTACAAGCCAAGGGCCTGCAACACCTTATCCATTTGCATACAAAATTGCAGAAATCTTCGGCAAAGATACATCAGGCCTACGTGAAAAGATGTTATACAACTTTGCCGGAGGCAAGTAAAGACAGCTAAGAGGGCGGGGGAATCATATGAAAACAGAGGAATTGGCTAAGGAGATTATCGCTAACATTGGACAGGATAATATTACGTATGCCACGCATTGTGCAACCAGATTGAGATTCAACGTAAAAGATGAGTCTCAGGTTAACTTGAAAGCGCTTGATCGACTGGAAGGTGTCTTGCGAGCCCAGTTTAACAGCGGTCAGTTACAGATCATCATTGGCGCAAAAGTGAAAAGCGTTTTTGACGCAGTAAGTGAAAAGCTTGACTTGGAAAATCAGGACATTGAAGTGAAAGCAGTACAACAAAAAAAGAATGTGATTTCCCGAGTCGTGGAAACGGTGGCAGGTATATTCGGGCCAGTCATTCCAGTGTTGATTGGGTGCGGTATGGTGAAGTCTGTGCTTGCAATCCTGACGACAATGAATCTTCTTGAGACAACAAGTGGTGCGTACCAAACCTTTAGTCTGATTAGCGATCTTATTTTCTATTTTTTCCCCTTCTTCCTTGCAGTCAGCGCGGCCAAGAAGTTCAAAACCAACGAATATCTGGCTGTGGCCCTTGCCGGGGCTTACATGTATCCCACCATTATGGAAGGTGCAGCAAAAGTGGCAGAGACGGGTGTTACCAGTTTAAGCTTTTTCGGCCTTCCATTATTGCTCGTGAACTATAAATCAACGATCATTCCGATTATTATTTCGGTTTGGGTGATGAGCTACGTCTACCGGTTTGTTAATAAACGAATACCCGATATGTTTAAAATTTTGTTTGTGCCGATGATTGTGTTGTTCATTATGGTTCCACTTGGATTAATTGTTTTCGGACCTTTAGGAACCTACTTCGGCAGTGGAGTTGCTCAAATTGTAACGTATTTGTATACGGTGAATGGCGTCATTGGTGCATTTTTGTTTGGAACATTCAGACCCCTTCTAATTATATTTGGCATGCATTACGCAATTACTCCAATTAACAGCCAGCTCATTGCTGAATATGGATACTCGGTAATTTCACCTGCGAACTTGACTGGAAATTTGGCTCAAGCCGGGGCATGTATTGGTGTATTCCTCTTATTGAAACATAAAGCGAGCAAATCCAGTGCTTTATCCAGTGGTGTAACGGCGATGTTTGGTATTACCGAACCGGCTATCTTCGGATTCAACCTTAAGTACAAGCGCCCATTTATCTGTGCGATGCTTGCAGGAGGTATCGGAGCAGCTTACATCAATTTCTGGGGTGGAGGAGCAACGGCTCTGATTCTGCCAGGTATCCTGGCCTTGCCAACCTATATTGCTGACAGTTATATACACATCATTATCGGGGTAGCAATCAGCATTACGCTTGCACTGGTTGCCGTCTTGATCTGGGGAATTGAAGAAGAGATTCCAGCTCCAGTTACTGCAAGTGTTGGCAATGGAACAGATGGTTCTGCTGCCGCTAATGCGATTGCGGCGACCTCAGAATCTCATGCTTTGACTCGACCAACCGGAACAATGATCATTGGCTCTCCGATTAACGGGATAGTTAAAAATATAACTGAAATCGACGATCCCATCTTTGCTCTGGGGAGCGGTGCTGCAGTTGAATCAATCGACGGCAAAGTATACGCCCCATTTGACGGAAAGGTTGTATCGCTGTTCCCAACCAAACATGCCATTGGACTGATGTCGAATGAGGGTGTGGAGATGCTTGTTCACGTAGGCATTAACACCGTCAAGCTGAAAGGAAAGCATTTCACAGCTTATGTGCAGCAGGATCAGGTGATTAAGCAAGGAGATCTGCTGATCGAATATGATCATGAAGCTATTCGGGCAGCAGGATTTGATACGGTCGTGCCCATCATTATATCAAATACTTTTGAATATCAGAGTGTTGAGCAGATTGCTGAGGATCGGGTTGTCCAAAACGAAGCATTGTTACGCATTCTCGCTTAGAGGTGGTTAATATGAGTAAATTATCTGAAGACTTTCTTTGGGGAGGCGCTGCAGCGGCCAACCAGTTAGAAGGTGGATGGAATGAGGGCGGCAAAGGAGTCAGTGTTGCAGATGTCATGACAGCAGCAACACATGGCTTGGAGCGAAGAATTACACAGGGAATTGAGGAAAATGTATATTACCCTAGTCATCAGGCTAGTGATTTTTATACAAGATACAAGGAAGATATTCAGTTGTTTCATGAGATGGGATTCAAATGCTTTCGAACCAGCATCGCGTGGACTCGGATATTTCCAAACGGAGATGAGACGGAACCGAATGAGGAAGGTCTGCAATTCTATGATGACTTGTTTGACACCTGTTTGGCATACGGGATTCAGCCAGTAGTCACCATATCTCACTTCGAAATGCCATATCATCTAGTGACGGAATATGGGGGATGGCGCAATCGTAAATTGATTGACTTTTACTTAAACTTCTGCGAAGCAGTCTACACCAGATATCGGACAAGGGTTAAGTACTGGATGACGTTTAACGAAATCAATATGATTGTGCGCAAGCCATGGAAGCCGGGAGGTATTCAGTGGAACGATGGGGAAAACAAACTTCAGACCATGTACCAGGCTGCGCATTATATGCTGATAGCCAGTGCCAAAGCAGTCAAGCTTGGTAAAGAGATCAACCCGGACTTTATGATCGGCGGCATGTTCCTTCATCCAACATCATACGCAGCTACATGCGACCCTGATGATGTGCTTGCCCAGGTCAAAAAACTTCAACAAGCTTACTTCTTTCTCGATGTACATGTCAGAGGCAAATATCCACGCTCATATTATGGGTTCCTGAAGCAGCATCAATTGGAAATTGAAACTGCTCCTGAGGATGAATTGATTCTGAGAGAAGGAACCGTAGATTATATCGGATTCAGTTATTACTCCAGCTCTGTCGTTATGGCTAATCCAACCGATCAGGACAAGAGTGAGGGGAATGAAATAAGCGGTTATAAAAATCCGCTCTTGCCTGCCAGTGAATGGGGATGGCAGATTGATCCGGTAGGTCTCCGGATTACATTAAACTGGCTGTATGATAAGTATCAGATCCCGCTATTTATTGTAGAGAATGGTTTAGGCGCAGTGGATACGCTCGAAGAGGATGGGTCAGTGCATGATCCGTATCGGATTGATTACCTTAGACAGCATGTGAGTGAGATGAAAAAAGCCATTCTGGAAGACGGGGTCGAAGTGATAGGTTACACTCCTTGGGGTTGCATTGACCTTGTCAGTGCCGGAACAGGAGAGATGAAAAAGAGATATGGCTTAATCTATGTCGATAAAGACAATGATGGGAAGGGTTCATTAAAGCGAGTTAAAAAAGATTCTTTCTACTGGTATAAAGAATGTATTAAAAGTCAAGGGAAGATAATATAACACTTCGTCAAGTACACGAATGATCAATTAAAAGCCCTTGTCTCCATCGGCAACAACTGGAGACAAGGGCTTAAACTTTTTCAAAGATTAACCGTAATTTATTAGAGATTTTTTTACTGATGCTTGCTGAGAATATCAAATATGATCTTGGCATTATCTGTGTTGTCGATCAAACCGGCGAAGCGATGACTTGCCGGGCCGTAGGCATAGACCGGAACATCTTCACCTGTATGTCCACCTGTTGTCCAGCCCGTAAATGAACGGTTATCAATAATCGCTTCAATGGCATTATCAATTTTTGTTACATCCGCACTTTTGGCTGCTTCTTTCACCGATTGAATCTCTTCAGGTTTCAACTCCAGTTTCAGATAACTTTTCAGTGTTTCTTCAACCGAAGCACCTTTTGCAATTTGTGCTGCCATGAAGTCAGGTGTACGTAGTGCAGCTTTGATCGGGTCTACGAAGAAGTTGTATTCTCCGTCTTTTCCAAGCGTAAGTCCACCTGTGGAGTGGTCGGCAGTAGCTACGACAAGTGTTTCACCGTCTTTTTTGGCAAAATCAATAGCTGCCTGAAATGCTGCTGCGAAATCGTCCATTTCACTCATCGCACCAACGATATCATTATCATGTCCTGCCCAGTCGATCTGGCTGCCTTCGACCATTAGAAAGAATCCTTTGTCGTTCGAACTGAGGCGATCAATCGCTGTATTGGTCATCTCAGCTAATGATGGAGTTGCAGCAGTACGATCAATCAACTTGTCCAGCCCTCCGTCCGCAAACAGTCCAAGAACTTGTTGATTCTTATCTGCAAGGAGAGAGGAACGATCCGTCACATAGCTGAATCCGGCCTTCTGGAACTCCTTCGTCAGATCACGACCCTCGCGTACAAAATTGGATTTCCCTCCACCCAGAAGTACATCCACCTTATGCTTGCCATTAATCAACTCATCATAATAATCGTCCGCAATAGCATCCATATTTTTTCGACTGATATCATGGGCACCAAATGCAGCTGGTGTGGCATGAGTGATCTCCGATGTAGCCACGAGTCCGGTGGCTTTCCCGTTTTCTTTTGCCTGCTCAAGTACGGTTTTGACTTCCTTCTGCTCAGGGTCAACCGCAATGGCCGCATTGTAGGTTTTTACACCTGCCGACATTGCCGTTGCTGCAGAAGCGGAATCCGTCACATTTTGTTTATCATCATCCGGATAGGTCATTTGTGCTCCAACCAGATAAGGGTCGAATACGGTTTTATCCATGCCCTTCGTCGAAGGATCATCTTTCATATAACGGTAGGCGGAAGTATAAGAGGTCCCCATGCCATCCCCAATGAGGAAGATGATGTTCTTGATTTGTTTTTTCTCCACACTTACAGCTTGAACCGCACTTGCTTGTCCTGCAGACAAGAGAGTAGAAGCCGATACAGCCAGAGTCAGCGCTACCGCTGGTAATACTCTTTTGGATAATTTCACAATGATTCCTCCTCGTAATATCTCAACAACAAAAATGAATGCATGAATCTATATTCATTTGTTCATCATTAAAAAGATTAGCATTTATATGTAAATGAACACCAAGAACTTTGTATACTTGAGGTAAAATAAACAAATACGGCGATAACTTTAATTTCTTTGCATGAGGAGCAAGTCAAACATTCCAATCAGGGCAATATATTTCCTGCGAAAGATTCACATGATCTTCTACATACGAGATTACAAAATATACTCATTCCGCTGTTTTTGAAGTATGATACAACATAAGTAGAACGCTTTCATTTTTATATTACTGTTAGTATACAATCAATTTCATTTTCAGGAGGCTCTTTACCATTGACCAAAACAACTCCAAATTATGATGGGTATCTCTTTGTACATTTTATTGGCGAACAACCAGATGGAGAGCAGGTTTATTTCTCTTATAGCGAGGATGGTCTTCACTGGAAGGACCTTAATGGCGGATCACCTGTGCTGTTTTCCGACCTTGGAGAAAAGGGGGTACGGGACCCGTTTCTGGTTCGTTCAGTCAAGGATAATAAATTTTATCTGATTGCTACGGATCTCCGCATCGCAAGCGGCAAAGGATGGTCTCAAGCCGTTAATGCCGGGAGCCGTGACGTAATTGTATGGGAATCCAGCGATCTCGTAAACTGGTCATCCCCATGGAACGTTACACTAGGTGTTGAGGGCGCTGGATGTGTCTGGGCACCAGAAGCTGTGTATGATGAAATGGCAGATGAGTTTCTTGTATTCTGGGCTTCTGCGACGCAGGAACCTCAGGAGCAAGAACGAAAGCAAAAAATATATAGCGCTCGCACAAAAGACTTTCGTACGTTTTCTGCATCGGAAAAATACATTGAACGGGATAATCACATTATAGATACAACGATTCTTCCTGCGGATGGATCTTATTATCGATACTCCAAGGATGAAACAACCAAAAACATACGGGTAGAAAAAGGAGACTCTCTCGACAAAGAGGCGTTTGTTACGCTGCAAGCCCCGGTACTGGAGGCTATGGCAGGAGTGGAGGGACCTCAAATCTTTAAATTCAATGACAGGGAGGAATGGTGCCTGATTGTTGATCGATTTGCTGAAGGCAAGGGTTATCTTCCTCTGCTGACTACGGATCTGGGAAGTGGAGAATTCCGAATCGTCCCTGATGGTGATTTTGATATGGGATCAACTCAGAAGCGGCATGGAAGTGTCCTGCCAATCACAGCTGAGGAGTGCAGCCGGCTTCTCGCGGCTTTTGGGGATGGTCATCAGGTGCTTCCCGGACAATATGCCGATCCTGATGTCGCACAGTTTGGGGATCGCTACTATATGTATCCAACAACAGATGGCTTCGAGGGGTGGTCGGGTACACAGTTTAAGGTGTTTTCTTCTTCAGACCTGAAGCATTGGCAAGACGAAGGCGTGATCCTTGATCTGGGAACAGAGGATGTAGCTTGGGCAACCGGTAATGCCTGGGCACCGGCAATAGCCAACCGTAACGAAAAGTTCTATTTTTATTTCTGCGGCAAAATGCTGAACGGCGACAGTGCCATTGGCGTTGCTGTAGCAGATACACCGATTGGTCCATTCCTGGCCGAGTCGCAACCTTTGATCATAATGGAGCAGTTGAAACGTCTGGGCATTGCTATGGGCCAAGCTATTGATCCCTCCATCTATGTCGAAGATGATGGAAGACCGTATCTGCTATTTGGCAATGGACATGGTGCCATTGTGGAGCTTGGTGAAGACATGATAAGTGTCGTGGAGGACACAATGAGCAATCTGGCGGGCTTGCATGATTTTCGTGAGGCGGTAACTGTGTTAAAGCAGGGGGGACTATACCATTTTACGTGGTCCTGTGATGATACAGGCAGTGAAGACTATCATGTGAATTACGGTACGGCAGAGCAGTTATACGGTCCTATTACCTATCGATACCCAATCCTGAGCAAAAATGTGGAGAAGGGCATGCTGGGCACAGGTCATCACTGTATATTTAATGACTCCGAAACGGGTCAATACCAGATTGCCTATCACCGTTTTGTAACGCCACTATCCAGATTCTCCTCTGGAAAGGGGTATCACCGCGAAATATGTATGGACCCGCTTCTTTTTGGTAAGGACGGACTGATTCAGCCGGTCATACTCTAACATAAGATGTTCAATTAAATCACTATTTTATGAAGACCTGATACAGCATGATTGCCTGTCAAATGTCGCTTTTAGCGATTGTTGGCAGGCATTTTTATCATCCACCTGGAACAAGGCAAAACAGTAGGGTTGAGCGTGTATGGAACTTATTAAACGCATTAACTCCAGAATACATTTGACAGGAGAATCAATAAATCGTATTATTACGATATAACGATTTAGGAGGAATACTTTTGAACACTCCCGCTTTTGACAGCAATAATATTAAACAGTTTGATGAACCAGCTAATCTGCTGAAAGCTTTGTCTCACCCCATTCGTTTATGCATTGTGCGGGGACTGATGATGAAAAAAAAATGTAATGTTTCTTATATGCAGGAATGTCTGGATCTTCCCCAATCAACAGTCTCACAACACCTCCAGAAACTTCGTAGTGCAGGTATTGTTGCTACGGAGCGGAATGGTCTTGAAGTGAACTATGTGCTTGCCGATCAACGGGTTGAACAGATTATCAAAACTTTATTTGAAAAGGATGATTGTGAATCATGAGCAAAAAAGTACTCATTGTTGGCGGTGTAGCTGGAGGTGCATCTGCAGCTGCACGTCTTCGCCGTCTGGATGAACATGCCGAGATTATTATCTTTGAGAAAGGGCCCTACATTTCATTTGCCAATTGTGGTTTGCCTTATTATATAGGTGGCTCAATCGATGATCGAGAGCGTCTGCTGGTGCAAACGCCAAAAGGGATGGCAGATCGCTTTTGTATCGATGTGCGTACAAGAAGTGAGGTTGTAGCTATCGATTCGCAGAAGCGAGTGGTTAAGATACAGTCCCAGGAGCGCGGTGCATATGAAGAAAGTTATGACGAGTTGATATTGTCACCAGGTGCTAAACCGATCATTCCCGATCTGCCGGGCAAGGACAATCCACTAATTTATACCGTACGAAGTATTCCAGATATTGATCGGATCAAAGACCAAGTAAGTTCGTCTAACAACAAGTCTTCGATTGTCATAGGCGGTGGATTTATAGGTGTGGAAATGGCTGAGAATTTAAAGGAAGCTGGTCTGGATGTAACGCTGGTTGAGGGGAACGCACAAGTACTCACACCCTATGATACCGAGTTAGCAGCCGCATTAGCACAGGAAATGGAGAATCATGGTGTAAACCTGCTGTTTTCCAAACGTGTTCAGGGATTTCATTCCTTAGAGCAGGGCATAGGGGTTGAACTTGCCGATGGTCATGTGTTGACAGCTGACATGGTTATTCTTGCGATAGGCGTAACACCAGACACCTATTTTTTGAAAGATAGCGGCGTTTCGCTGGGTGCACGTGGACATATTATCGTAAATGAAGCCTTGGAAAGTAGTGTGCCACATATCTATGCTGTTGGGGATGCGATCGAAGTAACGGAAACCATTCATGGTACGAAGGCAACGATACCACTTGCCGGACCTGCCAACAAACAAGGTCGTATTGTTGCCGACCGTATCGCAGGGCTTCAATCTACCTATAGAGGAACACAAGGTACGTCCATTATCAAAGTATTTGGAATGACCGCAGCGACGACAGGCAGTAATGAAAAAACACTACAGCGTCTCGGCGTGGACTATCAAACCGTGATCGTACACCCTGCTTCTCATGCATCGTATTATCCGGGTTCAAGCGCAATTACTCTTAAACTGCTGTTTACTCCGGAAGGTAAAATTTTGGGCGCACAAGCAGTCGGTTATGATGGAGTGGATAAACGAATTGATGATATTGCTGTAGCCATTCATTTTGGAGGACATGTCCGGGATTTAACAGAGCTTGAACTGAGTTACGCGCCTCCTTATTCGTCTGCCAAAGATCCCGTGAATATGGCTGGATATGCAGCAGAGAATATGATTACCGGACGTGTTCAGACGTTCACCTATAATCAACTGGCTGATCGTCAGCCGGGGCAGTCTATACTTCTGGATGTACGCAGTGAAATTGAGCATCAAAATGGTCATATTCCGGGTTCACTCTCTATTCCAGTTGATGAGCTTCGTCAACGTTTAGATGAATTAGACCGATCCAAAGAAATCTGGCTATACTGTCAAGTCGGCTTACGTGGTTACACTGCTTCGCAAATTTTGCGTCAGCATGGTTTTAGCGTAAAAAACTTGAGTGGTGGTTATAAAACATACCGTCAAGCCCAGTTTAATCCTGCTCCATTTACTACTGCAAAACAAGATCATCATGATTCTGCGGTGGACGTTAAGGAAAAAAAGTCTATTCCCTCTGAGTCGATACAACCGCAACGTATTGATCATGAGTTGAACGTTTGCGGATTAAGTTGTCCTGGTCCCCTAATTCAGGTTAAGCAGAAAATGGATCAACTCTCATACGGAGAAACCCTTCGCGTGAAAGCTTCCGATCCAGGATTCTATGAAGATGTTAAAGCATGGGCGACAATGTCGGGTTCCACAATCTTGCAGTTGGAAAGACTGAAAGGCGGTACAATTGAGTCTGTCATTGCCAAAAATACAGCACAACCCGTATCCAATGCCCCAATCAGCGATCCTGCCAGCACGATGGTTGTTTTCAGTGGTGATCTGGACAAAGCGATCGCTTCACTCATTATTGCAAATGGGGCAGCAGCCAGTGGACGGAAAGTAACCCTATTTTTCACGTTTTGGGGATTGAGTATTATTCGCAAGCAGCAACCGCAGAAGTTATCCAAAACCATGATCGGCCGTATGTTTGATATGATGTTACCTCGCGGGAGCCAGAAGCTTGGCATGTCCAAAATGAATATGCTCGGAGCAGGCCCGAAGATGATCCGTGGTTTGATGAAAAAACATCATGTGCCTTCGTTGGAAGAATTGATAGAGAGCGCAATTGCACAAGGAGTAGAGATCGTTGCCTGCCAAATGTCTATGGATTTAATGGGAATTCAGCGTGAAGAATTAATAGATCAAGTCAAAATTGGTGGTGTGGGTTACTATCTTGGACAAGCATCACAGGCCAATCATAATCTGTTTATTTAAAAATTAGTAATGCTGAACAGCTAAATTGAATGAGTACCGAGAAGATGCCACCATGCGTGGCATTTTTTTGTTCAAAAATAATGAACGTTTCATTCAAAAACGGTTCTTTGACTTACATTTAACAGCAACATAGAGTGATGACAAGGACGGTGGTTGATTTTAGCTAGGCAAATGAGAAGCATATACACCCTTGACTTTCCCCTGTACGGGAAACTATATACTCGCATTAGGTTAAAAGATTGGAGATGATATGTTGTTCAAAATCAGTGCGTTTTCCAGGCTAAGTAGGGTCTCATTAAAAACACTGCGTTATTATGACCAGATTGGCATACTTAAGCCGAGAAAGGTAGATCACGATACGGGTTACCGTTACTATTCCGCAGATCAGCTTCTCGAGCTCAACCGAATCTTCATTTATAAAGAATTGGGGTTCACGTTGCCACAAATCACACAGCTGTTACAGGAACATATTACATTGGAGAATATTCAAGGCATGTTTAAGCTAAAAAGAAGCGAAATTCAGCGGATTATCGATACGGAACAAGCCAAACTTGTCCGGATTGAGGAACGCATGCAGCTTATAGAGGAAGAGGGGCACGTCGAAACTGGGCAAGAAATCCGAATCAAAGAGGAAGGTGCTCGGCAGTTTCTTTTTCAGACAGGGTGCGGGAGGGAAGAGGAGATCCCGAGTTTATTTCATCAGTTTGATCAATCATTAACAAAAGAAATGCGCCAACTGATCAACGGACCTCAGGTTGTTTTGTGGAAAGAAATCGCAGGACAAGAGGAAGAGTTCGAGTTTGAAATAGGTTACTTCTTAAACTGTGAGCTGCGATCACCTCCCGACCCATTTCAACTGCGGACTCTTCCTGCCGAGCCCATGATGGCCACCATAGCTTATCGTTCCAATGCCACCTTTGCCTGTAAAGCCTGTGTTCATCTAGCTACATGGATTGAGAATAATAACTATCAGATCAAGGAGAACGGAGCTGGTAGGGAATTATATTTACCCTTATCTCAAGAACAAGATGTACAGTTTATAGAAATACAAATTCCAATACTAAATAGATAACTAGAGAAGACGGAGTGGATTAAAGTGAAAAATAAATGGATTATATATATCTTGGCATTGGCTGTTTTTCTGATTGGAACCCTTGAATACATTATTACAGGAGTCATTGAAATGATCGCCTCAGACTTGAGCGTATCTACTTCCGAAGTGGGTTTACTGGTGACTGTATTCGCTCTGGCAGCGGCCATTATCGCTCCGATTCTCATTGCAATTACAATAAATATGGATCGCAAGAAGTTACTGTTGTCCGCCCTCAGTGTGTTTATTGCCAGCAACGGACTTATGCTTGTTGACCTTTCTTATGAAACTTTACTATGGGTGCGAATTATTCAAGGGGCTAGCGGAGGAGTGGCTACCGTAGTAGCGATGGCCGTATCGACACGACTGGTTGAAAAAGAAAAAAGGGGCAATGCCATCGGCATCATTTTGATGGGGCTAAGCAGTTCGCTAGTGCTCGGTGTCCCATTGGGCACATTTTTTAGTGAAATGTTTGGATGGAGAGTTCTATTTATATTCATTGGATTGTTAAGTGTTCTTCCATTACTTATTATCTACAAAAAGGTTCCGGCAATCAAAGAGGAAGAAAAGATCACGCTCGGAATGCAGCTCTCCATTTTGAAAAATCCACTCATTCTGACTGCCTTGCTTATTACGTTATTGTATATCGGCGGTTATTCTACACTGTTCACGTATATTACGCCTTTCTTACAAGCTACGTCTTCTCTTTCCATGACCGAGATAAGCGGTGTTCTGTTTCTCGCGGGAATTTGCAGCTTTGTCGGATCAAAAGTGGGCGGACAATTGGCAGATGCAAAGGGATCAAAGTTTACAATTTGTCTAGGCCTTCTGTTACAAGGAATAACTCTTCTTTTGTTTGCTCTAGCTGGAGTTAATCTTATGATGTTGATCTTGGTTTTAATGATTTTTATGTTAGCAACGTGGAGCATATCTCCGGCCCAGCAACTATATCTGGTTACACTGGCACCTCGTAATCCCGACATTGCCCTTAGCGTAAATACGTCGTTTATCCAGTTTGGTTTTGCACTGGGATCTGGATTAGGTGGGGTTGTGATCAGTCGTACATCTGTCCTGTATTTAAATTGGTTGGGGTTTGGAGCTGTAGGAATTGCTTTACTTCTTGCCATACTGCTATTTAAGAAATCGAGAAGCAGGACTGGAACTCCAGATCCAGTGTAATTTCAGTGATGGGTAATTCTTGCTTATGAGTAAAATAAAAAGAGGATCTCTTCAGCATTCACTGCTCAAGAGATCTTTTTGGTGTATAACAAAGTTAATATTTTTGGAGTTAGATGTAAAATATAGCTCATATATTATTCAATGGATAAATTTTTAATAACGATTAACAACCGGCAAGATTCTTTTCTGGACTGATCAGTTCAGATATGTTATATTTCTGAAACGGGAGGTGTTACCTATCGCCAGGACTAAAGAATTTGACAAAAATCAAGCGTTACACGAAGCGATGCTGTTGTTTTGGAAAAAAGGATACGAGGCTGCTAGTATACCGGATTTACTGGAAGTGATGGGCATTAGCCGATCCAGCCTTTATGATACGTTTTCCGACAAGCAAACCTTGTACAGAGATGCCCTGGAGCATTATAAAAAAGGGAGTTCCAATAAACAGACTATTCTTGAACAAGCGTCCAACGTTAGAGAAGGAATTCTTCAATTTTTTGAGTATCATATTGCTTCAGCATACGATACCAGCCTACCGGGCGGATGTTTTGTAACAAATACAGCAACAACATTGGAGTCACCAGATGAACAGATAAATGTCTTGATACAGACTAGTTTTTCGGATTTGGAACAAGCATTTTGCGAGCTTTTGGAAAAGGGCCAACAATCGGGAGAGATAGATAAAACAACAGATATCAAAACATTGTCTTATTTATTGCTGAATTTACATCAAAGCATAAATATTATGGCCAAAACAGGTCAAAATCCAGAACGTGCAAAAGAAATGCTTAGCTTTGTAATTGCAGGGATATAATTTTTTTAGCAATATTGGAATGATTGTTCCGTTATTATAATCCTCATATTTTGAAGGTGCCATTTGAAGAGTATCTGCAAGACCATAATTTTTTTAATCATTCTGGAACATTCATTCCGTTATCGAAACAATCCATCAACAATAAGGAGATGCAACCAATGAAGGTATCGTTTATTGGACTTGGAAATATGGGGCTTCCAATGGCACGAAACCTGTTGAAAGCGGGTTATGAATTAGTCATCTTTAATCGGACCGCTGAAAAAGTTGAACCATTAATAAAACAGGGAGCACGGTATGTCCAAACACCACTAGAGGCAGCGAAAGAAAGCAATCTTGTAATTACCATGTTATCTGATGATGCTGCTTTGAGAGAAATTGTTGAGGAACCAAATGGAGTTCTGAACGGATTATCTGAAAATGGAATTCACGTATCTGCCAGTACAATCAGCGTAGATCTGGCTCGGAAATTATCCGCTTTGCATGCGGAGAGACACCAGCACTTTGTGTCTGCCACCGTAATGGGGCGCCCGGATGCCGCTAAAGCAGCTACATTGCGCATTATTTTAGCTGGTCCTGAACATGCAAGACAACGAGTACTTCCCATGTTAACAGCACTAGGTCAAGAGATATTTGAGATCGGGGATCGTGGCGAAGAAGGTAACATTGTCAAAATAGGCGTTAACTTTCTAATTGCTTCAATGCTGGAAGCTTTGTCGGAAGCGCAGCTCATGGTTGAAAAGCACGGCATTAAGCCGTCCCAATATATGGATGTTGTGAATGCTCTTTGTGAATGCTCTTTTTCAATCTCCGGTATATCAGAACTATGGCTCGATCATGACTGAACAGCGCTTTGAACCAGCCGGTTTTAAAATGAAGCTCGGGTTAAAGGATGTTGCATTAGCTATCGAGGCAGCCAAGTCAGTTCAAGCTCCACTACCTTTAGGTCAGCTTATTCATCAACACCTCTCTGATGGAATTACCCATGGTTATGGTGAGTTGGATTGGACGGCTTTAATCCGTTGTCTTGAGCATTCCTCTTAAGGAAAGAAAATATAAGGAGAGATTAATTATGGAAATAGGTGTTACTTCATTCGTAGAAACAAAGCCTGATACTAAGACCGGAGTTGTGATGAGTCACGCTCAGCGATTGCGAGAAGTCGTGGAAGAAATCGTCCTTGCAGATCAGGTAGGACTTGATGTGTTTGGCATAGGTGAGCATCATCGTGATGATTATGCCGCATCTTCACCAGCAATGGTGTTGTCCGCTGCGGCGCCCCTCACAAAACGGATTCGATTGACAAGTGCTGTGACGGTCCTATCTTCAGCAGATCCTGTCCGTGTGTTTCAGGATTTTGCCACGCTTGACGGTCTCTCCAATGGACGTGCCGAGATTATAGCGGGTCGAGGTTCCTTCATTGAGTCCTTTCCACTGTTTGGTTATAACCTGCATGACTACGAGGATTTATTTAATGAAAACATTGAACTGCTTCTTAAATTACGGGAATCCGAGAAAGTAACTTGGAGTGGAGGCCATCGACCAGCGATACATAATCTGGGGGTATACCCGCGGCCTGTTCAGAATTCTATACCTGTATGGATTGGTAGCGGAGGTACTCAGGAGTCTGCCATACGTGCTGGAATTCTAGGTCTGCCACTAGTTCTGGCAATTATCGGTGGTAATCCAACGAAATTTGCGCCACTTGTAGAACTGTATAAAAAGGCGGCAACTCATGCTGGTCATGATGTATCACAGCTTCGGGTAGGTTCACATTCTATCGGATTTGTTGCAGAAGATACGGAAAAAGCCGCAGAACTCTTTTTCCCGTCCACTCAGTACGGCATGAATAAACTCGGCAAAGAGCGGGGGTGGGCATATTACGATCGTTCCAGCTATGACGCTGCCCGTAGCTCTGATGGTGCGTTGTATGTAGGGGATCCGGAAACAGTTGCTCAAAAAATTATTCATCTGCGCAAGCATGTAGGAATTACACGTTTCATGATGTATGTTCCCTTAAGCACGATGCCACATGAGTTGGTAATGCAGGCTATAGAACTGCTCGGTAAAGAGGTTGCACCGCGAGTACGAGAGGAAATTTCCAAGTGGGAAGCTGAAATGAGATAAGGATTAACTAAAAAACATAAATGAACGAATTCATTATTATATTTGGAGGAATTATCATGAGTATTGAGACACGTATATTACCAGAATTAAGAGAGGTATATTCACAATTTCCAGGGTTTGAATTGGAGAAAAATTTAGAGTGGAGCAGAAACTTAGTATCGGCTGCATCGGTGAAAAAATCAGAGCATGTAAACACAACTAGCCGGAAAATTCCGAGGGATGGAGGTGAGATGCTGGTCAAAATTTATGAGCCAGCCGAACGAACGAATGATTTACTACCAGCCATGTTATGGATTCATGGGGGTGGGTACGTGTTAGGACATCCAGATATGGACGACAAATTGTGCGAACGTTTTGTTCAGACAGCAGAATGTATTGTCGTATCAGTCGATTATAGGCTCGCTCCTGAGCACCCTTATCCTGCGGGGATTGAAGATTGTTATGCTGGATTGGTATGGATGACGGAGGAAGCAGCAATGCTTGGCATTGATGTGAATCGGGTTGCGATTGCCGGTGCTAGCGGTGGCGGAGGACTGACAGCAGCACTCGCGCTGATGGCACGTGATAAAGGAGGTCCGTCTATTATCTTCCAAATGCCATTGTATCCGATGTTAGATAATCGTAACATCACGCCATCTAGTCATGAGATTACAGAAGAGGGTTCAATCTGGAACCGAACGGACAACGTGGCTGCTTGGAATATGTACCTTGGTGAGGAGAACGATATCAGTGGAAGTTCTTCTTATGCAATACCTTCGAGAGCAGAGAGCTTGGCCGGATTGCCACCAGCCTATACTTGTGTAGGTCAGCTCGATCTATTCCGAGACGAGACGATGGAGTATGTGGCACGATTAGCACAAGCAGGTGTGGATGTAGAATTTCACCTCTATCCAGGTTGCTTCCACCTTTTCGAAATTCTTGCTCCAGAAACAGAAGTGAGTCAAAGTACTGTTAAGGGTTATATGGATGCAATGGCTCGTGCTCTTCATCCCAATAGAACCCTTAATTAAGGATTGATGAATCAGAACCTTTTAAGTTAAAGAAAATTTATAATAGGAAACTTTATGTCAGAAGAAGTCACTAAATTAGTGACTTCTTTTGTTTGGAGATATAAGTATAGATAAATAATCCAAAAAGTTCGAAATGGGGTTAAGCTCCAGGATTCCAATCAGGAAGACTCTTGGATTTGGTCTTTCCAATGTATGTCATTATAAGGTATCACAATATGATAATTGATCAATCATGCTTGAGAATATGTCATTGCATCATACAGTCTAAAACCTTAACTTAAAATGACAGCAGAGAACGCTAACAACCTCGATGACGTTTATACCGATTAAATGGCTAAAGTATGTAAACGCCTATTGGACAGAGTGGGAATTTTTCCATTGATCTAAGTACATCCCCCTTAAAAGTGAGATTTATATCCCAACTCTGTTAAGTCAGCCGGGACACCTTCACGTCGTTTATGAAACTGTTTGGGCGAGGAACCGGTCATTTGTTTGAACTGCCTGCAAAAATGCTCGACATTACGGTAACCGCATCGATCGGCAATCTCTGCAACCGTATACAAATGATGTCTGAGATATTCTTTGGCCAAACGTATTCTGCTATGAATAACATCCTCCATACACGAGAGGCCAAACGATTTCTTGTACATCAACTGCAGGTACCCCGGGCTGACGTTTATGATCTTCGCCATTTCCGATATGGTCCAAGGATGGCTGGGATCGTTATGAATTGCCGTTCGAAGCTTCAACAGAGGATAGTGCTGAGGACTAATATCCTCTTGGACACAAGACTCAAGCAATTTATTGAACAAGGTTCGCAACAGGCAATTGATGGATGATTCCCGGTAATCGTTCTGAAAAGAATGCTCTGCAACAAGCAATTGGAACAGCTTATGACAGTATTCCGGATCATCCAGCGGGAAAGGTGTGCCTGGCGGAAGGGAGGTATCGGTTACAAACGGTTCATCACTTTCAAAACGAATCCAATCATTTATATAGCGCTCTGAACAAGCCCGATAATATATTTTTTGATACGGTTTGAAAAGTACAGCACAATGAGCCGGGTATTCCTTAAGTTGTCCATCAACCCAAAACTGGGCAGGGGTCTGTGTAATGACTAATAACCAGGCATCATGTCCTTCAGGGATATCAAAAACAAAATGATTCTGATGTACCGCGTCACATTCAACGTAAAAAATAGATGTCATGGTTCTTCCCCTTTATCTTTAGGTTGTAAAAAAGAATAACCCATACTCTACTTAAGCTATTTTCTATTATACGAGAGTTATCTTTATTTCATAGAACGAATGTACTATTACAATTATATGAGGAGTGTAGCTGGAATGAACAAGCAGGGGTTCAACCCATATCTTCCATCCTGGGAGTACGTACCTGATAGTGAGCCTTATGTATTCAATGAAAGAGTGTATGTGTATGGTTCACATGACCGTTTTAACGGACATGCTTTCTGTCTGAACGATTATGTATGCTGGTCTGCACCCGTGAATGACCTTGGGAATTGGAGAAATGAAGGGGTGATCTACCGAAAAACAGATGACCCGTTGAATCCGAATGGCCATATGTGCTTGTATGCGCCAGATGTTACGCTGGGTCCCGATGGGCGGTATTATCTGTATTATGTGCTGGATAAGGTACCCGTTGTTTCGGTGGCTGTATGTGATGCACCTGCCGGTAAATATGAATTCTATGGTTATGTACAATATGACGACGGCACTCGTCTGGGCGAAAGAGAAGGGGACGAGCCCCAGTTCGATCCCGGCGTGATGACTGAAGGACAGCACACTTATCTGTATACCGGCTTCTGTGCGGCCGGAGACCAATCAAGACATGGCGCGATGGCCACGATGCTAGGTCCGGATATGCTGACGATTGTGGAAGAACCCATATTCGTAGCACCGAGCGAGCCTTACAGTGAGGGCAGCGGTTATGAGGGCCATGAATTTTTTGAGGCGCCTTCCATCCGGAAGAGAGGTGATACCTACTATCTGGTGTATTCCTCCATCGTTATGCATGAATTATGTTATGCCACCAGTCGATTTCCAAATAAAGGATTTACATATCAGGGCGTCATCGTAAGCAACTGTGATCTCCATATCGACTCCTACAAACCTGCTGACAAACCCATGTATTATGGAGGCAATAACCATGGCAGCATTGTGGAGATCAACGGAGACTGGTATGTCTTCTATCACCGTCATACCAATGGGGACGCATTCAACCGACAGGGCTGTATTGAGAAGATATCTTTTGAAGAGGACGGCAGCATTCCTCAGGTGGAAATGACCTCCTCTGGTGCGGGTGGGAGACCGCTTGAAGGAAAAGGCGAGTACCCCGCATATCTTGCATGTATTCTTTTGACCAAAGATGATCAGAAGTACACTGGAGGTTTCGGGGCAGGAGCCTGGCTGGACAGCCGCTTTCCAAAGATCACCCAGGATGGTAGAGACGGTGATGAAGAAGTCGGATATATCGCCAATATGGTTGAATCCGCAACGGCAGGTTTTAAATACTTTGATTGCCGAGGAATTCGCCAGGTCTCGATCAAGGTACGGGGATATTGTCACGGGGTATTTGAGGTCAAAACCGCATGGGACGGTCATGTCCTGGGTACAATCCCGGTACATTTCACCAATCATTGGAAACCCTATTCAGTCGAGATGACCATTCCGGATGGTATACAAGCTTTGTATTTTACGTACAGAGGTTCTGGAAGTGCAAGCCTTGCATCATTTATTTTAGCGTAATCCTCAAACACATGATCTGAGCAATCCAGACAAAACAAAGCAGCTGCTGGTCATCCAGTAGCTGTTTTGTTGACCGATCAGCCTATGCGGCTCAGACAATTTTGGGGGGGATGATTAAACTTTTAGTCATCCACAACGTTGGCTTCTCCTGCCTGCTGCGAATGGCTACGATATTCGCTTGGCGCGATGCCTGTCCACCGCTTGAATTGGCGGCTAAAATGCGCATTGGTCTTATACCCCAGCATCATCGCAATATGATCTATGTTCAGGTCGGTTTGCTTTAACAGCCGCTGCGCTTCGTTCAGAAGGGTTTCGGATAGAAACTTGCGCGGAGCGATGCCGTATACCTGCCGAAAAATACGATTAACCTGTGACGGGCTAATGCTCAGCGACTTGGCGATGTCCTGAATCCAGGTTCGATCGCTCTCCTGAATTTCCCCGTGAAGATGGATATATCTTACCGAATCCTCAATGTGCTCAGCAATCTGATGGGCAATGGTTTCTTTTCTCGACAACGTAACGGAGGCTTGCTGAGATAACTGACCGACCAGGGAACCGAGCAGTTCAAACACGGCGGCATGTACCTTCATTTGTTTGGAGGAAGTTAGCGAGCTAGACAAATGCTCTGTGGCCAGACCATACAAGGTAGACAGGGAAGGGGAAAGCCCCAGAGCCAAATTTGAATTTGCCGGATAATAGATGTCTTTGCAACGGTTAAGTTCTCTGCAAAAGGATGTATCGTGTATGCTGAAATGCACAGAAAAATAAGTGAACCCCTCCGGTCCGGCTCCGGTGCAAGAGTGGGTCATACCAGGCCGGATGAACAGAAGGTCACCAACCGACTGACGATAAGACTGCCCGTTGACAACCATGTTCATCTGCCCGTCCATCATCCAGTGCACTTCATACATTGAATGTTCATGAGACGGATAAGTCCAGCTGGAATCTACCTTTCTTGCATGCAGCCCCAATAATTGAAAAGACATGCGAACATCGGGTAGACGACCTAAATACACAGCATCCGAAAGCTTGGTCACAGCAAACCAACCCCCTTGTACTATTCTATATACCAACATCCTGTCATCGGATTGTCCTCGTAAATTATCTTTAGTTTAATGGATCTAACCTCATCTTAACAGAAAAAAATGCGTGAAAAGGGTAAATCGTCGGAGTGATTAGAACATCGTCATGAACCATAGCGGGTGCTATGGTAGTATTATCAACCCGATGGGGAAAAATGGAGGCAAGCTTGAATGAGAATTATTCGATTTCTGGACGGACAACAGAAGTGGCTGGCAGCCGTTACGGATGATGAACAAGCGTATCGTTTGCCACAAGCAGATTTTATGACTTTGATCCATCAAGCAAGAAAGCAGGGGATTTCTCCAGTTCAACTTGTTGAAAGCGCTTTTAAACCATTAAACAAGTTAACTGACGATTGGACTTCCTTACATCTAATCACTCCATTGGAAGCTCCGGAAGTATGGGCGGCGGGTGTGACTTATCAGCGTAGCCGGGAAGCGCGAAATTATGAAGCAACGGAAGGCAAGCTAGATGCAAAGACCTTTTACGATAAAGTTTACGATGCCGAAAGACCGGAGATCTTTTTTAAATCTACAGCAGCCCGCACCGTCGGGCCCAATGAGGCTGTCACACTTCGCAGCGATTCCAATTGGCAGATCCCTGAGCCGGAGCTGGGGTTGGTGCTTGCCGGGGATGGCAGCATTGTGGGATACATCGTTGGCAATGACATGAGTTGCCGCGATATTGAAGGGGAGAATCCGCTATATCTACCGCAAGCAAAAATGTGGCGCAATTCCTGCTCGATAGGGCCAGCCATTCGTCTAGCGGAAACGGTGCAGAATCCATATGCGTTCAGCATCGTCTGCGAAATATATCGCGAAGGTGAAATAGTTGTCAAAAGCGAGGCAAGCACAAGTGAGTTAAACCGAAAACTCGATGAGCTGGTCTCTTTTCTGGCCAGAGATAACAATCTCTTTGACGGTACGGTGTTATTAACAGGCACAAGCATTGTGCCCCCTAATGATTTTACACTTGCACCAGGGGACCGCATTGAAATATCCATTAGCGATATCGGGACACTTATTAATCCAGTCATTTCAAACTAATGTACAAGGAGGATGAATGCAATGACGACATTTCAGGTAGAGCAGACATACAGCAATTACATTAACGGAGAATGGGTGAAGGCGACATCCGGTGAAACCGAACCGAGCATCAACCCGGCGAATCGGAAGGAGGTAGTTGGCTACGTACCCACCTCAGGCGTAGAGGATCTGAACCGGGCTGTTGCAGCGGCGAAGGAAGCAGCAAAAGATTGGCGGAGGTTATCGGGTGCGGAACGCGGAAACTATCTATTTCAAGCAGCCAATGTGCTGGAACGCCGGGCCGATGAAGTTGCAGAGGCGATGACCAGGGAAATGGGCAAAACACTCCCAGAAGCTAAAGGAGAGACACTGCGCGGTGTAGCAATCTTAAGGTATTACGCCGGAGAAGGCATGCGAAAAACTGGGGATGTCATTCCATCAACGGACAGCGAAGCACTGATGTTTACGACTCGCGTACCCCTTGGCGTTGTTGGGGTTATTGCTCCTTGGAATTTCCCAGTAGCCATTCCGATTTGGAAAACGGCTCCGGCCTTGATTTACGGCAATACGGTTGTGTTGAAGCCTGCTCAGGAAACTGCGGTCACTGCGGCTAAAGTAATGGAGTGTTTTGAAGAGGCGGGCATTCCGGCAGGCGTTCTTAATCTGGTATGCGGCAGAGGCTCAGTGATCGGATCTGCACTTGCTGAGCATCCGGATGTGGGCGGAATAACGTTCACAGGTTCCAATGAAGTGGGCAAACGGGTCGGCGGCGCAGCACTGGCACGTGGGGCCAAGTATCAACTTGAAATGGGTGGGAAAAACCCGATTATTATCGCGGCTGACGCTGACCTGGATTTGGCTGTGGAAGCCACGATCAGCGGTGGGTTGAAATCGACCGGGCAAAAATGTACGGCCACCAGCAAGGTCATTATTGAACGAAAAGTATACGATGCCTTCAAAGAAAAGCTGCTCTCGCAAATCCAGGAAATTCGGCTGGGTGACGGCATGTCTTCTGGAAGCTGGATGGGTCCATGTGCAAGCGAAGGACAGCTCAATACCGTGCTGAGTTATATTCAAAAAGGCCAAGATGAAGGTGCCGTTCTGCTCACTGGCGGAAAAAGAGGGGACGGTCCGGGACTGGAAGAGGGATTCTATGTGCAGCCGACCGTATTTGAAGGGGTCGAATCCCATATGTCCATCGCCCGGGAAGAAATCTTTGGCCCGGTTCTGGCCTTGATTGCGGTAGATTCCCTGGAGGAAGCGATCGAAGCGGCTAATGATAGCGATTATGGCTTGAGTGCTTCCATCTATACACAGAACGTCGGAGCCATGTTGTCTTTCATCCGGGACATGGATGCAGGACTGGTCAGAATTAATGCAGAAACAGCCGGCGTAGAGCTGCAGGCTCCGTTTGGCGGAATGAAGATGTCAAGTTCACACTCCAGAGAACAGGGGCAAGCGGCTATCGAGTTTTTCACGGCCATCAAAACGGTCTTTGTGAAGTCATAAACTGTGGGAGGCTATCATGTACGAACAGATTACGTCGATTATGGGAGAGACCGCGTCCAACTGCTTCGATATCATAGCACATGCTCCAGGGGCTGCCGGACGTCTGCCTTTAACGGATGATTTGCTGCGGAATGCTCCAAGCGGCGACTTGTTCGGCATGTCCCAGAATGTTGGAATGGGCTGGAAGCCCGGGGAATTGAACGGAAAACAATTTCTGATCTTGAGTACACAAGGTGGCATACGCAATGAAGACGGCAGCCCGGCAGCACTCGGTTACCATACGGGCCACTGGGAGGTCGGCCTGCTGATGAAGGCTGCCGCAGAAGAACTGTCAAGCCGGGGAGGAATCCCGTTTGCTGGATATGTCAGCGATCCGTGTGACGGCAGATCACAGGGGACGACCGGCATGTTTGACTCGCTTCCGTACCGGAACGATGCCGCTATGGTATTTCGCAGACTGATTCGCTCGCTGCCAACTCGTAAAGGCGTGCTTGGTGTCGCCACTTGTGACAAAGGTCTTCCAGCGATGATGCTCGCACTTGCCGGCATGCCGCAATTGCCTGGTGTAATCGTTCCCGGTGGCGTCACACTTCCACCTACCGATGGAGAGGATGCCGGTAAAATTCAGACCATCGGTGCACGGTACGTCAACGGGGAACTTTCTCTGGAAATGGCTTCGGATTTAGGATGTCGAGCTTGTGCTACACCGGGAGGAGGCTGTCAGTTTCTAGGTACCGCGGCTACGGCCCAGGTTGTAGCAGAGGCACTGGGTATGACAGTGCCACATGCCGCGCTTGCACCTTCCGGGCAGCCCATCTGGTTTGAAATGGCGCGCCAATCGTCACGTGCACTCATCCATATGGAGTCACAGGGGATGCGGATGGCAGACATTGTCACCGATGCATCCATTCGCAATGCGATGACCGTTCATGCCGCGTTTGGCGGATCGACCAATCTGCTTCTTCACATACCGGCGATTGCCCATGCCGCCGGTTTAACCATACCCGCGGTACAGGACTGGATACAGGTCAACAAAAATGTTCCAAGGCTGGTTAGCGCCCTACCAAACGGACCGATCTTTTATCCGACCATACGTGTCTTTCAGGCAGGAGGTGTACCGGAGGTCATGCTACACCTCAGACAGCTTGGTCTGTTGGATGAGTCTGTACCAACGGTTACAGGTACTTCATTGGGTCAGGTACTGGACTGGTGGGAATCGTCGGAACGCCGTCATCTCATGCGGAAGCAGTTAAAAGAGCAGGACGGCATCGATCCAGACAGTGTCATCATGAGTGTAGAACACGCTCAGCGGCTTGGAATCTCATCGACCGTAACATTTCCAACCGGGAATATCGCTCCGGAAGGTTCAGTCATCAAATCCACCTCTATTGATCCTGCTGTATTGGATGAACATGGCGTATATCGTCATCGTGGCAGAGCAAAGGTTTTTACCACTGAACGTGAGGCGATCCATGCGATTAAGACCGGAGGTATTCTGGCTGGCGACGTTGTTGTGCTTCTCGGGCGAGGTCCATCGGGAACTGGAATGGAGGAGACGTACCAGCTTACATCTGCGCTTAAACATTTGCCTTTTGGCAAATACGTGTCACTGATTACGGATGCCCGGTTCTCCGGTGTTTCCACCGGAGCATGTATTGGTCATGTTGGCCCCGAAGCGCTGGCAGGCGGACCGATTGGCAAGCTGCGGAACGAAGACCTGATTGACATCGCGGTTGATCGTAACACGCTGGAGGGTAGCATTAACTTTGTCGGAGAAGGCGAATTGGAGTTTTCACCGGAGGAAGGTGCTCTCATCCTGGCACAAAGGCCCTTTCATCCAGATATGAGGCCTGATGAGGCTTTGCCGGATGATACAAAGCTCTGGGCTGCATTGCAATCGGTCAGCGGTGGGACTTGGAGAGGGAATGTATATGATGTCGAGCGGATCATAACTGCCCTGGAAGCCGGCAAAAAAGCGCTAGGCTGGTACTGATATCTACCTTTCGTGAATCTGCTGTTGTACAGATCATTACTTTCATACCGGAGGTTTCTTCCATGAATAAGATCAAGAAAATGATCACCAATCCCATCCTGCCCGGTTTCCATCCCGATCCGTCCATCTGCCGAGCAGGGGAGGATTATTATATCGCCACTTCCACCTTTGAATGGTTCCCTGGTGTACGAATTCACCATTCCCGGGATCTGGTTCATTGGCGGCCCATCGCTTCTCCGCTGACTCGTGTAACGCAGTTGAACATGGAGGGCAACATTAATTCCGGAGGCGTATGGGCACCCTGTCTTAGTTACAACAACGGTGTGTTTTACCTGATCTACACCGATGTCAAAAGCCGGGTAGGCGCTTTTAAAGATACCCATAATTACCTTGTGACAGCAACGGATATCGAGGGCCCTTGGTCCGATCCGCTGTATCTGAACAGCAGCGGTTTTGATCCTTCCCTGTTTCATGATGAAGACGGGCGTAAGTGGCTGGTCAATATGATATGGGATCACCGTAAGGGCAAAAATCGGTTTGCAGGCATCGCTCTTCAGGAATATTCCGTCCAGGAACATAAGCTGATCGGACCGGCCATGAACATATTTAAGGGAACAGAATTAGGCCTGACCGAAGCACCCCACCTGTATAAACACAAGGACTATTATTATCTCATTACGGCTGAAGGTGGAACCGGTTATGAGCATGCGGTTACCTCAGCACGTTCCCGTACGTTACAAGGTCCTTATGAGGTCGATCCTGCCAATCCGATCCTCACTTCATACGGCAGACCGGATTTAGCTCTGCAAAAGGCAGGCCACGGTAGTCTGGTCGAAACGCATACCGGCGAATGGTACATGGCTCATCTGGTCGGACGACCCGTTCAGCACAAATATTGCATTCTTGGACGTGAGACCGCACTTCAGCCATGTACGTGGAGTGAGGACGGCTGGCTGAGACTTGCGAGCGGTGACCGATATCCGGAGGTTCAGGTGCCTGCACCGATGATCCAGTCCCATCCGTTTGAGCCGATTGCTGAAATGGATGACTTTGATCACTTTGAGCTTCGGCATGATTGGAATACACTTCGCATTCCACCCGATTCGACTTGGCTCAGCTTGACGGAACGTCCCGGTTACATACGATTGCACGGCATGGAGTCGATGAGTTCAACGCACAGGCAAAGCATGATCGCACGGAGACTTCAGGCCTTGAAGTGTGAAGCCGAGACGTGTCTGGAATTTGCGCCGGACCATCCACAGCAAATGGCCGGATTGATTTTGTACTACGATACCCAGGACTATCTCTACTTACGTGTAACTTATCATGAGGAGAAAGGGCTCTGCCTGGGGATCATTCAGTCCAAATACGGGGTATACGACGAACTGTTGGAGGATATTCCGCTAGAGTTGGTGAGCACGCTCCGTTTAAAGGTTGTGGTGGATCAAGATCGCGCCAGCTTTTATTATGCGTTAAATACTGATTCATCCTGGAATACAGCAGGCGAGTGGGTTGATATCACACATCTGTCCGATGAATCTCCAGAGTATATCCGGTTTACGGGAACCTATATCGGTCTTTGTGTGCAGGATCTAGGTGGAACCCGAAAACATGCCGATTTTGATTACTTTAAATATAAAGAAACAAAGCATGTAGCTGGTGTATTGGAAACGGAAATGGAGAGCCTTACCTTTGACGGCGTAGAGATGATTAAAAAACCTTAAAAGCCTTAGCATTGATTTGAATGAATTTCGGGAGGGCTAATGAGAGGAGAGGCCGGTCGGATTTATCCGTACGAGATTTAACTCCGAACTCTTGAAAACAAAATGATAAAAGACCTTACGTTTGCTTTGAAACGTTAAGGTCTTTTTATCGTTTTAAACAATCGAAGAATTCTCAGCCTATTTTTTCAATACTCACAACGGTTCTAATGGGTGGCGAGGGTTCTAGTTGGTCAAAGCCAGTAGTAATTCTTACTCTTTGCCCTACCTCAATTGTTTCATATGTTTCTCTATTGACCAAATAATACGAACCTTCCTGGTCTTGTGCTAATTCTATAAAATCCTCAAGATTTCCATTCTCCAGGTCTTCCTTACTTACATTTTGAAGAACAAGAAATTTGTACTTGTCATTTTCATCTGTTTTAAATACTACAGTGCCCTCGAAAACTGGATAATTCTCTTTCTCATCCTTGTTAGAACAGCCCGAAAGTATAATCATACTAATGAAGATAAACAATATTATTTTTTTCATAATGACCTCCTTGATTTGAAATAAAGTTTTCCCCTTGCTTTTAAGTATACCCTACGTAAAAAAAGCAAATTATTACTAAAAGGTAATTCATACGAAAAAAGTATGCAATATGGCATGAGAATTCCTTTAAATAATAATTCCCTAGAGTAGAAAAAACAAAAAAAGAGGTCACGATGATGGATATCCTAAAATGGATTCAAAGCTGGTATTATGAAAACTGTGACGGTGATTGGGAGCATTTATACGGTGTGCGAATTGATTCGATTGAAGAAGAGAGAAATGAAGAAGATTGGTTCTACTGTATCGTGAGAGATGGAGTGTTTCACAGTGCAGGGGGAGCAAAAAATTTAGAAGAGATGCTTAATTGCTTCAAAAATTGGGCTTCAAGTTTGGATAGAAGTTAATAATGCACTAACCATCGGGAGTAATCTAAGGAGAGAACCAGATGTATCTAAAAGGATTCAATTTGGATTTACCGTATATTGTAGATGATGAAAATATTGAATCTATAATAAAAAAACAAAAATGTGAGTACAACGAAGCAACAAAATTAGATTATGCGTTGAATTGGAAATGGAAAAGACGCTCTTTTAGTTTGGAAACCCGCTGTATTACAGCGATGTATGAACGTCTGTTGGGGAAATACAAAACGAAAGATTGTTGGAAAGTCCTAATAGAGTGTGTAGAAAACATTACGGATGAACGTATTGTTAACGATTCTGGTGTGTGTTCGGTACCGATCCAATTTAGTTTGAATGACTTTAGTGAAAAAAATGAGTTGGAGAAAAAAAAGGCTACGCTTCGCCTGCTAATGGAAGGCATAGAGAAACTTGCTCTACGTAATAATTGGGATATTGATCCATTTAGGGAGATAGCTTTGCAAATAGAGCAGTTAGATTATGTAAATGAATGGACTTGGAAAAAAGACGTAAAGAGCCCTAATAAGAAGTACAATGCTAGAGTCATATGTCATCATAATGTAGATAGCATGGATATATTCCTATCTATTTTACAACGTGATGGTACGCAAGTACTTGTAGAGAAGGTCATATCAGAACAACCAGATGAATTTGCCTATGCTGAACATCTAGGTGAACTTACATGGGTATCTGATTTTGAAGTTGCTTTAATTAATAAAACAGGTACTGAAAGGCACTCTGCAACCCTGAAATATTAATACGCTGTTAAAAATTCCACTTAGAAGAATAGGTCGAATAAAAAAGAAATAGTAAAGGATAAAATAATGAAAAAAAGAGTTTCGGTGAAGATAGGAGATGTCTTCTCAATAAAACTAAATCAGGATTGGAATTGTTATGGACAAGTTGTTTCTGAAGGAAGAATATCAGATTGTATGATTGTATTTGATTTGATATCAATGGAACACCCAACAGTAAGTGAGATCACTACTAAACCAATCATTTTCTTAATACAGACTGTAAACTCCAGGATTGAAGATGGTATCTGGAAAGTGATTGGTAATGCTCCAATACCTAGGATGACATTTCCCATGTACAAAGAGGAAACTGAAGATGGATATACATTGGTAGATCATAAGGGTGATATTGTGACTGAAACTCCGAGTGCTTCACAGATTGAAGTTGCCTCCGAACTGGAATCTTGGTCACCTGTTAGTTTAGAAAAAGCAGTCATTGCTAGATTTGTAACTGGAGAATGGGACCCGTATTATAATGATTTAATTTATATAGAGTAGTCTATGTTCAATGGTCTAGAGAAAAGGACATAGTCCGTTTACCGCTTGGGCTTGTATCTAATTAATTTTCACTTAGGCATGCATTTATCTTGAGGATTTCATTCCTCTCGTGTAAATGACATGCCCGTTTTTATTTATGCTTTAAATCCCCTTGTGATTTTGCGTCCTGTTGGTGTCTGGGCATGTCCCTGAGTAATCAGGAGCATCTGCTCCATCTGCAACTAGCCTGTTATCTAAAGCAGACATATCGTTCATCGTGATGTTCACAAATCAACTTACTTGAGATCAAGATTCAAACGTGTTACCGACATAATGAAAAGAGTGAATATGCGTTTTGGTGAGATCAATCACGTTTTTGATAAATGCCTCACGTGATTCACGATATCCGCTTAATATCCAATTATTTAATAGTCCAAAAAAACCGTAGGCGGTATAGTACTTGAAATAGTCCATATTAACTGGGGAGTTGTTGATCGTCTCAAAGACAAATTGCTCCTGATAGATTTTGAGTATGGTTTGCGGAAAGCCTGTATGTAGACCGGGTAACGTATCATCGTATTGAATCAGTTCGAAGAAATCACGGTGCTCGTAGATATAATCCACGATTTGAAAAGATTCGGCATCCAGCTTGTTTGTTGAAACCTTTTGACCGTGCCAATAAGGTTTGCCTACTGCGCCCCTCAATCCTTCGAGTGTCATACTCAACAACTCTTCGGCGAGAATATATTTATCCTGGTAGTGTAAATAAAACGTGCTACGATTATAACCCGCCTGATCAACGATGTCTTTGACAGAAACACCATGGAATCCTTTTTTCTTAATGAGCTGAATCAGAGCAGTTTTTAGGTGCTCCTTGGTTCGATTACGATGTTGAGATGTCACAATAAGTTCATTATTCATTCAAAAAAACTCCTATAAATATAGACATAGTTTTATAAAGTGTCTACGAGGTAGACACTTGGTCACATCTTAATGATTGGATTGTTACAATTTTAAGCATAGAATTAGTTTTGTAAACATCATATAGCACTATTTATATAGGCGCTATTCAAAATATTATACTGGGGGATTTATTCATGGGCAAACTTCAAGATAAAGTTGCAGTCATCACAGGAGGAGCATCCGGGATTGGCGCAGCGACAGCTCGCTTATTCGTTTCCGAAGGAGCTAAAGTGGTCTTGGTGGATCTAAATGAAGAAAAAGGTAAGGCGTTTGAGCAGGAACTGAAAGCGCTTAAAGCAGAGGCTCTCTTTATTAAAGCAAACATAACAAGTGAAGAAGAGGTTTCTGAGATTTTCAAACAAACCGTAGAAGCATTTGGTCAAGTCGATATCGTATTCAACAATGCGGGAATCGGACGTGTTCATCCCACGCATGAGCTTGATTATGCCGAATGGCGCAATACAGTCAATGTTGATCTGGACGGCGTATTCTTGGTTGCACGTGAAGCGATTCGCGAAATGCTCAAAATTGGTGGAGGTACAATCGTCAACACGGCTTCCATGTACGGATGGGTTGGTTCACCTGGCTCTGCAGCCTACAATGCAGCTAAAGGCGGCGTTGTGAACCTGACTCGTTCGCTCGCGCTGGAGTATGCTGAGCAGAATATTCGGGTGAACTCCCTTTGCCCAGGCTTTATCGATACACCGATTATCCCGGAAGAGAGCAAACAAGCACTTTCAGCGGCAACACCAATGAAACGTCTGGGTCAAGCAGATGAGATGGCAAAAGCCGTTCTGTTCCTGGCTAGCGACGATTCTTCATATATGACAGGAAATAGCTTGATCATAGACGGAGGATACACCGCTCAATAAGTGTAGCAATTATCGAAGCACACAAAGAACATAGTTCCATTAAAAGTCGCTATTCTAGCGGCTTTTTTTATATTGTATTGGTATAAGAGCAGTTCCCAATTCAAGGACAACTAGCAAACAGCGATTTTAGCTATTCATAATAGATGGCCTCATAAGGAAACTCTAACTTATTCAAGCGATATTCTTTGGGCGACATGGACATATATTGCCGAAAAACTTTGCCGAAATAGCTGGGACTCTCAAACCCGCATTGTTGACCAATCTGAGAAATCGGAAGTTCCGTTGTGCGGAGTAGTCGGATTGCAACCTCAATGCGTCTGTCTTTAAGATAGGCTAGCGGTGATGTTTTCTCGGATTTCTGAAATAACCTGCACAAGTAGTGTTTATTGATATCGCAATGGCTGGCTAGAAGATCCAACGTCAATGGAGATGCATAATTCTCTCGGATGAACTTTTTACATTTCTCAATCGTTGTTATGGATAGGGCACCGATATCCTTCTCCGCATCCCGACTCGTCTGTACCAGGATAAGCAACCACCGATAGATTTGCATGGACAAGCGATACTTGTCCGTAACCTTCTCTTGATGAATCAAATGGATAATTTGCCATAACTCTTGAATCAAGGGAGAGTCCGCGTTTCGTCGAATGACATGTCCCTCATTATCATGCATCATATCCCAAATTCGGTTAGCTTCATCCCCGCGAATGTTGATCCATATAAATTCCCATGGTTCGTTGTTCTCTTGTTTATAGTAATAGCAATGTTCTCCTGCAATTTTGACAAGTAGGGCATGTCCCTTCGGTAAAGGGAGCGTTTGATTGTCAATATCCAGATAACCCTGGCCATTAAGTGTGTATTGAAAAACGACATGCCCCGGGTCCGGTCTATCATCACTTGGACAACGATATTCCTCGCTAGAAACGATCTGCCATCCAATAGAGTCCAGTGTCATGATTGATGTATCGTCATTACGAAAAGCATAAGAAACCGTATGAACCATCGTTTCATCTCCTTCCTAAAAAAGTCAATTATCTTATATAATACGTCACATTTTTTAGATTGTCTGTCTTTTTTTAGACCTGTAAGATAAATGTAAGCGGTAACATAAAGAGGAGGTGGCTGTAAATTGTGTTCATATGACAACAAGCTGGGCAGGATCGAACTGATGATTCTAAAAATGAATTTTTAGATAAGGGGGAGTTAATCGAATGATCCGAAGAACTGTTTCCATCCAAAAATCGATGTTTGTATCTTTTTTAGCACTCCTTATGGTTATTTCACTGGCTGTTCCTCCGGCGCCGATACGTGCAGAGTCATCAAGCAGCCTGCCGGGTCGCCAAGCAGAGTATCTTAACCGGGGATTGGTTGCGGTTCTTGTAGACAACGGCGTTTTTTTAAGCTGGAGGTATTTAAACAACGATCCAGATGATATCGCTTTTAATATATATAAAAACGGAACCAAAGTGAACGCATCGCCCATAAGCGATGTGACCAACTATGTGGACACCACTGGTTTCGACAGTTCGCAATATCAGATCTCCACCGTTATTGCAGGCAAAGAGCAAATGCAACCGGAAGTTGTATCGGTCTGGCATAACGATTATCTACCTATTCCGCTCGATAAACCGGCCGATGGTCGGACTAAGGATGGCGGAACGTACTCCTATTATGCTGGAGATGCTTCCGTAGCTGACTTGGACGGGGATGGCGAGTATGAAATTGTCTTCCTGTGGAGTCCAAGCAATTCCAAGGACAATTCGCAGGCGGGTTATACGGGGAATGTCTATATCGATGCCATCAAACTGGATGGCACCAAGCTGTGGAGGATTGACCTGGGAGTCAACATCCGCGCCGGAGCGCATTATACGCAGTTAATGGTGTATGACCTCGATGGCAACGGAAAGGCTGAGGTTGTTGTCAAGACGGCGGACGGCACAAAGGACGGCCAAGGCACGGTCATTGGTGACGGCACGAAGGATTATCGCAACGACGGCGGATACATACTCTCAGGTCCAGAATATCTCACGCTGTTTAACGGTGAGACTGGCGCGGCTGTATCTACCGTGAACTATGATCCTCCAAGAGGCAACGTCAGTGATTGGGGTGACGGCTATGGCAACCGTGTAGACCGTTTCCTTGGCGCCATCGCTTATCTGGACGGTACGAAGCCAAGTGTCGTGATGAGCCGGGGTTATTATACCCGCACAGTGCTTGTTGCTTATGATTATGTTGGCGGGGAACTCGTCAAACGCTGGACGTTCGACACAAACGAAGCAGGATCACAATATCAATCACAGGGCAACCATAATCTAAGTGTGCTGGATGTCGACAAGGACGGCAAGGACGAAATTATGTTTGGCGCCTTGGCCATTGATGATGACGGCAGCTTGCTGTACAGCACCGGACTCGGCCACGGTGACGCCATGCACGCCGGCCAGCTCGATCCGAACCGGGAGGGCTATCAGGTCGTAAGCGTGCATGAGCATTCTGATGCGGCATACGGTCTGGAGATGCGCGATGCGGCAACAGGTGAAATCCTCTGGGGTGAGAAAACAGGTTTTGACACCGGTCGCGGGATGTCGGCGGACATTGATCCGAACTATCCAGGTTACGAATCATGGGCCACGACCGTTACCAACGGGCAAAGTGTACCTGTAACCAATACCTATTCTGCAGCAGGAGAGGCTATCTACACTGTGGACGAAGGGCCCAAAACCGCCAATTTCGCCATCTGGTGGGATGGAGATCTTCAGCGGGAGCTGTTGGACCATGAGTGGGATAATAGCACAGCCAAAGGTATTCCACTCATCTATAAGTGGGATTACCAAAACAAAAAGCTGAATGAAATCTTCCGGGCGACCGGTACGTTAACGAACAACCATACCAAAGGCAATCCGGCACTTCAGGCGGACATTCTGGGTGACTGGCGTGAGGAGCTTCTGCTGCGGAGCGAAGATAGTTCGGAGTATCGTCTCTACACAACGACCATTCCTTCAGACTATCGCATCCCTACGCTGATGCAGGACCCTGTGTATCGACTTGGCGTAGCCTGGCAAAATGTAGCCTACAACCAGCCGCCTCATACCGGCTTTTATCTTGGAGCGGAAGCTACAGCATTCCCTAAAGCCGATCTGACTCTGACCCGCGAAGCTGAAATGCTGGAGCCGGTCTACCGCTTTAATTTCGGTACAGAGACTGCGTCAGGAAGTACGAACATACAGGATACGCTCTACGCACAAGATCCGGGATACGGCTTCAAGGATACAAGTGATGTTACGGTAGGGGCAAATCAGGTCTCGGTCGCGGCGGGCACGACATTTGCCGTTGATCTGCCCAATGCGAACTATAAGGTGATGTTGCGATTGGGCAATGATGCAAATGACTCGAACGTTGGAGTCAAATCCGAATTCGTCCAGAAGCTCGCCGTAACCAATGTGACAGCAGGGACACCACTGGAGTATTCCTATGATATTGCTGTGGTGGATGGACAGCTCGATCTTCTCTTCACGGGTACAGCCATAGACATCCAAGACGTCATCATCGAGAAATATCCAGAGAAAGCGGCTGGTGCGGCAACAACGATCTATATGGCTGGTGATTCAACCATGCAATCTTACAGTGAAGCGCAGGCTCCTCAAGAAGGATGGGGCCAACAGTTCGGACGTTATTTCTCCAATGGGGCTGTCGTCGTGAACGATGCGATCGGTGGCCGAAGCAGTAAATCCTTTATGGTAGACGGTCGTTTGGATACAATCCTGCAACGAATTAAGCCGGGGGACTTCTTCTTCATTTCCTTTGGTCATAACGACGCCAGTGCAGGGATACCGGACCGTTACGCATCACCGGAGGACTATAAGATTTACTTGGCTCGTTATGTAAACGGTGCCAAACAGCGGGGCGCTACACCGGTATTGCTCACTCCGGTTGGGCGCAGAGATTTTAATACAGTGACTCAGGAATTCAACGTCAGCTTCCCGGCATATGTTCAAGCTGCCAAAGAAGTGGCGGAAGAGCAGGACGTGCCGCTGATTGATCTCAGCAAGTTGAGTATTGCTTACTACGACAAAATTGGTAATACAGCTACGGAAAAAGTGTTCCTATATGCTAATCCGGGTGAATATCCAAAATACCCGAATGGGATCAACGATAATACGCATTTCAGCAGCTATGGTGCACAGAAAATTGCCGGACTCGTTGCTGGTGCAGTCAAAGACATGGAGCTGAGCATTTCATCACTGGTCATCGACCCGGATATTTCCGAGCCAGAGCCAGAGCCGGAAGCCCAGCTATATGAGGAGGATTTTGAAGGCGACGCTGCCAACTACCAATATGCGATGGTCAATGCCACGGGTATTGCAGGAACCATGACGGGAACCGTTGTTGACCAGTCCGGAAATAAGGTACTGTCCGTCGCGGGTTCCGGATCGGGCAATCGGGCCAAGGTATTCCGTCTGTTCGATGCCGTAAACGGCGATCAGGTGAACGTGAACTTTGACTGGCAGTCCGGTAATGTGAGTGCCTATCCATCAGAAGGTCATCTCACAATACAGGATTCAAACGAAAATGCCCTGTTCACGCTGCATACCAAAACCGGAAGCACCAAAATTCATTATTTTGTCGGTGCATATAACCCAGACTACGGCACAGGGGATACAGCCATACCCGAAGGGGGAACGGCTACAGATATTTCCAAGAACCAGTGGGTCAATGTGGATGCAACCGTTAATTTTGCCGAAAAAACATTGGATCTGACATTAACGAACCTAGCCGATCCGACAGTTACCCAAACGATTGCAGATATCTCGCTGAGTTCCGCCGCATATGCGGACAACGTCAGATCCATGCGGTTCCTGGGAACGAGAAAAGGCGGTGGAGGCACGTTGAACTGGACTACCCAGATCGACAACGTGCGGATTGAAGGCACTCAGCTCTCTTCGGAGAGTGGCGATCAGACGGCCTTAATCGCTCTGTACGATGAGATCAAAGCACTGAATCTGTCGGATTATACAGATGCATCGAAGGCCGTGGTGAACCGGGCTTTGGCAGCTGCGGAAGCTATATTCAATACGGAAGCCACGCAGGCTAAAGTTGACCATACGTTTAACATGTTAACTGTTGCGAAGGATTCATTGACAAGTGAACCAAACGAAGAGATAAGTGAATACAAATTTGACTTTGGTTCTGGCGGCGCAGCCGACGGATACATCAAGGTAGATGCCAAAAGAGCGTACATTGAAGGCAATGGGTACGGCTTTGCTGATACTGCGCTGACCAAAGATGAGAACCGGGGAACCGGAGATTTGCTCAAGGAAGATTTCACACGAGTAAACGGTACCTCTTTCCTGGCGGAAATGGAGCCGGCGAATTACCGGGTAACGATGACCATCGGGGATGCGGAGGAATCAACCAGCGCAAATGTGGTTGTAGAGCAAATGACAAAGCTGGCGCTTACAAGCATTGCCAAGGGCGAATTCAAAGAAATCACGTATGACGTTGCCCTGATTGATGGGGTCTTTAACTTCAACTTTACCGGAAATGCACCGAAGATCAATGCGCTGAAGCTGGAGCGACTGCCAGATCACAGTGCAAGCGATAAACCAGTTATTTATTTGGCCAGCGATTCCACGGTGGCCAATTACGCGGAAAACTATCGTCCGCAAGCGGGCTGGGGAGAAACGTTGGGTGAATATTTTGATCCAAATGAAGTCAGTATTGATAACCGGGCAGTTGGAGGTTTGAGTAGTAAGACCTTCCTGGTCGGTGGATATCTCAACGATATTTTACTCGACATTCAAGAAGGCGATTATCTATTCATGCAGTGGTCTCATAACGATTCCACACCTTCACGTCCAGAGCGTTATCTTACACCAGAGCAATTTAAGGTATATCTGAAAGAATACATTAACGGTGCTCTGCAGAGAGGTGCGATTCCGGTTCTGGTCACACCAGTGAACCGTCGTGATTTTACCGGAGAGGTGCTGAACAAAAGCTTCCCGGAATACGTACAGGCGATGAAAGAAACGGCGCAGGAAACGGAAACGCTTATCATCGATCTGAACCAAGCCAGTTGGGAGCATTTCCAGGAGCTTGGCACAGAAGGAACCAAATCGATATTCATGTGGGTAGGCACAACGGAAGACAATACACATTTGCAAATGAACGGTGCAATCAAGGTGTCTGAACTCGTAGCACGCCTTGTGAAGGAATTGAATATACCTTTATCTGATTTTGTTACGTTGGAAGGAGAATCTCCGGAGCAGAAGGCCCCGCATACTACGGCAACTGTGGAAGGAGAATTGCAGAACGGCTGGTATACTTCTCCAGTCCAAGTAACCTTCACAGCAAGCGATGAAGATTCCGAAATTGAAGGGACCTATTATCAAATTAATGGTGGCGAAACGGTGAGTGGCACACAATTGACTCTAACTGAAGAAGGAACACATACCATCAGCTACTGGAGCGTCGATGTTGACGGTAACAAAGAGAGCGAACAGTCTTTGTCCATATCCATTGATCTCGTACCTCCAACCATTGAGATTCATGGTCAAACCGAATACACCATTGATCAGCAGGTGGAAATTGGTTATACAGCTTCCGATTCGGTATCCGGTGTGGCAGAACCGGAGGGTGTGCTTCTCGACACTCCTGCGTATACACTGGAACCCGGCCTGAACGAGGTTACGGCAACGGTCTCGGATTTGGCTGGCTGGGAACAGACGGTAGAATATAGTTTTGGCGTTATTGCTACATTCGACAGCCTGATTAATCTGACCAACGCCTTTGCCGATGAATCGACCGATCCTAATGCTGGTGTTCTTGCTGATCAGCTTACAAACACGTTACAGCAGGCCAAACAGGCAGCAAACGATCGTGAAGGAGCAAAAGCGCGTCAATTGCTTGCATCCTACGGTAATGACGTTCAAGCAGTTAGAGGAACCGTATTTACGGATGAGCAGGCAAGTGTGCTGATTAAGTGGGAGGAATGGCTCCATCAGACAACGCCACTAGCAAACGGTGCCCCTGGCACTCCGGTGTTATCTGATAATAATGGTTACGACACGGGGCTCAAAGACGGCGACTACACAATCACGATGAATCTATGGTGGGGTAATAACGGCAATCAGTTCAAACTGTATGAGAACGGTGAATTGATTAAAGAAATTTCTCTGGTCGATCAATCCCCGTCCGCCCAATCTGTTCAAGTTGATATTACTGGAAAGAAAAATGGCACCTATATCTATACTGGAGAATTGATCAATGCACTGGGTTCAACCATGAGTGTTCCACTAACAGTCATCGTCACGGATGCTTCCCCGGGGCAAGCCGTTCTGTCGAACGACAACTGGGACGGTGACGGCAACTATAATGTCACCATGAATCTGTGGTGGGGAACAAACGCAACCGAATACGAACTTTACGAAAATGGTGTATCGATTGACACACAATCGCTGCAATCTCATTCGCCTGGTACACAGTCTGCGGTTACCTCAATCTCTGGAAGAGTACCTGGAATCTACGAGTATGAAGCTGTACTTCGTAATTCTTCAGGGGAAACCAGATCACACAAATTAAATGTGACGGTACGAGAGTAGACTGAAATGTTGGAGCATTCCATTAACAAGAAGTGATTACAACTGAAGTAAGGTACGCATATAAAAGTGCTATTCCTCATTATTTTGAGGAGTAGCACTTTTTATATGCGCACAGTATGAAAGCGTTTGACTTATTTGAATATCAATCTATAATGATGAAAGGAAATTGGACTTGGACAGGATACAGACAGCCTGTCCGCTTGAATGTATATTCAGAGCAAGCTTCCATACGCAGGAGGCTTGCTGTTTCATTTTCAGAAGGAGAATAGGTTCCCATGACACTTAAAAAAAGAATATTTTTACTGTTCTTTCTCAGTGCGTTTATCCCCTTTATCAGTATATTTGCAATTTCTTATTATACGATCGACTCCATTTTCGCAAATAAGATCGATGATGGTATCCGTAGCAATTTACAGCAGGTGACATCCTCATTGGAGAATTCCATCACCAATCTGAATCATGTGACGCAACAATTATCTTACAGGGGTACTTTAGGCAAAAGAATGGATGAATTCTTGAATCCGTCCTCCGATATCTTCGAACTGATTGAGGCCAGGGACGAATTAAAAAACGAGTTAAGTGTTGTGACCTTCACCAATCCTAATATCGGATTGACCCTATATTACTTTCAAAAAGAAGGTACTACTCAGTTCGGCAACTTTCCGATTAAGGATCGTTTCTCTCCTGAGTCTCTGCCTGTGCTCTTCCAAACCTATGGCATTAAGTACTATGGCCCCCATATGAGTATGAACCGATTTGATGATCAACTCGTTCTGTCTGCTATGCGCAAAGTGCAATTATCCGAGAGGAACGACGTGTTCATTTACGTAGAATCAGGCTTTCGCCTCACTCAAGATATCTTGGGTTACAATCAATACAACGGCGCATTATCTCATCTCATCCTGGATGGTGAAGGCAACATTGTGTACAGCGAAATACCGGAAGCCATGAAGGTAGGGGAGAATTTCACCAGCTTAACGGTCGATCCTGCCAAGGACGGAATATCCCGCGGGTATCACTGGTTCAAGGAGGATTCCTCACAGAAATGGAGTGTCGTATCGGTCATTTCGCAGTCTCAATATCAACAGGAGAAAAACCAGTGGTTGCTTCAAATTTTGCTGGTCGCTTTATTTTTCCTCGGCTTTACCGTGTTTCTCGCTTGGCTCCTGTGGAAGATGGTGTACAAACCACTCGGTCTGTTCCATTCGGAGATCAATGGAATGTCCAAAAATCCACAAACAAAAGGGAGCCGAGCTCGCACTCAGATTCCCGAATTTGATTTTCTGTTGGGTGAATTTTCGAACATGCAGCATCAGATTGGTGACCTCTTCAAGGAAGTACAGCAGAAAGAGAAGATTCGTGCAGACCTGGAAGTGGAAAAGCTGCTCTATCAGATCAACCCGCACTTTCTGATGAATACGCTCGATACGGTGCACTGGCTGGCCGTCATGAACGGACAAGGGGAGATCGACAAGCTGGTGCAGTCATTGAACAAGTTGCTCTATTACAATCTAGGCAAATTAGGGCAAGTATCCACTATGGAAGAGGAGATCGATGCCCTAAGACAGTATCTAATTTTGCAGCAAATTCGCTATGACTTTGAATTTGACGTCCGCATTACTGCAGATGAACAAGTGCTTCAAATTCCTGTGCCCCGCTTTATTCTGCAACCTCTGGTTGAAAATTCGTTATATCATGGATTAAGTGACGAAGGTTTTATTCAGATTGAAGTGACATGCACTTCAACGTTGAACATTATGATACAAGATAATGGTGCAGGTATGACTGAGGAAACCATTCATAATCTGCTGAACAATCGTGAAGCTGAACAACAAAAAGTAGGGATGGGCATCGGACTTAATTACGTTCACCGCATGTTGAAAGCACAGTACGGGGACCAAGCACAACTGGTGATCGAGAGTGAATTGGGAACAGGGACAAGCATACTGCTCGTATTGCCTATTAAAGGAGAAGATATCTCGGCATGATTAAGGTATTGATTGTAGATGATGATAAGCTGGTACGCAAAGGTATTAGCTCTGCGATGCCATGGGACGAGTTCGACATGGAGGTTGTAGGAGAAGCAAGCAACGGGTTGAAAGCACTGGATTTTCTGAAAACCCAACCGGTCGATCTGATGCTAACGGATCTTGCGATGCCCGTCATGTCAGGGATCGAACTGATGCGAGCTGCAAGGCAGCTCTATCCTGAACTTCATATCGTCGTGTTAACACTGCATCAGGATTTCGATTATATCCAGGAAGCGCTAAGACTCGGAGCCATCGATTATATAGCCAAAGTGCAGCTGGAGAAAGAGCAATTCGAACATGTTCTGCAACGGATTCATACCCGAATTAACGGGTTGACAAGCACGATAAGAAAGATGCCTGCACAGAATGAAATCAATTTCCATTATCGAAATGTGTATGCTCTTGTTTCACAAGATCGGAAATCAGAGCATACATGGCCAATGGAGCTAACTGCGCATGAAGATGAGATAAGATGGGAGGTTGAGCGTCATAGCTACATGTGGGCTACACCCCCGTCCGAAGAGAATCAACTGTTTCATCAATTGAAGGAATGCCTGCATCAAGTTCCCCAGTGTACGTTGTTGGTTTTGTCTGATGTACAAGAGCGAACATGGTCGCAAATCAAAAACTGGATTATGAATTATACAGAGACGTCTTTATTCTATGCATACAACCCCAATAACCAAGTCATTGCCGTTTCGATGAATGAGAAAGACACATGTTCAAATGAACCACAGGATGAGGACCTTGACCGGATTAAACAAAGTTGGTTCCAAACCCCATGGACCCACCACGACAGTTACTATAACCAACTCATTGACCAGTTTATATCCTTACGATTACATAAAGGTCAGTTGATGGGATTGCTGTACTCGATCTTAATGGAGTGGAACCGTATTTTTGCCCAAACTACGCTTGGAAGAATCTCGATGATCCATTCTTTCGAGTCTTGGTACGAGGTTGAAGAATGGATCAAACAGACTGCTGCAAGCATTCGAAAGGCTGATGAACAGACTTCGTACTCACAGGAAATCATCGATGCCGTGAAAAAAGCGGTGATGATCGTGCAGCAGGATTTGGAACAGGCCTATACAGCTTCAGGTCTCTCCCAACAACTCAATATCAGCCGAAGTTATTTCAGTCAATGTTTCAAAGATCTGATGGGGAAAACCTTTAATGAGTACTCCCGCTTCATCCGGGTGGAGAAATCCAAAGAGTACTTGCTCAATACGAATAATACGATTTTCTGGATTGCGGAGCGAGTGGGTTATACGGATGAAAAATATTTCAGCCGGATTTTCCGCGAACTGACAGGTCTTCTGCCAAGCGAATATCGGCAGCTAGGTAGAGGAAATAAATAGCCGACAGTCTCCTGTTTTAGGAGCTGCCGGCTTTTGTTTTTGATCGAGAAGAGGGGTAGATAGACAAATGTTAGTCAGTAGGTAGGGTAAATGATCACAAGTTAACCATACTTCATCATACGGACTGAAAACTGTAACCATTTCTCTATCCAAACGGACGTGTAATCCCTATCTCGATTGGCCTTCACTTCAATTTATAATGAAAGCGTAAACAAATATGTTGAACATCAGAATAAAGGGGAATCGAACTAGATGAGAACAAAATGGTCTATGAAAAGCAAACGGGTGACAAAGCGTCTGGCCGTGCTGTCCATGTCCGCCTTGATGGTTGCAGCCCTAGCGGCATGTGGAGGCACTTCCAATCCTCCTACTGCAGAGGAAGCAGGCAAATATGAGGTAACGCCTGGAGATCCGTTCAGTGCCTATAAAGACGAAATTACCGTAACCATGGGACGGGTAACCACAGCCAATCCAAAACTGCCGGCTGGTGATACCTATGAGAACAACGCATATACTCGGCTGGTCAAAGACACGTTTAACGCTCAGATTACAGATCAATTTGAAGCCAATGGTGAAGATTATAGTCGTCAAGTATCGCTTGCCATCGCATCCGGGGAATTGCCTGACATGATGCGTGTTGATTCCAAAGATGAACTGAAAGAACTGGTGGATAACGATCTGATTGAGGATCTGACCGCCATTTATGATCAATATGCCACGGATAATATCAAGCAAATGTACGATTCCTACGACGGCCGAGCATTAGACAATGCAACGATTGATGGACGTTTGATGGGACTTCCGGCGACTTCCCTGGATTCCGCACCAACGATGGTTTGGGTTCGTCAAGATTGGCTGGATCTGCTGGGGATTCAACTGGATGCAGACGGAGACGGTGCCCTTTCACTGGATGAAGTGGAGAAAACAGCGCTGGAATTCCTGAAAAGAGATCCTGGCCAATCCGGGAACCCGGTAGGTATTCCATTTGTGAACACGATGAATACAACAGATTATAATGGCTCTGCTTATACGATGCTGGGTGTGGCCTCAACCGAGGGAGCCTTCCCGCAATATTGGATGAATGGTGAAGATGGCAAAATCGTGTATGGTTCCACGACAGAAGAAACGAAGAAAATGCTGGGCACCATGGCGGATTGGTTCAAGAATGGCATCATTGACCCGCAATTTGGAACCCGCACGTTTGATGATATTACTGCACTCTACGCCAATGGCCAAAGCGGTATCGCCTTTGGACCGTGGCATATCCCTGACTGGGGACTGATCAGTGCAAAACAGATGGATAAAAATGCGAAATTTTCGGCTTATACGCTGGAGGATGCAAACGGCAAGGTCAACGTGGCGCATGCCAATCCATCCAATCAGTTTATCGTGGTGAGAAAAGGTTATGAGCACCCTGAACTGGCCGTTAAAATTGTAAACCTGTTCTACGATAAACTGGCCAATGATAAAAATGCCGCAACAACCATGCCGGAAGCTGCCAAGTATCAGGAGACCGGGGTAGACGGTTCAACGAGACCGTTCAATATCGAAGTCAATTCGGCTACATCGCTACTGGATGATTACTCTGACGTTGTTCGCGGGATTAAAGGAGAGATCAGCCTGGATGAGGTTCGCACAACCGAATCGAAGAACAATATCGGAAGCATCAAAACCTATTTGAGCGACATGGATACGGATGATGTGACTGCTTGGTCAAAATATCATTCACGGATCAACGGAGTGGGACTAATCGACAAACTGACACAAGAAAACAAATTTGTATGGATGACACCTGCTTTCTCTGGCACTACACCAAGCATGAAACAGACGTGGGCCAATCTGACAAAGTTGGAGCAGGAGTCGTTTATCAAAATCGTAACGGGTTCAGAACCGCTCGATTACTTCGATACATTCGTCAGCAATTGGAAGAAACAAGGTGGTGATCAAGTCATTCAGGAAATTGAAGACGAGATCGCATCGAAAAAATAAACATCCATGAACAGTAGCAGGGCTGCGATACGCAGCCTTTCTTCAGAAAAGGGGTTCATCCATGAAACAGGGGAATTGGAAAGCGCGAGGGCGGCTCGGCCCAGGTGCCATGTACCATATGATGATGCTTCCGGGCATTTTGTTTTTGCTTGTATTCAGCTATGTTCCTATGGTCGGCATCATTACGGCGTTTCAGGACTATATACCGGCCAAGGGCATGTTTGGCTCCGAATTTGTAGGCCTGAAGCATTTTATGTATATGTTCAAGCTTCCGGATATCGCGCAGGTCGTCAGCAATACGTTGGTGATTGCGATTGGCAAGATTCTGCTCGGAACGATGATGGCCATCATTTTTTCTGTTTTATTAAATGAAATTCGTATCAAATACGTTAAAAAATCCGTGCAGACGATTGTTTATCTGCCACACTTTCTATCCTGGGTTGTACTGGCATCCGTCGTTGTCAACATGTTCAGTTTGGATGGCATTGTGAATCAAATGATGGCGTTCTTTGGCCTCGAAAATATTAATTTCCTTGGCAGCAACACATGGTTCCAGCCACTGATTATTGGTACAGACGTATGGAAAGAGTTTGGTTACAGTTCTATCGTCTATCTGGCTGCCATTACGTCGATTGATCCTGGGTTGTATGAAGCAGCAGGAATGGATGGAGCAAGTTGGTGGAGAAAAGTGTGGCATATTACATTGCCAGGCATGCTGCCTATTATTCTGCTCATGGGCGTAATGAGTCTGACCAACATTTTGAGCGCTGGTTTCGATCAAGTCTATAATCTGTATAACCCGGTTGTCTATGAGTCGGGCGACATTCTGGATACCTATGTCTATCGGATCGGTCTCGTTGGGCGACAGTATAGCTTCGGTACAGCTGTTGGTTTGTTCAAGTCCGTCATCGGTATTGTTTTGCTCATGTCTGCCAACCAGTTGGCCAAAAAATATACGGACCGAAAAATATTCTAAGGAGGCCAAACCTGTGTCCTATTCTGCAAACTTAAAAGATCGAATTGGCCGGTTTGCCATCTATGCCATCGTCATCATGCTGGCATTGGTCTGCCTTCTTCCGTTATGGAATATCGTCGCCATTTCATTCAGTAGCAGCGAGGCAGTATCCGCGAATGCTGTAGGTCTCGTTCCAGTTAATTTCACAACAGCAGCGTATACCAAAATTATCGAAGATGCACAGTTCTGGCGCTCCTTTGGTATATCCGTTCTACGTGTTGTGCTAGCTCTTGTGCTTAACATGATTCTGATTATTTTAATGGCTTATCCGCTATCCAAATCAAAAAGAGATTTTAAAGGCAGAAACATTTATATGAATATCATGATTTTTGCCATGTTGTTCAGTGGAGGCATGATTCCCAGTTACCTGCTGATCAAAAACCTGGATATGCTGAATACGATCTGGGCACTTGTTCTGCCAGGCGCTGTCCCGATATTCAGTGTCATTCTCGTGATGAATTTCTTCTCCGCTGTACCTAAAGCGCTTGAAGAAGCAGCATTCATCGATGGGGCCAATCCGCTCCAGGTCTTGTTCAAAGTGTATGTTCCCGTATCCATTCCTGCACTGGCGACAGTCGCCTTATTCAGTATCGTGGGTACGTGGAATGACTTTTTCGGCGGGTTGATCTATATGACCAAAGTCAGTAATTATCCGTTAATGACCTATATTCAGTCCCTTAACGTGAATATTGCTGATTTGCTTCAAGCCGGCACCAATTCCAGCGAACTCAGTAACCTGACTGAAATATCGAACAAAAACCTGAATGCAGCCAAAATCGTAGTTGCTGTTATCCCGCTATTGCTGATTTATCCGCTGCTGCAAAAATACTTTGTGACGGGCATTGTCGTAGGATCTGTCAAAGAATAACCTTAGAAAGGTTGAATGGAACATGGAAAATAAAAAGTGGTGGAAAGAAACCGTTGTATATCAAATATATCCACGCAGCTTTCAAGATCGTAATGGTGATGGAATTGGCGACTTGGAGGGCATTGTATCCCGATTGGATTATTTGCAGCAACTCGGCATCGGTGCGATCTGGTTATCACCTGTCTGCAAGTCTCCTCAAGATGATTACGGATATGATATCTCAGATTATCAGGACATCGATCCGATGTTTGGGTCTTTGGAAGATATGGAACAGTTAATTCTGGAAGCCAAGAAACGAGACATTCGAATCATCATGGATTTGGTGTTGAACCACACTTCGGATGAACACCCCTGGTTTCTAGAAGCCAAAAAAGGCAAAGACAATCCGTACCATGACTACTACGTCTGGAGAGATGGCGTGGAAGGAACACCTCCGAACGACTTGGGTTCCACCTTTGGTGGTTCAGCCTGGGAATGGGTGCCTGAGATCGGGCAATATTATTTGCATCTATTTTCCGTAAAACAGCCCGATCTCAACTGGGAAAACCCCAAAGTCCGGCAGGAGATATATAACATGATTAATTGGTGGATCGACAAGGGTGTGGGTGGTTTTCGCCTTGACGTGATCGACTTAATCGGTAAAGAACCGGATTTGAAGATTACGGGAAACGGACCTAATTTGCATAAATATATCAGGGAACTGAGCAAGGAGACGTTTCAAAAAGCGGAAGACCTGCTAACCGTTGGAGAAACATGGGGCGCCACTCCGGAAATCGCCAAACTGTACAGCAATCCAGACGGCAGTGAGTTTTCAATGGTCTTCCAATTTGAACACATCAGCTTGGATGAACAAGAAGGCAAAGGAAAGTGGGATCTTAAACCTTTGGATGTGATGGCATTAAAAAAAGTGCTGTCCAAGTGGCAGACGGAGCTCAAGGGTGATGCCTGGAACAGTCTATTCTGGAACAACCATGACTTGCCACGTATCGTATCTCGTTGGGGAAATGATGGAGAATTCAGAGTTGAATCGGCTAAAATGTTGGCTACCCTTCTTCATGGCATGCAAGGTACGCCTTACATATATCAGGGTGAAGAATTGGGTATGACGAATGTTCAATATGCGATCGAGGATTATCGGGATATTGAATTGCTCAACTTTTATAAGGAAAGAATGGGGAAAGGTTATCCTGAACAAAGTGTGATGGAGTCGATCTACGCCAAGGGACGTGATAATGCACGCACACCTATGCAATGGGATACTTCCGATAACTCGGGTTTTACACAAGGGGAACCTTGGATTAAGGTGAATCCAAATTATAAGCAGATCCATGCCGAGGAAAGTTTGAATAACCCTGAATCCATATTCCATTATTACCGGAAGTTAATCCAACTCAGAAAAGATCATGAAGTCATTGTATATGGTGATTATGAGCTCATCTTTCCAGAGAACCCAGACGTGTTTGCATATACCCGAACGTTAAATGGTACGACAATTCTTGTGGTATGCAATTTCCAAGGATATACGACTGAACTTCCGCTTCAGGAGCAATTAACAGGGTCCTATCAGCTTTTGATAGCTAACTATACAGGTGAACTCTCGGAGAGCGAATTACGTCCATATGAAGCAAGAATGTACCTTATCAAGGCTTAGAAACATAATACTATAAATAAAGTCTATATAATCCGCGAAAAACAGACACACGTTAACGGAGAGGCAGAACCAATCTGGAGAAGCGAAGCGCTCGCCTTTATCACCGGATTTTTCCCTTGAAAAAGGGGAATCAAAAAATCTGGGGATAACAGCGATCGGAAGATGGTACTGTTCTCGTAGTGGCCTGTGTGATTGATTCGTGCGGTTTATAAAGTGGTCGAGAAAGAAGGATTGTATTCAATGAAAAGAGTATGGTGGAAAGAAGCAGTAGCTTATCAAATCTATCCGAGAAGTTTTATGGATTCCAACGGAGATGGGGTTGGTGACATCAAGGGGATCATATCTAAACTGGATTATATTCAAGATCTCGGTATTGATCTGATATGGATCTGTCCGATGTATAAGTCACCTAACGACGATAATGGTTATGACATCAGTGATTACTGTTCCATTATGGATGAATTCGGCACGATGGCGGACTTTGATCAATTACTGCATGAAGTGCATCACCGCGGCATGAAACTCATCATGGACTTGGTGATCAATCATACAAGTGACGAACACCCGTGGTTTATTGAATCCAGAGCTTCGCTGGATAATCCCAAACGAGATTGGTACATCTGGAGAGATGGGAAGAATGGAGACGAACCAAATAACTGGGAGAGCATCTTTGGCGCTTCTGCATGGGAATATGATGAAGCTTCCGGACAGTACTATCTCCATCTGTTCTCCAAGAAACAACCAGACTTGAATTGGGCAAATCAGGAAGTTCGGAAATCCATATATGAAATGATGAATTGGTGGCTGGATAAAGGGATTGATGGTTTCCGTGTGGATGCAATCAGCCATATTCACAAAGAAGAGGGCCTCTTGGATATGCCAATCCGAGAAGGCGTCAAATACATCTCTTCTTTTGAAAAGCATATGAATGTGAAGGGAATCCAGAGTTATCTGCAAGAAATGAAAGAGAACACATTATCCAGATATGACGTCGTGACTGTTGGGGAAGCAAATGGAGTTAAGGTAGAGGACCAAGAAGATCTGCTGGATTGGATCTGTGAAGTCAGAGGGAAATTTAATATGGTCTTTCAATTCGAACACCTGGACCTTTGGAAAAACAGTACAGACAGGCAACTGGATGTTCCCAAACTGAAAAACGTCTTGACCAAGTGGCAAAAATCACTGGAAGACGTCGGCTGGAATGCTTTATTTATTGAAAATCACGATCAGCCTCGCAAAGTTTCATCTTGGGGAAATGATACGGAGTATTGGTATGAAAGTGCCACAGCACTTGGAGCCATGTACTTTTTCATGCAAGGAACCCCTTTCATATATCAGGGGCAAGAGATAGGCATGACAAACGTGGCTTTCCCTTCGATAGAGGATTATAACGACATAGCCGATCGGAATTTATATCAGATCAAACGCGATGAGGGGATGTCGCATGAGGAGATCATGAACATCATCTGGGCTTCGAGTCGCGATAATTCCAGAACGCCGATGCAATGGTCTTCGGCCAAAGAGGCCGGGTTTACCAGCGGTACGCCATGGCTAAAAGTGAATGACAATTACGTCCATATTAATGTAGAGAAACAACTCCAGGAACCAGGTTCCATCCTTCACTTTTATAAACAAATGATTCAGCTGCGAAAAGAGCACGATACGTTGACTTATGGTATTTATGAGCTTCATATGCCGGATCATCCGAGTGTATATGCATATACACGTACACTGGCAGATCAACAGGTGCTGGTAGTAATCAATCTTTCTGAACACATGGTGGAGCTTGAGGAAGATGAGCTTGGCCTCAACTTCTCAGAGATCTGGCTTACCAACTATGAGAATGGCTTGCTGCCACTGGTGTTGCGACCGTTTGAAACTATTGTTGGATTAAGCATTAAAGTTTAAGTAGGATACGTAAAAAGGCGCCTATATCATGGTTTGAATGATATAGGCGCCTTTTATTGTTGTGTAATCCCATGAAAATCAACTGCGAATATTCGTTTTATTGATGGAGAACATCCGCGTATTCGGAAATACGTTCGAAACGTCCCTTGGCAAACGGACATAGAGGTAAAATCTTAATACCGTTTTCCCGCGCGTATTCCACCATCGCTTTGATAAGTTCATCGCCAAGCCCTTGTCCTCGGTAAGCATTTTCCACCAAAGTGTGATCAATGATGTATAGCTCTGGACTCGAGATTACATAGGTCATCACCGCAGCAATGTCACCGTTATCTTGAATAAGGAATCTTTTATTGGCAGGTTCATGTTCTACGTTATGCATGTTCATCCTCTTTCTTTGTTGAATATTCACCGTCCAGAAGCTTATACGTCAATGCTCCGCTTGGACATGTGTCAATATGCCGGGCAATGGCCTCCGAAGTGTCACCATCAGGATCAACCCAAGGACGCTTGCTTAAATCAAAAACAGCAGGGAGGCCCTTTACGCAAATACCGGAATGAATGCAGACTTCCGAATTAAACATAACCTCGATATCTTTACCGTAGTATAATTTCTCTTTAACCATAATGCATTCACATCTTTCACTGTTGAGTTTGAGTTTGTTTACAGATCGATATCCCAAGCATCCATGGTAATCCATGTCTGTCAGGCTACTTAATGTCCGAATTATAAATGAGGAATCGTTAATAAGTCAACGTGACATAGGACAAGAACACGGTCATTCTATGTGCTGATCAGAACCCTGAGTCCTCCGAAAAATTAACGCTCCAAGAAAGTTACGTTTCCGGCGGCGATTCTAAATTGTCATCTAACAACACCCTTAATGAGATTGGGAAATTATTTAGTGACTTCGATCTGAAATTGATCGGAATATGATTTGAGGTTGCCTGCAAGACCAGCGAGTTCCCCGGAGATGTTCGACAGTTCGCTTGCCGATCGCTGCTGCTCCACAGCACTAGCCGTGACTTCTTCGGCCATGGCTGAAGTTTCCTCGGTTGCGGAAGCAATATAACTGAGATTCTGTTCCAACTCCTGACGAATAGAGTGCATATCCATCGTCCGGCTGTCCAAACTCTGAGCCAACTCATGCACTTCGGTCGATAAGCGGCTAACCTGTCCAAATGCCTGGAGACAATCAGCGATTTGTTTCTCCTGTTCCTTAACAGCTACCATATTCGCATCAAAATGACTGCCCATCCGATGTATCTCTTGAACAAATGAACCCAGGATCTCATCAATCTCCTGGATCGAACGTTCGGATTGTTGAGCGAGCTGTCCCATTTCCCCAGCAACGACTGCAAAGCCTTTACCCGCTTCTCCAGCCCGGGCTGCTTCAATTGAAGCATTCAGGGATAGTATTTGAGTTTGTTTTAAAATGTTGTGAATCTGACCGCTAATAGAGGAAGCGAGTTCGGATTGAGTCGTCAGAGACCTGGAAATATCCTGTTGATGCTCAACACGCTTGGCATTCTCTCGGCCCTTCTCAAGCAGAACCTCATGTTCACGTGTAACTTGTACTTGAACAGAAGATAGCTGCTCTGAAGTATAAGTAAACTGTTTCACATATGAACCTACTTCATCCATTATTTTGCCGAGATTCTCTGAATGCTGGACGGAGTGTTCTGTCTCTTCAGCCTGTTTCATTGAACCTATGGCAATTTCCTCGATCGCTCTGGAAAGTTCTTCGCTCTGACGCTGGTTTGTCTGAGCGGTTTCCGAAATATCTTTTGATGACTGCTGTAATGTATTTGAACCTTGCTGTATTCCCATCAGAATGTTCGTCAATTGGGCAACCATGATGTTAATCAAATCACTAATGTCACCGAGTTGATCATTGGACATGTGTGTGGATACGACTGTAAGATTCCCATCAGCAACCTGCTCGAGACTTGACTTAATATCGCGTACTTGTCTAAGAATACCTCGTACTACGAATAACATCATGACCAAAGAAAGAATCAGTACAACCACAAAAATCGGGATAATGGTCTGATAAGCATTATTCACAGATGTCGCGGAGACTTGATTCACTGCTCCAGCAGAAATATCAATGCCCAGATAGCCAATGACAGCACCTTGCGAATCCTTGATTGGTGTAAAGGAGGACAATAGCTGTCCCCAAGTTGGATCATCTACAATGCCTGTTGTGACGACTTCACCGCGTAACAAGCGTTCCTGAATCTGGGGATTGAATTCCATTGCAGTGCCGTAAGGACTATATTCCGTATCGTCCCAATTCGCTCCATCTACGGTGTAGATCCACCCGTCCGAAGTTTTGTTATACATATAAACATACAAGGCTCCCGATTGAAGCCTAACTTTAACGAGTTCGTCCCTAAGACTTTTATATTCGTTGCTCTCCTCTGAAGCAGGAGAAGATAATGTCTTAATTAATTCCGACTCCTGACCTAGTTGAGAGGCGGTATTCACAGCCAGCTGCTGATTGTTATGCTGCATGGTCATTAATGATGCATTTTCACTGGAGTCGATGGTTGCCCATATGATTAGACCGCCCATGGCCAGTAGCGGAACCAGAATAATCAAATACAGTTTGAACCTTAAATCCATCTTTTTTTTGCGAGTCTGTTTCACGTACGGTTCCCCCTTGGATGTAATAAAGTAAATATGGCTATTCGTATAACCCCATACTATTTATCGTAATATTGAAGGGGGAAATGAAGACTAATCCTAAATTTGTATATACATATACGCAGATTATAAACTAACAGTATGCAAGGACACCTTGCCATTAACCAAAAAAAGGCTCCACCAGCTTTATGCCAGTGGAGCGCTTAATTTTTCTCTTAGAGATTCTGTTCAATATACAAACCTACTCACGGATGTTTATTGCAGAAACGGTCGATATAATCAGAACATTGCCCCGGCTCATCTTCCATTACGAAATGACCAGCTTTGGGAATGACATGTAGGCAGGCATGGGGAATATCCTGGACAAGCCTCTTTGCGTACATAAGGGGCTGCCATTCGTCTTCTTCCCCCCATAAAATTTGAACGGGAACTTTCAGCTTGGGTAAATCTGTTCCATAGGATTCAGTATATTTTGCATTATAATGAGCTACCTGATGGGAGAAAAAAGAGGCTTTGCCCAATGAACCTGTATGGGGTTCCAGATATGCATCCAGTGCATTGCCAGTCATAAGCTCTTTATTATACACTGCCATGGATAATTGTTTCTTTAGCATGGTATCAAAATCAGCACGGGACATTTGTTCAACCTGTTCAAGCTGTTCTTCGATAATTTTCTTCCAGGTTGGTGAGGGCCACGAATCATAGCTGGGCATGTTGAGTAACGTAAGCGATTGTACACGCTCAGGCTGTTCCAAGGCTAGTTGGACTCCAACAATTCCACCTAGATCGTGGGCTGCGACATGTAAACGATCCATTCCGAGTTCGTCTAAAAGCTGACTAAACAGCGTATATTGTGCTGCCACAGAAGTATCTGCTTCGAGTGGTCTTTCGGATGCTCCATATCCAAGAAGGTCATGTACGTAGACTTTATATCCTTTTTGAACCAGAGCGGGTATTACTTTTCTCCATTCATAGCTATAAGACGGTGTTCCATGAAGGAGCCATATGGGAGAGCCTTCTCCATATTGTTCATAAGCGATTCGATATCCATTAATCAAGATGGATGACGTTGCTGCTGTTTGCATAGTGATTACTCCCTTCCATAAACATTTGAGATTAAAAATGAAATGGGCTCTTAATGAGCTACATTGAATATAAACGATTGCTTTCCATTAGTGAAATTGATAGTTTATATGTAAACGATCAGTTTTAATGATGTTACAAAGAAGGGAGCCAATGATGGAAATACGTCATTTGGTCACATTTATTACAATTGTGGAACACGAGGGATTTACCAAAGCTGCTGAACATCTTGGATACGCGCAATCTACAATTACATTGCATATTAAGGCGTTGGAAGAGGAGATTAACTACCCTTTATTTGATCGAATTGGTAAGCGGGTTATTTTAACGGAGACCGGAAAAAAATTGTTGCCACATGCACAGAAAATGCTTGACCTGTATCACATGATTAAGGAAGTGACTGCTGCACAAGGTGAATTAACGGGTAATATCGTGATCAGTATTGGGGAAACGTTGTTGATCTATCGTTTTCCACCTATTATTGAAGAGTTCAAAAAATTGCATCCTCATGTCAATATCGAGTGGCACCAATTAGATTCCGTACATTATAAAGAGAATTTGATGCAAGGTAAAAGTGATATTTCCTTCATGCTGGGGACAGAGGTACATGATCCCAATCTGTACAGTGAGAAATTGGCTGAGGAGCCCATGATGCTGCTGTACCCCAATTCATTTGAGCTACAACGGGACATTGTACGAAGCAATTTACTTTTTACCGAAAGAGGTTGCGGTTATCGCACATTATTTGAACAATGCATTGAAGAGTATCAGATTGGGATTACTTCCAATATTGAATTCTGGAGTATTGAAGCTGTGAAACAGTCGATATTGAGCGGTATGGGTATATCCTTGTTACCTCGAATTACGGTAGAGAAGGAGCTGAAGGAGGAAAAACTTTCAGGTCAGCAGTACAAACAAAATCTAGCTACACAGTTGCTGTATCCCAAAAACAAGTGGATCTCTCCCCAAGTAGAAGCATTTATTGAGATCGTTAGAAAGCATGCCTCCCTCTGGTGAGCTCATTTCAACTGTCCTTTATAGCCTACCACTGAACCGTTGGATTGCTTCCTCGGTCACCGGCGTGAAGAGATTAACCAGATTACCGTCAGGATCGCGAAACAGCACAGCACGATTCCCCCACGGCATTGTGGTAGGTTCCTTTACCCACTCATCGACAAACGGCTTCAAGCGCTCGTATTCGGCATCGACATCGTGGACGTGGAACTCAATAATGACAGTACGATTGTTGGCCGCCACAGCGGAACCAGCGCCAAACAGTTGCACCGTCTGGGAGTGGCCGATCGCTAGAGTGCACGATGGCATAACGAGTTCGGCAAAGACAGGTGCAGGGCGTTCCGCCGAAACACCCGTGATTTTCTCATAGAACTCGGCAAGACGATCCACGTCATCAGTAATGATGCGCACAGAAGCAAAATTCACGAGATATCATCCTTCCTATAATAAGTATTACATTTTCGACCAAAAACACTTCGCATTTACTTCTACTCCTTTACAATTGCTTACTCCAACTATACAAATACACTACTGACAACAGTATGTCAGTAGTGTTTTACGAAGAAACCACCGTCCACTAGCCATCATTCTATAGAACGTATTAGAGTTTCAAAGTGAGGGTAAGTGCTAAAAATCGATTGTACTTGGTGGTAAACAGTGTTACTCTAAAAGTCTGTGTTCGACAATATATTTAATATTAGCCACCAATTTAGTTATAAAGAAAGGTAACACTATGATAAAAGTTGAAAACCTATCCTTCTCATTTCCACAAAAGGAACTATATAAAAACATTTCATTTACGTTTGAAGAGGCACAACATTGTGCTTTTATCGGAACAAGCGGAAGTGGAAAAAGTACATTGATCGATATCCTGATGGATCCGGAACGATATTTGTTCGAGGGCAAGTTAGAGATAGACCCCGATTGCAGAATCGGGTATGTGAGTCAGTTTTTGCAAGTAGACAGAACAAAAGAAATGACCGTTTTTGAATATATCGCAGAAGAATTCATCAAGATACAAGATGAAATTACAGCGATTTATGCGGAGATGGCCACCACATCGGATATGGATTCCCTGATGGAAAAGCTTCAATTGGCTTTGGATGCCTTCGAAGCGATGGATGGAGACAATTTCGAAAAAAACATCAATAAACAGTTAAACCTTGCCAACCTCATGAAGCTCAAAGAGCTTAGTATATCCGCTATAAGCGGTGGGGAATTCAAACTTATTCAAGTGATGAAGGAAATGCTGAATCGTCCAGACTTCATGATAATGGACGAACCTGATGTATTTTTAGACTTTGAAAACCTGAACGCGCTTAAAAAATTGATTAACACACACAAGGGAATGTTGCTGGTCGTTACGCACAACCGATATCTGTTGAACCATTGTTTCAACAAAATCATACACCTAGAAAACACAGAGCTCCAAGAGTTTGACGGGCGATATATCGATTACAACTTCTCACTGCTTCAGTCTAAGATCGAACTGCAAGAAATCGCAGTTGCTGAAGCTGAGGAAATTGAGAGATATGATCACATCATCGACAATCTTAGAGAGATCGCCACATATAATTCCGAAGCCTCCAGAGGCAGAGCGTTAAAAGCCAGAGTCAAGTTTCAAGAGAGATTGGAAGCACGTCGAATAAAAGAGCCATTTGTCGATATCAAACAGCCGAATATCCGTTTTGGAATCGATAAGGAAATGGAAGACACCGTTGTGGTTAACGTCAATAACTATAACGTTTCCTTTGACGAGTTGCTTTTGGAAAATGTGAACTTTGAGATCAAATCGACAGATAAAGTAGCCCTGATCGGTCCTAACGGTACCGGGAAAACGACTTTACTCCGAGAAATCTTTAAAAATAATCAGGATGCCATTGAAATAAATGCTGATGTTAAAGTGGCCTATTTATCTCAGGTTCAAGGCGAAATGCTAAAAGATTCGAATACCATCCTAAATGAATTCATTGATTCCGGCTTTCAAACGTATGATGAAATTAGATCGTATCTTCCAAACTATGGCTTTGAAGGAGAAATCCTTGATCAAAAGATTGAATCTTTATCTGGTGGAGAAAAAAACATGCTTCAACTGGCTAAAGTTTCTGCCAGTCAAGCCAACGTATTGCTCCTAGATGAACCGACAAGCCATCTGGACATCTATACACAAATCGCATTGGAGAAAGCCATTGAAGACTACAAAGGTGCGATTATCATGATTTCTCATGATTTCTATTCTGTTGTAAATGGTATGGATTATGTTTTAATTATCGAGGACAAAACGATTAGTAAAATGAGTATAGAAGAATTTAGACAGATGATTTATACGAGTCATTTTGATGAAAACTATCTAGAAAATGAACAAAAGAAAAAGTCTGTTGAAATGAAAATTGAATTGGCTTTAAAAGATACTAATTTTGAACTTGCAAAGAGTTTGGTTGATGAGCTAGAAAAGCTGATTAAGTTGCTTTAGACAAGGTGAATATTCCATAAATCTAAATCCCCCTGTATGTGGATTAATCCGCATACAGGGGGATTTACTTCTAGAAACAACTAAACGAGCTGATTCGCTGCAGATCAATGCCGGTGTATAGCCAGAAGAAGCCATTCCAACGGAAGCCAGCCACCGAATTTCTACCTACAAATACCGGGTACATCCAGAAGCCGGGACCACGATCCGGCCAAATATATGTGTAACGAAACAGGCAGCCGGATATGGCTCTTGGATCTACCGCATATAACGAAGCGGGTTGCTGTGGAATGAATGATGGTGGCGGTCCGGTGGGTGCCTGCACGCCTTGTGGTCCGCCGCCTCCACCCCCGGGGAACGATGGCGGACCAGGAAATCCGCCTGGTCCGCCGGGTCCTCCTGGTCCTCCGGGACCCCCAGGGCCACCGAACCCTCCACCAGGTCCAAAAGGAGGTAAAAATGTCATATCACATCACTCCTGTTCATTAGTCTAATGTATTGTATGTAGGCAATTGAGCAGGGGAATGGGTGGGAGCCTAGAAGGCCGCTAATTTGTCATAACCTTGTCAGTTAGATAGTAAAAAAGACACGCTCAAGCTGCGACCGTTTATCCTTGGGCGTGTGGAGTATGAGTTCTTTCATGTTATAGGAAAATTGGACAAAATCTACAGCAACCTATCGGAAAACGATAGTTATATAAAGCGAGAACAAATAATGAAGTCGTCATCCTGGCGACTTTTTAATTGGTAAGCAAACGTTAAAAGTTAAGAAAACGCTATGGCTCCTTTGTATTACACTATATCTTGTATTTATGTATGCGCTTACAATAAGTCCATTAAAACAAATTCATGTATGAGGAGGTCTTAGTCTTTTATGGAGTTGGCAGCCAAGAAACGCAAAGAGAAAATCGTTCGAAGGGGAGATAGCTGGCAACTTTATCTGATGTTAAGTCCGGCTGTATTACTGGTTCTTGTGTTTGTCTACACACCACTGGGAGGCTTGGTCATGGCGTTTCAAGACTACAAGCCATATCTAGGTATTATGCAATCCGAGTGGGTAGGGATGGAGCAGTTCAAATTTTTATTTGAGTATCCGGATAGCGTTCAGGTGATCTGGAATACACTTCGAATCGCGGTGCTAAAGTTAATATTCGGTTTTGTTTCCACCATGGGCTTTGCTCTTTTGATTAATGAGGTCCGTCGCAAAGCACTGCGAAGCACTGTTCAAACCTTTGTTTTCCTTCCTCACTTTCTGTCTTGGGTTGTGCTGGGCGGTATATTCATCGAATTGCTTAATCCGGACACCGGACTTGTGAATCAGGCGCTTCAGGCGCTCGGGTTCAATCCCATTTTCTTTTTGGGTGACAATAACTGGTTTCTGTTCACGGTGGTATCCAGTGAGGTGTGGAAGGAGTTCGGCTATGGCTCAATTGTCTTCCTGGCTGCGATGGCGGGTATTAATCCCGCACTGTATGAAGCTGCACAGATCGATGGTGCGGGCAAATGGAAACAGGTGCTACATATTACACTTCCTTCATTAATCCCAACTATAGCTGTTGTGCTTACACTATCATTAAGCCAAGTATTGAATGCAGGTTTTGACCAGATTTTCAATCTATATAACCCACTTGTTTATGAAAAAGGCGATATTATAGATACTTTTGTGTACCGCGTAGGTCTTATTGATGGTAATTACAGCTTCTCCACAGCTATTGGATTGTTCAAATCAATAGTCAGCCTCATTCTGATTGTGGGTTCATACCGCATTGCCTATAAGGTAGCTGATTATAAAATCTTCTAAGGGGGGTTCTCATGCAAGTCATGTCCGCGCCTCAGCGCTGGTTCCAGGTCTTCAATAACCTTCTAATGGTTGTGCTGGCGCTGATCTGTATTGTGCCTTTGCTGCATGTTGTAGCGATATCGTTAAGCTCGACAGATGCCGTTATGGCAAACAAAGTTACCTTTTTTCCCATTAATCTCACCTTTAACTCCTATTTGAAGGCGCTTGAAAATCCGGTTTTTATGCCCGCAATATGGCTTTCTGTGCAACGTACCGTATTAAGTCTGGTGCTTGGTCTCATGATCAACTGTATGGCTGCATATGTGCTTTCCAAAGGGGGAGGCCGAGACGGAATTGCCGGATACAAGGCATTTGTAGGACTGTTTGTGGTTGCCATGCTGTTTAATGGCGGTCTGATCCCTACCTATCTGCTTGTAACCAAAATGGGCCTGTACAATTCGGTCTGGGCGCTGGTACTTCCCGGACTGGTCAACGTATTTTATCTCATTCTGATTATGAATTTCTTCAAGGCATTACCCAAGGAGATTGAGGAATCTGCCTTTATAGACGGAGCCAACCACTGTCAGGTGTTCTTCAACATGTTTCTACCCTTGTCCTTGCCTGTGCTGGCGACGGTCGGATTGTTCATGGTAGTGCACGACTGGAACGAATGGTTCGCCGGTTCGATCTACATGCGTGGAGACAACGTACCGCTCAGCACGCTGCTGAAGTCACTGATTGCTGTGCCTGTTGTAGATGCTAGCAATGTAAATGATATAGCCACAATCAACAACCGCTCCATTCGTGCAGCTCAGGTTTTAATCGGAGCTATACCGATTCTGCTAATTTATCCTGTGCTTCAAAAGTTTTTTACAGCTGGCATTGTCATCGGTGCAGTCAAAGAATAGTCTGCATGATGCCAATAGAACACTCCGGTTCGGGTCATTCTGCTTTTTCTTCAAGGGAAGAGTGTGAATACACAATAGAAGTGAAACATTAGGGGGTAGACCAATGGGGAACAAGAGAAAAATGATGCGGGGAAGCCTATTTCTGGCATTAAGCTTTAGTCTGTTAGTCGCTTGCAGTAGTGAAGAGGAGGTTGCCAAATTGGCTGTACCTGCGAAGGAAATTTCAATTGTGGATGGCAAAATCGAGCCTGCCGTTTCCATCACAATGGTGAGAGGGGAAGACCCAACAGCCAAATTCAAAAATGGCGAAAATTATACGGACAATGTCCATACCCGCTGGGCCAAGGATACCCTGGGTGTAGAACTAAAAACGCTATGGACTTCTTCATCTGTGGATTACGACACCAAGCTGAAGCTGATGTTGTCCTCCGGAGATCAAATGCCGGATCTGTTTGTCGCAAATTCGTCGCAGTCCAATACAATTAACACCTTTATTGATTCAGGAAAATTGCTGGATGTGTCAGAAGCGTTTGATAAATACGCATCAGACACGTGGAAGGCCGCTCTTGCAGAAGAGCCCACAGCTTGGTATCCCTTCATGAAGGATGGCAAAAAGTTTGCTATTCCTGTACTGCGGCCAACAGCAGGAACACAGTCTACACTTTGGATTCGCCAGGACTGGCTGGATAAGCTGAATCTGAAAGCGCCGACCAATCTGGAGGAACTCGAAAAGGTGATGGATGCTTTTGTCAACCTTGATCCTGACGGCAACGGAAAAAAAGACACCGTAGCACTGGAACTTGCCATGAAGGAACAGATGCTGGGCGCACCAATGGGAGATGCATCATGGATATTTGGATTATTCGGGGTGATCCCTGAGCGTTGGTATCCCGGTGTAGATGGAAACCTGATGTATGGCTCCATTCAGCCGGAGATCAAATCCGGCCTGAGTAAACTGAATGAGTGGATGAGCAAGGGGTATATTGCCAGTGATATTGCCCTGCACGATTTTAACAAGGTAGCCGAGAACGTCGCATCAGGCAAAGTAGGAATGCTTGGCGGTGAAAACTGGATGATGGTATACCCTGGCTCCATGCTGCTGGCATCTGATCCAAACGCGATCTATAACCCGTACCCGATTCCGGAGGGTGTTGATGGCACCAATATGCGTACCATTGCTGATCCGTACACAAGTGCCATTTTGATCAGCAAGGACATCTCGGATGAAGCGTTGCAGGCATTCTTCCATTATCAAAATGCATTGTACGAGGTATATAACTCTGAAGATCCGTTCATGTTCAAAGGTTTCCAGGAAGGGTACGACTATGTGATTAAGGATGGCAAGCCCGTTATGGAGGAGAGCAAAATTCCTGGAGGAAAAGTAGGGACGATGAAATATACGATTACCGGTTCAGATGCTGTCTATCCTTCCAAAAGGCTGGAGGCGAATCTTAAAATGGCGAATAACGAAATGTTATCCAATAAGGAGCTAGCTGCACTGGCACCAACAGGAATTCTTGGTGCTGATGAGAACAATCCACTGGAAGCCTTTACATCTAAAGCACTGCTAGTGGGTATGGAACAGAATAATGCTGATGTGCCTGAATATTTCCAGGGTGCTTCAACCAAAACAATGCTGTCCAGACAAGAATTGCTGACCAAAATGCAGATGGATACGTACATTGAAATCATTTATGGCAAAAAGCCGGCAGCTGAATTTGATTCATTTGTAGCAAAATGGAGATCGTCTGGTGGCGATAACATTATCAAAGAGGTAAATGAGTGGTATGACACGGTGCAGCCATAATAGATTTATATGAACTGCAAAAATGCACTGGGAGCAATCCCGGTGCATTTTCCTTTTAAAATGAGCGCTAAACCCAGTATGTTTTTTTGCCATTCATTTCGTTAACGAGTACGGAACTCCTGCGGTGTGCAACCATAATGCTTTTTAAATATTTTTATGAAATGCGGCGGAGCCAAGAAGCCAAGCGCCTTGCTGACATCTGCAATTTTGAGGTCTGAGTTCAGTAACAAGTAAGATGCTCTGTTCATACGTAAGCTGTACAAATAATCACCAATCGTTTCTCCGGTGACCGTTTTGTACACCTTGGACAGGTAAACGGGGTGCAGGCCGATATAGTCGGCAATAACCTGGAGGGAGATGCCTTCTGCCAAATGCTCCTGAATGTATGTTCTCACTTTAGACGTAATTTGTTCATGCGCATTCATCAACTGATTAGAGGCCTGCTTGCGCCGCTGATTAATCATTTTCTCTGCCCAGCTATATATGCGTTGGCCGGATAACTGGCTTTTTTTCCGAAGCAAAAATTCGAACTCCTCCCCCAGCATTTCCTCGACCGTTGTGTCCTGCGATTTTAGTGAAATCGAGAATGTGGAAGACAGGTAGAGTAGTACTGTAAACAATTGATCGTGGGACAGTTCTTTGCCAACTTCGTTCAAAAAAAGAATTCTGGAAATTTTGCTTATGGCCTCATCCCAATTACCTGATTCCAGCAAGTTAGGGAGCAAGGGTGGCTCATACAAATTAATGAGATTTTGCTGTTCATGGGAATCCGCATCCTTTTTGTCCAGCGTAATAAAATAGCTTTTATTGCTACCCACATTCCGATTGATGGCTGACACGGAGGCTAAATACAGATCGGAGAGGTGGTCAGGGAAGCATTGCTCTTTACTCAGACAAATGGAGATGGCTCCCTTTAAAAATTTTTGCACATTGTTTTGCAGTCTGACCGCGTGGGAGTCGACTGAATCGAGTGCATGCAGATCACTGTTTTTGATCAGAAATACCAGATATCCCTGCTCTGTAATACAATGCCACAGCTTGAACGGATGCTGAAACACTTCTTCGGCTATATTGGTTACAGCATATTCGAGCAAGGATAATGACCGAAGATCATAACCGGAAAATTCTTCCTCCATCCGAATGACCATCATAATAAAGGGGTCAGAGGACGCAAAGGGAATCTCCAGCATGCTGAGACGCCCGGCCAAAATCTGATGGCTCATGGCTTTGTTCTGAAGAAGTTCCTTGAGCAGCTGATTGCGCAACAAGGGCATATTGGCGTGAAGAGCATGCTGAATTTGCTGAAATGAACTGATGCGTTCCCATTCGTGCTCAATATTGGCGATAGCCTTTGTTACAGCTTGGATGAGCTCATCGGTATTTATCGGCTTCAGCAGATAATTAGCAGCCTGATACTGAATTGCTTTTTGGGCATATTCAAACTCATCGTGACCAGACAAAATAATACATCTAATTTTACTGGAGAATCGCCGAATCTCCAAAATAAGCTCCAAACCATCCATCTCGGGCATACGAATATCGGTAATCATGATATCAACAGCGTATTTGGAAGCGATATCGAGAGCCTCCGCAGCCGAGTAAGCTCTATGCACTTCCTGGATGCCATAATCTTCCCAGGGAATTGTCAGCGCGAGACTATCAACAACCGATTTCTCGTCATCCACTATTAATAAACCGTACAAGCTAATTCCCCCTCTATAGACAAGCTGTTACAACACTTATTGTATTGTATGATGGCCGAACTATCATTTCAATGGATGCCGCCTTGGCTCACCTCAAATCTTAAGAAAACGATACAGATGTTCAGAAATACCTATGCGGATTACCGCTGCATATGGCTTGCGAGGCATGAAAGCTTTCTTTGTATTCAGATTGCGTTATATCACATTAAGAAAGCGCTATTTCATGTCATTCAACGAGACAGTATTATTAAAAAGAGAACTAAAACAATATTATGCGGGACCTTACATAACCGTTTTGCATGTCAAGGATACCTGCCGATAGATGAAGGAGTGTCTGGATGATGAATCGTGATATCAAGCAAATCGTGAAACAGTTAACTTTAAACGAAAAGGCAACACTATGCTCAGGTAGCAGCTTTTGGACAACGCATGCTATAGAACGTTTGGATATTCCATCCATTATGATGACTGATGGTCCTCATGGATTACGCAAGCAAGCAGGTGATGCCGACCATTTGGGACTGAATGGAAGTGTTCCCTCCACTTGTTTTCCATCGGCGGTTGGGTTGGCCAGCTCCTGGAACCGGGATCTCGTTCAACTTGTCGGAGAAACAATTGGTAAAGAGGCGCAAGCGGAGGATGTCGCCATTCTGCTCGGCCCAGGGGCGAACATCAAGCGTTCCCCGTTATGCGGGCGCAACTTCGAATATTTCTCAGAGGACCCTTACCTGACGGGTGAACTGGCAGCATCTCATATTTCAGGTGTGCAAAGCCAGGGTGTGGGAACCTCACTTAAGCATTTTGCAGTGAACAATCAGGAGCATCGCCGAATGACTACCGATGCGGTGGTCGACGAGCGGACGTTAAGAGAAATCTATCTTACCGGGTTTGAGAAGGCGGTCAAGCAAGCGCAGCCATGGACAGTAATGTCTTCTTACAATAGAGTGAATGGAACGTATGCGTCGGAGAATGAATATTTGTTGAATACCATTCTGAAGAAAGAATGGGGACATGAGGGCTTTGTTGTGACAGACTGGTCCGCAGTGAATGAGATCGCAGCCAGCATCGCCGCGGGACTTGGACTGGAAATGCCTTCTTCCAACGGAGAAGGACCACGTAAAATTGTGGAGGCGGTGAATGGCGGCGAGTTATCCGAAGAAAAGCTTGATCAATCCGTGGAGAGGTTGTTAGCTGTTATTTTCAAGACGGCAGAGCATAAACGTCCAGAAGCAACCTTTGATTCTGAGCAGCATCATCAGATTGCCAGAGAGGTAGCAGGAGAAACAATGGTTTTGTTGAAAAACGAGGACGATATTCTTCCGCTGAGCAAGAATAGCCGCATTGCCGTTATCGGAGAGCTAGGTCAGAAGGTCAGATATCAGGGCGGCGGCAGTTCGCATATCCATCCTACTCAACTGGATAACCCTTATGAACAGATGGTTTTACTTGCTGAAGCGGATGCATCGGTGACTTATGCTGAGGGCTACAAGCTTGCTTCAGATGAAAGTGACCCGCTATTGATGAAGGAAGCCGTCGAGGCGGCCAAGGCAGCGGAAGTCGCTGTGCTGTTCATTGGTCTGCCTGACCGCTATGAATCGGAAGGATATGACCGGTCTCACATGGACATCCCCGCTAACCAATCGGCGCTAATCAAAGCCGTTGCCTCAGAGCAGCCTAACCTTGTTGTCGTATTAAGCAATGGATCACCGATTGTGATGCCATGGCTTGATGATGTGAAGGGAGTACTTGAGGCTTATCTGGGCGGTCAGGCAACTGGAGGAGCCATGGCGGATCTGTTGTTCGGAGAAACAAACCCAAGCGGTAAGCTGGCGGAAACGTTCCCGCAATCGGTGCATCATAACCCTTCGGCTCTGTTTTTCCCCGGGGACGGAGATCGTGTGGAATACCGTGAAGGCATATATGTTGGTTATCGTTACTATGATCGTAAGGGCATTGAACCGTTGTTCCCGTTTGGTTACGGATTGAGCTATACACAGTTTGAATATACCGGTCTGAATCTGAACGATACACAGTTCAAGGATACGGATCGGGTTACGGTAACTGTTACGATTCGAAACACAGGCACTCGTTACGGTCAAGAGGTTGTGCAATTGTATGTGCGGGATCAGCAAACCGTAGTAAGTCGTCCGGACAAGGAATTGAAGGGATTTGCCAAAATCGGACTGGAGCCGGACGCTGAGGGCAGCGTTTCCTTCACACTGGATAAACGCAGCTTTGCCTATTATAATGTTGATTTGAAGGACTGGCATGTAGAGAGCGGTTCCTATGATATTTTGATTGGCTCATCCTCTCGTTCCATTCTCCTGCAACAGACGGTCAACGTGGAGTCCACAACAACCGGGCCAGTACCTACCTTTGACCGTAATACAACGCTGGGTGAGCTGCTCGCCAATCCAAAAACGATGGCTGTCATGAGTCAATTACAGGGACTGGTTCCAGAGGGAACGGAAGAGGCACAATCCGATGCGATATCCTCCGAAATGATTCAGGCAACCATGAAATACATGCCGCTTCGTTCGTTGATTCCGTTTACGGGAGGGGCTTTCACGGAGGAAACTCTTTCCCAGTTGCTTGCTGGATTAAATGCGGCTGTTCGTCAGTAAAATCAAACTTCTGCTTCAACTATAAAACGCTCAAAAACGCCTATAAGTCATGACTTATAGGCGTTTTCCATCTAAGGATGTTATAAGATGTATTCAGGATGTACACATCATCGAGAGGGCTGCTCCATCTGATCTCACAGCGGTCCTCATAGCACAGCTATCAGTTATATCTTAAAATCGGAACCGCTATTCAGGACTTGAGATGATCCAAAAATATGTTCTTAAGGATATTAAATTGCTCGGCTTCGTCCACTTTTGTTTGGAAGGCTTCAATGCCATTGAGCATCGCTGTTTTTTTGGAGAAGTTGCCAAAGACATTAATCATCGTGTTAATCGTTTCAACCACATTAGCATCGTTACGAACAGATCCATCCTTTTGACCAAGCTCAGCCAGCTCTGCACAAAGCATAATAATCTGTTGGTAGTTAGAATGATACATCTCGATATCCTCCAACGGGGACTTGGACATTGCGACGTAACACTCAAAAGCTTCTATTAATTTGGAACTTCGCTGGCTTTCTACCTGCTGGAAAAAAACTAACGAGTCGAAAAGGCGGCCAAGCTTGTCGTAGCAGGTGCCTTCACCTCTGATAATATCGGAGAATACCAGAACCTCGGACTGAACAATATCTGAAGCTACAGCAACAATAAGCTGCTCTTTCCGCGGAAAGTAGCGAAAAATTGTGGCCACGCCTAGTACTGCCTCGTCCGCAATATCCTGCATGGTCGCTTGCTCGAAGCCTTTATTCAAAAAAGCAATTTTAGCTGCTTCAATTATAGCTGCTCGTCTTCTTGTTTTGAGGTCACTGCGCTCTTGTTGAAGCCTTTGACGGGGTTCTATTGTAAAAACCTCCTTGTTGGAATGAACTCAAACTATGCTATCAAACTAGACTCTTTTCTGTCAACGTAAGGATTCATTCTGCCAATTGGCGAGCGACCAGTTTAATCGGACACGCATGCCTCCAAGGGGACTCTGTTCAAACTGGATACCCGAATGGGTAGCGTCCTGAATGCGCAGACGCTCCGCAATATTCCAGAGTGCACATCCCATCGTGTCCACAGGCGGCTCGGATATTCTGGCCTTAAGTGCATTAATTTCTTCCTCCGTCATGCCTTTCCCGTCGTCGTCAACCACAATACAGAGCCCGTGTTCCGTGCGCTCAACGGTGATATGAATGGAACCGGAATCCCACTTGGCTTCTATGCCATGGATGATGCTGTTTTCCACCAAAGGCTGAATGAGTAGTTTGGGAATCGGGACAGATCTTAGCTCGTCCGGTAGCTCAATCTGATAAGAGAGACGGTCCATGCGTAAGCTCTGTATCTCAAGGTAATTGCGAACGATACCCAACTCTTTTTCCAAACAGGTCATCGGCTCGTCAAGGCGTGTGGTGTACCTGAAATATTCAGCCAAGTTCTGGGTCATGGCAGTAACCGCTTCCTCATTGCCCAATCTTGTCATATTATTAATGAAAAAGAGACAATTATATAAAAAGTGAGGATTAATCTGGGCTTGTAGCTGTTTCAGCACCGCTTCACGAGCTACGATTTTTTCCTTGTATACCTTTTCAATCAAATCCTCAATCTGTCCGGCCATGTCGTTGAATTGACCATATAAGTAATCAAATTCATTACCGCTCTGCCGCTGAATACGATAAGAGAAGTCGCCATGCTTCAAAAGACGAACACCTTTTAACAGAGCAAGTATGGGGATCTGTACCTTGCGGAAAAGAACAACAATAATCGTGACCCCCGCCATAAACAGCATGACACAGGCAGAGTAAAACCAGAATTGGGTCATTCGTATAGGCTGTAACGCTTTATCAAGAGGCATAAAATCAATTAAATACCAACCGAGCTGATGAGAGTACACATAATTGACAATGTACTGGGCTCCGTTAACCGAAACGGTTTCTGTACCGGAGGATGGTTGTAGATGACCGGTTAGCTCCTTCATGATGAGAGGGGTAATGGAATTAGCCTCTTTGCGAGTAATCAATTGCTCGTCCGGTTTATAGAATAACGTCTCATTCTCGCTCTGATGTGAGTTCTCAACTATATCCTCCAGATTGCTGCGCGGGAACTCCAACCGAATAATGATCTGTGGACTGACCTTGTATTTATAATATTTAGCTGTAGCTGCATCATAGTTCCAGCCTGATTTCAGTGAATCTACAGAGGGAGTCTTCATATCTAACTCCGAAGAAATGATCCATTGATTCAACAGAACCGAGTAGACCGATATTTTGTTATTCCATCCCTCGGACAAACTTTGCAAATTGACTCTCACAGCAACATTTTGAATCAACTGTACCTGCTCAAAGGAACTCATCACGTCAATGGATCGCAGCAGTGCAATAGAATTGTCCGTTTCCATGGAGATGGATAACATATTCAGCCGATTTATGCTCTGATCGAGTGAGTTAACGACAAACTGCACTCGATTGAGATTGTTGGTTTCAATATCCTTTTGAACGGTATCCAGACTGGATTGAACCGAGAAGGTATACATGACCAGGACGGCGACAAGCATAATCAGCGTGATGGCCACTATGTTCATAAAGGTCCTGTATTTCTTTTTCAAYCCTTAACGCCTCCTGCCAACGATGTAAATTCACCTTATTGTAGGCTGGCATTGGATGAAATACAAGTGATTTGGAATGTAATATAGATGAAGGTTAAGAATGAATTATCTAATGTTGAAAAAGCGTTATTTCGACTGTATAACTGGCACGATATGATGAAGATGAATTAGATGAAGGAGTGCATTTCGCACATGAGTAGCAAAATATACCTGTCTCTTTCTGTTGCTTGTTTGATTCTGTTTACCGCCGCATGCAGTGGTAAAGCACAAGAGCCTATGCCTGTAAAAACAGGTGTGATCGTAACAACAGTCAAAATGAATGATCCAACCACCATCTACAAAAATGGCGAAACTGCTGCCGATAATGTACATATCCGTTGGGCCAGAGAAACGCTTGGCGTGGATATTCGGACCCAATGGAGTGCTCCTGTCGATGACTATGATATGAAGCTTCGATTAATGCTCTCTGCTGACAATACGTTACCTGACGTGTTCTCATCCAATGTCATGGACACAGTCAATGGATTTATGATCTCAGGCAAACTGTTGGACGCTGGACAAGCCTTTGATCGATATGCATCATCCACTTGGAAAGCGGCTATGGCTGAAGTGCCAGAAGCATGGAAGCCTTTTGAGATTGACGGGAAACGGATGGCGATTCCGATCATTACGGAGCAAGCCTCGCAGTCCGTACTTTGGATTCGCAAGGATTGGCTAGATTATCTGAACCTGAAGGCACCAAGCAATCTTGACGAACTGGAAAGTGTAATGAAGGCCTTTACCTATGATGATCCAGACGGTGATGGCGTACAGAATACCTACGGTATTGATTTTGCAATCAAGGACCAGTATCTGGCCTCGCCTATCGGAGACATATCCTGGGTATTTGGTGCGTATGGAGCGATTCCAAGTATATGGAGCAAGAATGTACAGGGCAATCTCGTGTACGGAAGTATCCAGCCTCAGATCAAAACCGCACTGGCAAAACTGCAAGACTGGAAGAAAAAAGGATATGTGAGCAATAACATAGCTCTGCAGGACTTCAATCAGGTCAATAAAAATATCTTTGATGGCAAAGTTGGCATGGTAGCTGGTCCACGCTGGTTTGGAGATTATCCGCTGCAACAACTTAATGAAAAGGATCCGAAGGCTGAGTTTGTGCCTTATCCGATTCCTGCAGGAATGGACGGAACCACAGCGAGATTCAAAGGAAACTCTTACAGCGGGGCTTTAATGATCAGCGCAAACATTTCTGAAGAAGCCTTGCAGGCTTTTTTTAAGTATCAGAACTATCTGTATGAGGCTACGGTGACGAATAATCCGTTGTATCTGAGTGCCTATCAGAATGGATATGATTATGTACTGAACCCGGATGGTTCGGTGGATAGTGACAGCCGCGATATTCCCGGGGGGAAAGTGATAACGTTCAAATATACCCTCATGGGACAATATGCGAGTTACCCTTCCCGATTCAGAGCAGCTCTTCTGAAAATGGGCAAGCGAGAAGGGCTCAGCTCTCATGATCGCGCCATTTTGTTCAGTATGGGAATTGACCCTAAGGATGAGAAGCAGTATCCCATTATGAAGGCAAATGTTGTAGAGACCAGGCAGCGGCAGATTGATCGAGTCAATCTGTTTCAGGGGCCCCCGACAAAAACAATGCAAGCTCGAAACACTTATTTGCAAAAAATGGAACTGGACACCTTCAACTCCATTATTTATGGAGAGGAGCCACTCGCCATTTTTGATGAGTTCGTGAAAAAATGGATGGATTCAGGCGGAAGAAAAATCACGGAAGAAGTGAATGAATGGTACCAATCGGCGCAGACTCGGCCTTAAAGCAGGATGGTTAAACGTTCCGAAAGGTAATCGACAAGGGGAGGTTTCATCGATGAACATTACTCATATGAAAACAAATCACATCACTAATCCGCTCGGTTTTGCGGTAACCAAGCCAACCTTTTCTTATACCGTTACGGATACGACAGCGACAACACAGATCGCCGCACAGGTAGAAATTGCACTGGATGAATCTTTTACAGAACTTGTATTTGATAGTGGAATAACAGAGGATATTGATTCGCTCGCGTATTCTCCGGATCTGGAACTGGCTGCACGGACGCGTTACTTCTGGAGAGTTCGATTATGGAATGAGCTTGGGGAAAAGGCGACCAGTGAAACGGCCTGGTTTGAAACGGCGAAGCAGGATGAACCATGGACAGCAAAGTGGATTACACCTGAACTGGAACCGACGATTCATCCAGTCCTCCAGAAAACGTTCGAAGTCAAAGGTCCCATCGCCAAAGCACGGGCGTACATCTGTGGTTTGGGAGTATACGAATTGGAACTAAACGGAGTCAAGGCTGGGGATGAGTACTTGGCCCCTCATTATAATGCCTATCACAAATGGCTTCAGTATCAAACCTACGATATTACCGACCTGCTGCAAGAAGGGTCCAACGCGATAGATGTCCGTTTGGGGAATGGCTGGTATAAGGGACGGTTTGGTTTTGAAGGAGATACCACTGCCAATTTGTATGGTGATCATTTTGCATTGCTGTCCGAGCTGGTGATTACGTATACGGATGGAACAGAAGTTGTTGTCCCTTCAGATCTGTCCTGGCATGCCACCCGCTCGAATGTGGTGGATGGTAACATCTATGATGGAGAAATCTATGATGCCACGCTGGACGTGACTGAGATTTATCCAGTTCGGGAAAGTGAAATGGGGTATGAGCTTTTACAAGCAAGAAAAAGTCTTCCGGTCGTGATCAAGGAAACCTTGAAGCCGATCGAAATTTTGACCACGCCTGCGGGAGAAACGGTCATTGATATGGGCCAGAATATGGTAGGCTGGCTGCAATTCCGTACTACGGCACCAAGCGGAACGGTCATCCATTTGCAATATGGCGAATTGTTGCAGAAAGGCAATTTCTACCGGGAGAACCTTCGCTCGGCTAAGGCGGAGTACATCTATACAGCAAACGGTGAAGAAGCTATTGTGCGTCCGTATTTCACATTTTACGGTTTCCGATATGTTAAGGTTGAAGGCTGGGCAGGCGAACTGGATCTGAATGACTTCACAGGCTGTGTGGTTTACTCGGATATGGAACGTACCGGGTATTTAGAAACCAGTCATGCTGGCGTGAATCGTTTGTTCGAAAATGCACTCTGGGGGCAAAAGGGAAACTTCCTAGATACCCCTACCGATTGTCCACAGCGCGATGAGCGCATGGGCTGGACAGGGGATGCACAGGTATTCTCCGGTACAGCAAATTACAATATGGATACGTATGCCTTTTTTAACAAGTATGGATATGATCTGTGGATGGAACAAGAGGATCGGAACGGTATGGTTCCGATGGTCATTCCGGTTGGACGTGTGCAGGGCGGAGGGTCCAGCGCCTGGGGAGATGCGGCAACCATTATTCCGTGGAACACGTATCTGCATTCCGGGGACCCATCCATTCTGGAGCAGCAGTTTGACAGCATGAAGACATGGGTAGATTACATCAAGCGTTCGGATGACGAATCCGGTAGTACACGTTTATGGGCGATAGGTTTTCACTTTGGTGACTGGCTTGCGCTAGATGGGGATGATCCGAACTCTCCAATGGGGGGAACAGATAATTACTTTATTGCCTCAGCCTACTATGCCTATTCTTCAGATATCGTAGCCAAGGCTGCCAAAGTACTTGGACATCATGATCTTGCCGCATCCTATGACCAGTTGGCGCAAGAGGTTAGAGCTGCAATTGTGAAGGAATACTTTACTGCGAATGGACGTCTGGCAGTAGATACACAGACCGCATACGCTATAGCGTTGTATATGGATCTCGTTCCTGAGCAACATAAAGCACGGATTGCAGAAGCTATTCGCTTGCGTGTACGCAAGGATCAGAACCACTTGAGAACTGGCTTTGTAGGTACGCCGTATTTGAACCGGGTTCTATCAGCATATGGAAGCAATGATATCGCCTATACGCTTCTGCTCAATGATGATTACCCAAGCTGGCTGTATGCGGTCAATATGGGAGCAACAACAATCTGGGAGCGTTGGAACTCCATTTTGCCAGATGGTACAATCAGTGAAAATGGTATGAACTCGCTTAATCACTATGCCTATGGTGCCGTTGTTGAATGGATGTATCGTCATATGGCGGGGATCAATCCAGTAGAGGATCGACCTGGCTTCCGCCATGCACTGCTGGCACCGATGCCTGATTTCAGAATCCAGTGGACTAAAGGTCGCATTGACACCGCTACAGGAACTTATTGCAGTGAATGGAGGTTTGATGAAGCAGGTAAGCTGTATTTAAGCTTCTCTGTTCCATTTAATGCAACAGCAACGATCAAGCTGCCACGCGCCGTGGTTGATCAGGTGATGATGAACGGAATTACACTTTCGGATACAGGCCTGATTGTCGTTCAGGTTGAAGATGAAGTGATCATCGAAGTGGTGAGTGGCACGTATGATTTTATTTATGTACCATCCGTGCCATACAAACAAACGTTAAGCACCCGTACACCTCTGAATGTACTGCTTCGTAACGAGCATAGCCGGAGTATGCTGCACGAGCTTTCACCGGTGCTGGCTTCGCTGGACCCGGGGACAATTGGCCCGATGGGGGAAGCAAGCTTGCGTGATCTATCCACCTATCCTTCGTTCAGTACGCCAGAGGAAGAACTTGACCAGCTCGATCTCAAGCTGGAGACCATTCAAATCGTATAGAATAAATCATTGCTCCTAGATACGACGAAAACGAAACACGATGACGTTTCTTTAAATGCAAATCATCTCAAACCGATGGCCTGCTGAGGTGAGTAATATTCGCTGGGCTACCGAGGATGTCGAATTCGGTGGCAAGCACATCCGTAAGGGCGACATGCTCTTTGTTTCCTTTTCCTCAGTCAACCGGGATGAGAATCAGTTCGCTGACCCGGATGCATTTGATATCACACGGAAGGTCAATAATCATAATACGAGAGGATAGCCCTACTTAACCGCGATTTCGCGGTTTTTTCTTTGTCTTTGACTAGCAATGGGCTTGAATTACGCTACACAATCTTTGTATCGCGTTATAGTCGATCGTCTCACTTGAAATCTACAATAGAAGTATCCTTTTGGCCATGTCAATCCACTCTACCTGTTGGATTCTTCACCCGAGCTGGCAAATACCAAAAAGCGGCCAGCGGTACTTGTGCTTCCAGGTGGAGGATATAGAGCTTGTTCTGATCGAGAAGCTGAACCCGTTTGCTATGGCATTTTTGGCTGAAGGTTATCAAGTCTTTATCCTGTGAAATTCACTCAATCAGCATGCTGTATTTCCAAAACCATTGAACGATGCGGAGGAAGCGTTGACACGCAAGCGGGCCAACAGTGCGGACTGGAGAATTGATCCTCAAAAAGTAGCGGTATGCGGCTTCTCCGCAGGGGGCCATCTTGCTGCAGCTTTGAGGATGATGGGTTCCACTCGGCCTAATGCAATGATTCTTGGTTATCCTTGTATTCTGGAGGAGATGAGTGATATTTTTCCTAAGCCCGTTCCAGGCGTGGAACCTGTTAACCGAGGAAGAGCAGAAGCAGCTTAACGATGGGCTAAAGACTATTTCGGTGACATAACACTGGAGGCAACACAGCATAAACAGAATAAGTCCTTTAGCCATTTTCGGGCTCGTTCCTAATCTATTAAAATGACGAATTGCAAAAAAAGACACAAAATGATAGTATTTATATCAAGATAATAGTAAAACTATCAAAATAAAATTTGGAGGAAACAACTATGACAACTTACAATGAAAACATTAAAATTTCGGAACTATTGAATAATGATGAAGCAACAACATTGCTTACCAAACATCTACCTGAATTCATTAACGAGCCATCATTCAAAATGGCTTCCCATTTTACGCTGGATCAACTCGCAGCCGTTCCACAGGTCGATCTGCCAGAAGACATTTTGTCCGCACTGAAAGCGGATCTTGCTAACGTAACCTTCGAATCTGCAGAGGCTCCTAAAGCGAGCAAAGCTGTGAATACCAAATCCGATTCGCTTGCAGGCAAAGTGATTACCATCACAGGCGCTGGTAGCGGTATTGGCCGAGCTAGTGCAGTGTTGATGGCATCGAGAGGAGCCAAGCTCGTTCTGGTGGATTACAATGTAACAACAGGGGAAGAGACACTTGCGCTTGTGAAGGAGCAGGATGGCGAGGGCATCTTTGTTCAAGCTGATGTATCCAAGGAAGAGGATGTAGAAAACTATATTCAAAAAGCAATTGAAACATTTGGTAAAATCGATGTCGCGTTCAACAATGCAGGAATCATTCAGAAGTTCCAGCCTTTCCATGAAACATCCCTGAACAATTTCTCCCGTATCATTGACGTCAACTTGAAGGGGATCTTCCTGGGGATGAAGCACGCTCTCAACGTGATGGTTCAACAAGGTTACGGTCATGTGATAAATACAGCATCAACCACGGCGCTTCGAGCTGAGCACAGTCTGGCCGCTTATACAGCGAGTAAACACGGTGTTGCCGGATTGACAAAAGCAGCAGCGATTGAGTACGTCAGAAAGGGCATTCGGGTAAATGCTATCTGCCCTGGGGGTGTAGCCACTTCGCTGACCGCAGCTGTTCCGCAAATGTTACAAGAAAGCGATTATATGCCCGAAGAATTCCCAAATATGAGAATTGGGCGTTTTGCGGAGCCGGAAGAGCTGGCTGAACTCGTAGCATTCCTGGCATCGGACGGCTCCAGTTATATGACAGGCTCTATCATAGTAGCAGACGGTGGGTTGACACTTTAAGGAGTAACAGCAAGTCTTTCGATCATGGTTCTAGCGGTTTTAAAGCCAATTCCTGATCTATTTCGGTTCATTTTATTCATAAGGATCGTGCATAAAACATATGGACCAAAAACTGATTCAGTATACCTGAGTCAGTTTTTTTGTCATTCAAACAGCAGGAATACCTTCTGTTTGGATTGCGTTATTTGATCTTAACAATGCGCTATATCTGTTATATGTGCCAGGACATAAAATGAAAGTATAGAAGAGGAAAGAAATTCAACATGAAGAGTAACGGAGGCGAGTGTTATGGGAGTTGCAGTGAATGAGCAGCATATTAAAGTAGATAATACGCCGACTCAGCCACCCCGGGAAATACCAACGAAAAAGTTAATTGGCGATTCAATGGGACAGTTCGGGTTAAACATTTCAAGTGGATTGTTGGGTTTGATCACGTATTATTATACGGATGTCGTTGGCGTGTCTGCCGCTGTAGTCGGTACGGTAATGCTGCTTACCAAAGTTTTGGATGCGTTTGCAGACATCGGTATGGGTGTACTGGTGGATCGGACCAAAACCAAGTATGGGCAAGCTCGTCCCTGGTTGTTATGGATGACCATTCCAATGTTCATCTCATTATTCTTAATGTTTTCCGTGCCGGATATAAGTTCTACAGGCAAAATTATATATGCGATTATTACGAATCTTGTATTCTACATTTTGGTGTTTACTCCAACCTCGATTCCATATAACAGTTTGATGGCGTTAACAACGCGTAACAGTTACGAGCGTTCCTTAATGGGTATTATCCGTTCAAGCAGCGGGTATCTGGCAGGTATGGTTGTTGCCGTTGCATTTGTTCCAATCGTTACAGCAATGGGCAATAGCAGAAGTGACTGGACGTTGCTCGCATCAATTTTTGCTGGTGTTGCAGCAATCGGGATTTTCATTTCATTCCTGTCCAATAGGGAAAAGTACAACAATGTTCAATTGGATGAGCTTGGCATGTTTCAGGATAAAACGCCGATTCGTGAAGGACTGAAATTGCTCTTTGCCAATAAATACTGGGTATATATGTTCTTCGTAATGGCTCTCGCTAGCATTTTGTTTGCTCTGGGCGTGGCAGCAGGAAGTTATTATGCCAAATATATTTGGGGCAATGTAAGCCTGATCGGCATCATGGGTGCTATTGGTTTGATTCCGGTTATTATCGGATTTGCCTTGTCCGGACCATTCATCAAACGTTATGGCAAGCGAAATACAGCCCTCGGCGGTATATTAATCGGACTCCTCGGAGCAGCCGTTCGGTTAGTCGCTCCCGAGAGCATTACATTGGGTCTGATCTGTTCTATCTTCCAAACGCTTGGTACAATTCCGCTAATGGCAGTAGGTGGAGCAATGGTCACAGACACGATTGAATACGGCGAATGGAAATTTAACAAAAGACTTGTTGGTTTAACGAATAGTGTCATCGGTTTCGGTTCAAAAGTAGGCACAGCCATTGGCACAGCAATGATTGGATGGTTCCTCGCGCTAGGAGGATATGTCGAACAAGCTACAACCCAAGGAGAAGGAGCAAAGCAGGCCATCATCGCGTTGAATATATACGTCCCCATTGTTGTATTCATTCTTCTTGTAGTATTCCTTTACAAAAACAAGCTGGACAAGGAATATCCAACGATTATTAGAGAGCTTGAAGATAGAAGAAAGGCATAACAAGATTTAAGTGTCCTTACACACAGCCAATCGCTTGTGTGTAAGGGCACTTTTAATTTGATGAAATTAGTTCAAAAAAGCTTGGTTGTTACGATGGCTGACAGGTTTTGAAGAGTCTGTGTACCCGGGTAGAGCTGGCTTGCCGCTTCAAATTTGATTTTTGCAGTAATATTGGAAAAGTGATTCGTGAACCCTCTCAGCACCAGTTGGCCCTCTAGCCTGGCTAATGGAGCGCCCAGACAAAAGTGAGGTCCTTTGCCAAACGAGAGATGACGATTGCTGTTGGGACGGTAGATATCAAAGCGGGAAGGTTCGGGAAAATGTCTAGGGTCATTGTTGGCTGCACCCAGCCAGGTTAATATAACATCTCCTTTTTTCATAGGCACGCCAAGGATGTCTGTATCCTCTACTACCACACGATCAAGTGTCGTGGGAAAACGATACCTTAACGATTCTTCAACAGTATTCTCTATCAGTTCTGGATCTGCGGCAATATCCTGATAGATTCCGGGTTGATCATACATAAAACTGTAGAACAGGCTGTTTATCATGTTGGTCGTAGTTTCGTTCCCAGCAGCAAGGAGGCCCAAGCTAAAGGTAACAACCTCTTCATCGGTTAGTTGATCCCCATCCAGCTCGGCAAGTGTGAGATCGGAAATAATGTCCTCGGCAGGATGCTTTCTCTTCTGCTGAACAATGGGGAGCAAAAATTCGTTAAATTCTTGCATAGCCGCATACTTCGCATTCATCTGCTCCTGCTCATTACCTGTGGCATTGGGGAAAAATAACATGTCAGACCAGGCTTTGATCTGTGCCCGGTGTTGCCTCTCTACCCCAAGTAGATCGGCAATGACAGTAACAGGAAGTGGAACCCCTAGGTCTCGAACAATGTCCACATCATCTTTCGTCTTCATCTCAAGCATTAACTCATCAACGATAGCCGCGATTTGAGGCTCCCAGGTTTTTAACTGACGTGGGGTGAAGGCACTAGAGACTAACTTTCTAATATCACGTTGAACAGGGGGATCAACAGAATTGATGTTCACTCGGGTAACTACCGGTGGAACCGGGGATACACTCCGTTTACGAACACTGGAGAACCGTTTCCAGTCTGTTAGAACGGAATTGACATCATCATAACGATACAGATTCCATACTTGCTGCTTCTCGTCAAAATAGATGGGATGATTCTCCAGCATGTACTCATAATAAGCATATGGATTCCAAAGTTCTTCAGGTGTCTCTAAATTAGATACCTGATGAATAACGATCGATCTGTTATCAGTCTGCATGTCTCCTCGCCATCCTTTAATGTAGTTTGTGGAAATCTCCAAATAATGATAGCCAACCTATCATTATTTGTTTTAAAGGTACCATAAATCACACTTATTTAGCAATTAAATGAAATGTTTTACTGAATATCAATTATTTAGAGATACTCTTAGGGTCACAGATGAAGAAACATTTTCATATCAAAATGCAGAAAAATGTCGAATAAAGTGATTGCTAACAAATTTATTGTGTGATATTATGATCCAGTAAACGTTTACATCTATAACGAATTAAATATTAGCAGTGTTTGGCTGTTACTGGTAAAGCAGGCATGACCAAAATGATTTGCATTTTCCTTATGTGAGTAGGGGAAGGCATATCGTTTTGGTCTTTTTTTATATCCAAATTCAGAAATGAGGCATTGGTATGGATTATCGCAAGCTGGGACAAGAGATAACGGAATTGGTTGGGAAGAAGGATAATATCGCTCGGCTTACGCACTGCGCAACCCGACTACGATTCGAACTGCACGATATCTCCAAAGCGGAGACAGAAAAAATCAAAGCACTTCCAGGTGTCATTACCGTTGTGAACAATGGTGGACAATATCAGGTCGTTGTGGGCAATGAGGTGCAGCAGGTCTACCGAGTTATCACTCAGCAGATGGGTTCTGCTACCCGAAGTGCGGAATCCAAATCGGATTCTGGCAAAAATAACGGACCAAAACAAAAACAGAGCTGGATCTCCAGATTCATCAGTGTGATCTCAACAACATTTACTCCGGTAATACCGGCAATCATTGGCGCGGGTATGATCAAAGCGATATTAGCCGTACTTGTGCTGACAGGCCTTGTAACGACGGAAAGCCAAAACTACTATATCCTTAATACCATTGCGGACGCGGCTTTTTATTTCATGCCTATTCTGCTGGCTTATGGAGCTTCCATTAAATTTGAAACTAGTCCCATTCTGGCGATGACAGTTGCCGGCGTGTTGTTACACCCGGGATGGAGCGCCCTGATGGCGGAAGGAAAAGACGTGTTTTTCATCGGTGTGCCAGTTCGACTAACCGATTACGCGGGCTCCGTGTTGCCGATTATTATCGTCGTTTGGCTCATGTCTTATATTGAACGTTTCGCGGATCGGGTATCGCCCTCAATGATCAAATTTTTCACGAAACCAATGATTGTACTATTGATTACAGCACCACTTGCATTGGTGGCGATTGGGCCTTTCGGAACGTACCTGAATGATCTGGTTGCGATGGGTGCAGAAGCGATTAATGCCAGAGCCAGTTGGCTGATCCCTTTGTTAATGGGAACTTTGCAACCATTCCTGATCGTAACAGGTACCGCATGGGCCATGACGCCGATTGCAACTAGCCAACTGACCAAAAATGGATATGAAATGATCAACGGTCCCGGAATGCTCGCGTCCAATATTGCTCAAGGTGGGGCCACCCTTGCTGTAGCATTGAAAACAAAAAACAAAAAACTGAAACAGCTCGCTGCTTCATCCGGTTTCACCGCTGTGCTGGGTATCACGGAACCATCCTTGTACGGTGTAACGCTGAAACTGAAGAAACCCTTAATTGCCGCAATGATCGGTGGTGGTGTAGCAGGGATATACGCTGGTCTGACCGGATTAGTACGTTATGCCTTCGTGTCTCCAGGGCTTGCCGCGTTACCTGCATTCATTGGCAGCAATCCGATGAACATCGTTCATGCCATTGTGACTTGTCTGATCGCTTTTATCGTTACTTTTGCTCTGACATGGATCATTGGTTTTGAAGATCCAGTGGACGATGAAGAAGAAGGAAATACCAACGTTAACGATGACAAGACACTTTCCGGGCAGCCTGTTCAAGACAACAGCCCAAGCACACAGTCTTCTACAATAACAAATGTAAATGTACCGAGCCAAAATGAATTACGCCCACTTACGATCGCCAGCCCGATGCAAGGGGAATTAGTCCATCTAGACCGTGTACCAGACGATGTCTTCTCTTTGGGATTACTGGGTAAGGGTGCTGCCATTATTCCTGCCAAAGGAGAACTGTATGCACCAATCGCAGGTGAAGTTACGGCTTTCATGGACTCCAAACATGCGGTCAAATTAAACGGTTATGATGGAGAAGAGGTGCTCATTCATATTGGAGTGGATACCGTCAACCTAAAGGGGAGACATTTTGACTCTTCCATTAAAGTAGGGGATCGCGTACAACGGGGGGACTTGTTGATCCGCTTTGATATCGATGCCATCAAGGCAAAAGGGTATGAAGTCATAACCCCGATCATTATCGCCAATTCGGATCGTTTCTCGGATATTAAGCTGGAGAAGCAGAATCCTGTGGAGGTTGGAGCAACCATTATCCACCTTTCGTAACAACCGTAATATGGTCCCGTCATATATCATGATCAACTTTTAAAATGAAGGAGTGCTTGAGATGTTATATCAACAGATCAAACCATTCCCCAATGAATTTCTGTGGGGAGGGTCTACCTCGGCCTATCAAGTGGAGGGAGCCTGGAACAAAGATGGCAAAGGCCTGTCCGTCATCGATATGTGTGATCATCCGGCTGGAACCGCCGATTTCACGGTTGCGAGCGATCACTATCACCGATTCAGAGAAGACGTGAAGCTTTTTGCAGAGCTGGGCCTCAAAGCATATCGTTTTTCAATTGCATGGACTCGAATCTTGCCTTCAGGCACAGGGGCTGTTAATGAGAAGGGACTCGATTTTTATCACCAATTAATTGACGAATTGCTGCTCCATGGTATTGAGCCCATTGTGACCATGTACCATTTCGACTTACCCTACGAGCTTGAGAAAACCGGAGGATGGAACAACCGGGGGACGATCGATGCCTTCGTCGAGTATGGGCGTATCTTGTTTGAGCATTACGGGCATAAAGTGAAATATTGGTTGACCATTAATGAGCAAAATACGATGATTCTCCATCCCGGTGCTATTGGTACACCAAAAGGCGGACGCCTGCCTTCCAGTAAGGAACTTTATCAGCAAAATCATCACATGTTTGTAGCTCAAGGCAGAACGATGCGACTATTTCATGATATGCTCCCGCAAGGCAAGATTGGTCCTGCATTAAACATGACTTCCATGTACCAGGCAACCTCCAGACCAGCCGATGCAATCGCTGCTCATAACTGGGAGACGATTCGCGGATGGGGTTTTCTCGACTTATCGGTGTGGGGACGGTATAATCCATTATTCTGGAGTTATTTACAGGAACGCGGCATCGAGCCGGTTATTGAGCAGGGTGACATGGAAGATATCCAGTCTGGCCGCCCCGATCTGGTAGCAATCAACTACTACTCGACGGTAACCATTGCCGCCAGTATCGGAGATGCGTCGGATGTTACAGCTCGTGCAGGGGATCAGCAAATTATGCTTGGTGAGCAGGGAGTTTACCGGGCAGCGGAGAATCCTTATACCGAAAAAACAAAATATGGTTGGGTCATCGACCCGGTTGGCCTAAGGCTGACATTGCGTAAGGTATGTGAACGGTATGGTCTCCCTATTCTAATTACGGAAAATGGCATTGGAGCCCCGGATGTACTTGAGGCAGATAACACCATTAACGATACGTACCGGATTGATTTTATCGAGAAACATCTGGAACAGATCAGACTGGCTCTAACAGATGGAGTAGATGTGATTGGTTATTGCCCTTGGTCCGTTATTGACGTGGTAAGCACACATCAGGGGTATGGGAAACGTTATGGAATGATCTATGTAAACCGCGGTGAACAGGATCTGAAGGACTTGAAGCGTTTGAAGAAGAAAAGCTTCTCGTGGTATCAAGAGGTCATTAAACAGAATGGCAGATGTATCGGAAATTCGGATCAGGCGGTCACGAAAGAATAAAGGATCGTGATGAATGCATGAGAGTAATCAAAATATTAAATAACAGCTTGCTTCTGATCAAAGATGAACAGGGGCAAGAAATGATTGTCATGGGAAAAGGGTTGGCATTCAAAGGCAAAGTCGGCGAGCGGCTGGATGAAGAACACATCCAGAAACGATTCATTTTGCAAAATAATCCGTCTGCCCAGGCTTACGTACGAACCATCGAAAACATGCCAGAAAAACATGTGAATGTCATAAACAAACTGATTACCAATGCAAAAGAAAAGCTGTCTCTTGACGATCAAATCTTCTTTACGCTTATGGATCACTTGTCATTTGCCATTGAACGATGGAAAAAAGGTGTAGCATTACAGAATCGCATGTTATGGGAGATCCAGAGGTTTCATCCTGTCGAATTCGCACTGGGCCTTGAAGCCGTTCAGATGCTGAATCTAGAATTGGGGGTTGAACTGCCGGAAGAAGAAGCAGGGAATATCGCTTTTCATTTCGTGAATGCCCAAACACATGAGCAGAATATGGAGCGCACGATGCAATCCGTTAAGATGTTAAAAGATATTTTTAACCTGATTCAATACACCTTTGATATGCAATTGAACAAAAATTCCATCCATTATGTGAGACTTGTCACACATCTGCAATTCTTCATCCAGCGTTTACAAGAAGGGCGTCTAGGCAATTCGGCGAAAGATTTTATATTTCAACACATGGTGAAGGAGCACCCGCTTGAATACAAATGCGCGGAGATGATCAAAACCTACGTGCAGAATATGCTGGACATCTCCATATCGAACGAGGAATTATTATATTTGATGATTCACATTGCACGAATTGTGCAGGAGGATCAGGGTCACGAGGGACGATTATAAAACAAAGTTTATATGCCTGTTAGCAGACAGGAAAAAAGATACTTTCTAACGATGACCGTTTTCTCGTATTTTATCGGGAAACGGTCTTTTATTTTTGCAAATATGTAGCGGTTTTTTGATATCCCTTGCGAACGAACTCCAGCTTCCTAAACCCACATGAGATTACCAAGTGATAACATTTTATTGTAATTATTGTAAATTTGTTATATGTAAGCGCTGTCTAAAGAGCTATAATCTATTTATCTGGATGTTAATCCGTTCAGAAATAATTAGACCCAATCAAGAGGAGGAATTGTATGAAACGGTTACGTCAATGGAATATTGCAGCCTTGGTTCTTGTGCTGATACTCGCCATGCTTCCATTTTCGAATGTCTCACATGCAGCCAAGGCAGTTACGGAAGTGGAGGGAGGTCATTTGAGTACAAACTTTGAAGACGGTACACTTCAGGGATGGACTCCACGTACAGGTAACGAAAGGCTGACAGTGACACAGCAGGAGGCACACGAAGGTCAGTCCAGTATGCTGGTCGCCAACCGTGAGCGTTCCTATCATGGACCGATGTTATCCATGAAGGATATGCTTAAGCGTAACCAAGAGTATGAAATTGCGGCATATGTAAGACTTACCCAGGAGCCCACCACGGATCAAACACTACAGCTCACCACATATAAAAAAACAACTGCCGAAAGCTGGAACCCGATCGGTAGCGTGAAAATTGCCAAAGCAGAATGGAATACATGGCACAAGATCACCGGAAAATTTCAGTATAGCGATGATCCCACTGAATTGAATTTGTTCATCGAAACACCCTACATCTCTGAAGATAGCGTAGATACGTTATCGTTCTATGTGGATGATGTATCAATTACTCTGGCCGAGCAACTGGAGATTGAAGAAGGGATTCTGTCTCTGGAGGACCTGTATCAAGATGATTTCCCCATTGGTGCAGCGGTGTATCGCTGGCAGTTGGAAGGCGCATATGGACAACTGCTCACAAAGCACTTTAACAGCTTGACCGCAACCTACGAGATGAAACCGAAGTACATGTCTCCTTCCGAAGGTGTTTATGAGTTCGAGGCAGCCGATCAATATGTTCAGTTCGCCGAGGAGCATGGTATGGGCGTACGCGCACATGCGTTGTTGTGGCATATTGATGCAGCAGAGTGGATGTTCAAGGATCCTCAGGGTAACCCTGCGAGTCGAGAATTACTACTTGCCCGGATTCAGGATTACGTTGAAACCGTCATGACCCGATACAAAGGTAAGATCTATGCCTGGGATGTGGTAAACGAGGCGATTGCGGATAGCAATGGTGATGCCAACGGTTTACGTAAAAGTCCCTTTTATGAACTAATTGGTCCGGATTATATTGAGAAAACCTATGAATTCGCTCGTGCAGCCGATCCGAATGCCAAATTATATTACAACGAATACTTCACGGAAATCCCTGAGAAAAGAGAGCATATGTATCAGTTGGTCAAACGACTGAAAGAGAAAGGGCTCATCGATGGTGTGGGTTTGCAATCCCACTATAACCTGGAATCCCCGCCCATCAAGGAAATTGAAAAAACGATCAGCATGTTCGCCGAACTTGGATTGGATATTCAGATCACGGAACTGGATGTGGATAGCGGAATTCCATTTGGTGAAGAGATGTCCGATGAAGTTGCAGTAAAGCAGGCGTATCGATATAAGGAACTGTTGGATTTGTACAAAAAACACAAAGACCACATTTCTTCAGTTACCTTATGGGGACTCCAAGATGAGAAGTCTTACAACAACCAGGCTATGCTGTTTGATTCAGCCCTGAAGGCCAAAAAGGCATACTGGGGACTCGTGGATGAATCCAGTTTGCCTGTGTTGACGCAGAGAGCCGTCTCACTTTCGGGTAAACCGGATATCAAAAAACAGACACAAGATCCGCTCTGGAACAAAGCGGTGTCTACTCCACTGAAGGGTGACTCTACGGGATCAGCCAGTTTCCGCACTTTATGGGATCATAGTAACCTGTATATCCTCGTGGATGTACAGGATGCAAAGGCAGATGTGAATGACAGAGTAGATATCTTTGTTGATCTCAATAATGGCAAGACCACTTCATATGAAGCAGATGACCGACACGTAATCATTAAGCGGTCGGGCAAAGCTGAGGGTGTGGAGCAGCGTTCATATCGTGTACGCGAGACAAAAGCCGGATATCAGGTTGAATTGTCCATTCCGTGGGGTGGTATCCAAGTCGGATCAGAATATGAAGCCGGATTGGATATCCGTGTGACTGATGGCGGTTCAAGTGGGACACAACCTTATAATCCACTGTACTGGAATGATCGAACACAATCTCAGGAACAGGATACAAGCAAATACGGCGTGATTCAACTCGCCCCTATGCCCAAATCTGCACAAGCTGTGCAAGGGATTGTTCAGATTGATGGGAAGAAAGACACATCATGGAATAAGGCTGCACCATTTGAAGTAAAACGGTTGAACCAGAGCGAAGGTGCAGAGGCAGTGGCTCGCGCAATGTGGTCAGGTGAGTATCTATACCTGCTGATCGACGTCACTGATCCAAACATCATTACAGATAGTATCAACCCATGGGATCAGGATTCGGTTGAGATTTTCCTGGACGAGAATCACCAGCGCACACCGTATTTTCAATATGATGATGCCCAGTTCAGAATCAGTGCAGACAATGTAGGAACCTTTGCAGGCGGTGCCTCACCCGGACGCCTTGTAAGTGCTGTGAAGAAAACGAATAAAGGATACCTCGTAGAAGCCAGAATTCATTTACAATCATTGACGCCCAAAACAGGAAATGTTCTCGGTTTCGAGCTTCAAATTAACGACAACCAGGGTGGAGGTAAACAGAACGTAGCCAAGTGGAATGATACGACCAATGAGAGCTGGAGAAACACTTCCCAGTACGGAATACTCACTTTTGTGGGAAAGAACAAACTCGGGCATTAAACCATTGGCAGTAGTTGCAAGAATAGAAACCATCATAACAGTGGCTAAAACTCAACCATTGTTGTGATGGTTTTCATCGTTTACATACGTCACTCAAGCTGATGAGGGCGATACAATCTGCCTTGACTGTATTAAACAGACCTTGATATACTAAATGAATGTTATTTTTTCTTTTATGTGGATAAGAAAGTAATCAACTACATACAACCGTTTGCGAGGGAGCCTTAACCGGCTGAGAGGGTGTTAAACCGACCTTACCTGACTTGGATAATGCCAACGTAGGGATGCAACGATGAAACGCTGTACTTGGGAAGCTCATGCGAACCCCCTTGTTTTAGTGTATTTGTCTGCGAAACATCCTATGGATGTTTCGTTTTTTTGTTTTTACATACGTACATTATGAATTGGAGAACACATGTTGACTATTTCAGAGAGACTATATCAGGCAGCACAGCCCGTGTGGAAGGAATGTCTCGAGCATCCCTTTGTTAGAGGAATCGGAGATGGTTCCTTAACGGTCGAACAATTTCGTTATTATTTGCTGCAAGACTACTTGTATCTGTTCGATTATGCCCGCGTATTTGCACTTGGTATCGTCAAGTCGCACGACCCCAAATTGATGCAGTTTTTTAGTGAAAACGTAGATAACATCCTGAATGGTGAAATGAAAATTCATCGTTCTTATATGGAGCGATTAGGAATTACAGAGGATCATGTTTTCCAGGTAAAACCTGCCCTGAAAAATGCAGCCTATACTAACTATATGCTCTCTGTTTCCCATGCGGGTGGCATAGCAGAAGTACTTGTATCCATTCTGGCCTGCTCATGGAGCTATGCAGAGATTGGTCAAGTCCTTGCCCAAAAGCCAGGTGCAGCTGAGCATCCTTTTTACGGAGAGTGGATCACAGGATATGCTTCCTCTGAATACAACAGCAACAATCAATCCCTTGTGACGTTAACGGATAAGCTATTAGAAGATTGTAGCGAGAAAACGTACCAACGGATGGAGGATATTTTCGTGATGTGCAGTCGCTTTGAGCTTGATTTTTGGGAAATGTCATGGAAGCTGGAGCCTTGAGTTCACTGGTAAAGTAGAGAGCAGCTAATCAAGGAACTAATGAAATCCGCTAACTCGTCGTATCGACGGTTTAGCGGATTTTGTGCAAAGATGACTTAAGTCATCTTATACATAGTAACCGCACCTCTAAATCGATAGACTCAAGTTAAGGTTGTTGTGATAAAGGACGGCCGGACCATACAAAGAGGGGTAACGAATGAACGAAATCATAAAAAAGAAGCTGCTGGACAAAAATGAACTGCTCATTAACATGGTGATTGAACGCGTAAAAAGAGATTTTCTAGATGATATCGCCATTATTGGGCTTACTGGTTCATTTAGCACCGAGGACTTTCACGAGAAGAGCGATCTTGATTTAATTATCATTAATAATACAGAAAAGGGATGGGAAATATCTGACTGCTTCATCTTGGACGATGTTGGGTATGACATCTATTGCACGCCATGGGATTCAAGAATACAAGAGCAATCCACCTTGGAGAGTCCCAACGTATCGAGCCTAACCGACCTGAAAATACTCTACTATGCAAAGCCTGAGGATTTGGAGAAATTGAACAACTTCCAGCAAAAAGCTCTTGATGCACTTGCGAATCCGATAGGAGAAGTGTGTCTTAATCGAGCAAATAAATGGATTGATCTGGCTAAGCAAGCATACAGCGATACGATGCTTGGTGAAGATATCGGTTCAGTGCGATATGCATCTGCTGGCGTTCTGTACAATCTCGTCAATGCCTTGGTGAGTATGAATAACACGTGTATCAAACGAGGGATCAAGCGATATTTGGAAGAGATACGCTCGTTTCGCTATGTTCCAGATGATCTCGAATCCTTATACATGTCAATCATCGAAGCTCATACCATTGAAGATATTCGAATAACATCTTTTAATATGTTGAATAGCGTTACGAGGTTACATAGCACGATGTGTGATAACTTCATTGTTAAACCGGCTCCGACCTTTGATAATCTGAGGGGAACATATGAAGAATTGTGGTGCAACTACCGTAATAAAATTTTGAACGGTGTTACAGCGAACGATGCTTCCTACGTCTTTCTTTCGGCCTTTGGAGCACATGGATATCTTGATGAAATGGCCATGGAGAAAGGCACCAAGAAATATGATCTTATGCGGTACTTTGATGCAAATAATTTACCAGTTATGAAAGAGAAGCTCCTTGAAGTGATGGATGATTATCTAGAAGAGTATGATAAGGTCGGCAGAACAGTCGAACGTTTTACAACCTTCGAGCAACTATATGCACATTATATGAATCATTGACCTTACATCCCAGTTGGTAATAAGCCCGTGGAAACGGACTGTAAACAATGTAATCATCTGCTTTTGATTAAATAATTTCTCAGGGAAATCATAGCAAATCCCCTGAGAAATTAAAGCATTATTCCAACGAATTTTAGACTGATACTACTGAATCTAATTTTAAGAACCAAACATTGTTTTTACATTTGGATATCTTTAAAAAATGGAAAGTCTGACGATTTTATCGTCAACAATAACAAAATGATAATTCAATAATAGTGGATCGGGTAGACCAGTCTTGTCGTAGGTACCATCCAGCTCGCATGTTAGCACAATTTCATCACCTATTTTTTTTGCTAATGTTGGCTTTAACGTTACATTCGCCGCGAAATGGTTTTGATCACTCCATTCCCGAATCGCCTGTTTGCCATTTCGCTTTTTTCCTTCATCCAACACGACGGCATTTTCTGAGAAACAATCTACAAATGCTATCGGGTCTGGCTTGTTAGATGCAGTAATGTATTTGGCGATTACAGACGGTAAATGATTGAGATCCATATTGTTCTCACCCTTTATTAATTAGTTTTTAGACGGTAGGGATCGTTCCCCCATCTATGACATATTCACTACCTGTAATCGATGCTGCTCGGTCTGAGACCAGAAATGCGACCAGCTCAGCGACTTCTTCAGGAAATCCTGGCCGACCAATTGGAATACCTCCGAGTGAAGTCATAAGTTGTTCGAGCGCACTTTCTCGACTTCCGGTTTCCGTTGCGATCCGATCAATTAATGCGTCAGACGCTTCTGTCTGAATAAATCCGGGAGACAATGTATTGATGCGAATTCCTTGAGGGGAAAATTCATTCGATAATCCCTTGCTATAATTAGTCAGCGCGGCTTTGGCAGATGCATAAGCCAGTGTAGTTTCATATAAAGGCAAACGTCTCTGGATGGAAGTGAAATGAAGAATAACTCCTGAATTATTTTCTAACATAAGTGGAATTAAGCCACGATCAATTCGAACTGCTGCGAGTAAATTCCAATTTAATGTATGAAGCCAATCCTCATCACTCAATACAAGTGCGCCTCCTGGTGGTGTCGTTGATCCACCTACGCAATGGACAATAATATCGATACCTCCAAGTTGTTCTTTTACTGCTGAAATTATTTGCTCTACACCTTCAGTTGTGGCGACATCTGCTTGAACAAATTTGACCGAATTTGGCAAGTCAGCAGATAGGGAACGGGCAGTAGTAAGGACTGTAGCTCCGCCGTTTGCAAGTCTTTTTACAACTGCTTGCCCCATTCCCTTTGTTCCTCCGGTTACAAGCACCCTTTTACCTTTAAATTCTGATACAGAGAACTCAAACTCTTTATGCATAACTATTCCTCCTAGTGATGGTATTCAATGATTAATTTGAAATTGCTCTGTCTCTAAACCTTAATGTGTTGTTCGAGAGGAGCTAGAACTAATACTACACTTGCTACTTTCATAACGTCCAATTTATTATAATAATAGAAATGATGAATATTATTAATATATGGAGGGGTGTTTTAATGGAACTTACACAATTGGAATACTTTATGACCGTTGCACAGCTTGAACATATGACCTTAGCCTCCAAAAAACTCGGTATTACTCAGCCGGCGTTAAGTCATGCAATTGCCAAGCTTGAAAACGAGATAGGAGCTCCTTTATTTGAGAGAAATGGACGAAATATTAAGCTGAACCGCAACGGTACTATGTTCTCTAAATGGATTGGTAGGGCCCTACATAATATTGAAAATGGTCTAAAGGAAATCGAAGAGTGGTCCAACCCGGATACTGGTGTGATTACGTTGTCTTATCTAAATATTCTCGGTGTTGAATTGATCCCTAGCCTAATTCGGAGTTATCAATTGAAGTATCCCAAAGTTCGGTTCGAATTGACACAAGGGAACTTAGGAGATATTGATGAACATCTGGAGCAAGGATTCTCGGATATTATGATTACATCGAGGGAATCTACTTTGAATAATCATCACTGGAAGACGATTAAAAATGTTCCTTTATACATTGTTGTTCCCTCCCAACATCGTTATGCAGATTGTAGCGCTCTTAGTTTGACAGAGCTGTCTGGCGAGCCATTTATTGGATTGAAAAACAACTGTGGATTAAAAGCAACGATCATATCCCGGTTCCGACATACCGGATTTTTTCTTGCTTCGGCTTATGAAGCGGAGGACCTGATCACTGTAGCCGGTTTTATAAAGTCAGGTCTAGGTGTTTCAGTACTGCCTAAGACGTTGGGGTTGATGTTAGATGAATTGGTCTGGATCCCTATCACTGATGAAGGATGGTACTGGGAAATAGGATTAAAGTGGAGAGATGATCATAATATTTCCCCAGCAGCGAAAAGGTTTATTGAATATGTGGATACTTCACATCAAGGAGAATGACCGCCAAATTTTTTAGTTTTGAAAAAAATTCTGAGAAAACAATCATACTTTATTGTATTTGAACACAAGGAAAAAACCCTTTTACAATCATTGTCAGTACGTTATAATACAATCACCAGGTAGATAACCAACAAAAAAGTGAAATATTGTAATACCAGTCACACTCGGCTCGTCATAATCTTGAGCCGCATATTACCACTTAATAGATATCGGAGGTATGATTATGGTTAAGAAAAAAATTTCCACTGCCCTCAGCGCAGCTTTAATCGTTTCTATGCTGGCTACTGGCCTAATAGTCACTATCCAAGGTAACACAACGTTAGAGGTAGCGAAGTCAGCAGGGGATAAAAAGGTTGAAGTTGTTAAAGCATAAGCGAGCCGTTAATTTATTTAGAACATGTTAAGAGACAAGAGCATATTCCTATTGAAGTCGCTATTTTAGCGGCTTTTTTTGTTTTATCGGTAATATTAGGTTTAATACTAACGATATTTTGCTGAACAAGTAAAGAGAAGTTTAGATACAACCTTTTTTTACATTTGTAAACCATTAGGTTTAAAGCATTAAAAAAATGATTAGATCAACTTAACTAAAAATTAATTTTTTCTATAATTAATCATAAATTGTGCAAATGTAAACTAAAATAGATATATACATAAAAAAAAAATGTTCATTTAAACAAAAATACTTTGACAAATGAAAACGAGTGGCTTATTTTGTTAATAAGGAATGCAAATTACTTTTTTTTAGATTTTAAATAGCCTTAAGGGAGCGTGAATAAAATTAAAAAAGTACATTTATCAGGTGAAAATAGTATCAGCGAAGATCCAGAAAACTTTATTTATAAAAATGAATACCGACCCCAAATACATTATTCCCCTAAGGAAAATTGGATTAACGATCCTAACGGAATGGTTTATTACGAAGGAGAATATCACCTTTTCTACCAATATACTCCCCATGATACGCAGCCTGACTTCGGCAGAATGCATTGGGGGCATGCAGTAAGTAATGATTTAGTACATTGGGATGAACTTCCACCAGCCATCTCACCTGGGGAAGATGGAGCGATCTTTTCGGGAAGCGCGGTAGTCGATAAGAACAATACAAGCGGATTCTTCAACGAAGCAGGATCAGGATTGGTTGCAATTTATACTAATAACGATAACAGCGCTCAACCCGGTAAACCGCAGGTTCAAAGCATCGCTTACAGTAAGGACAAAGGTCGAACCTGGACAAAATATGAAGGTAACCCTGTTTTATTCCCCACGGAGACGCTAGACTTTCGAGACCCAAAGGTATTCTGGCATGAAGAATCTTCAAACTGGGTAATGGTTCTTGCTGTTAGCGACCGTGTAGAATTTTACACATCTTCGAATCTTAAGGATTGGTCTTTTGCAAGCGGTTTCGGTTCTGATATTCCGGGCATCCATCGTGGAATATTTGAATGTCCTGATGTTTTTAAACTCCAAGTGGATGAGGACCCTAATACCACTAAATGGATTCTGACACTAAGTGTCGGAGATAGAAATGGCGTAAATCCAAACGATTCAGAACCACCCGCAGGCGGTTCTGGCATGATGTATTTTATAGGTCACTTTGATGGTAAGGTTTTTACACTAGATGAAACATTGGAATCATTCGATACAATCCAATGGATAGATTACGGATCTGACTTTTACGCGGCCGTGACCTGGGATGGTATACCGAATGAGGATGGGCGAAAGATTTGGGTCGGCTGGATGAATAATTGGCGTTATGCTTCCACTCTTCCTTCTAAAGAATGGCGTGGCCATATGTCCATCCCACGAGAGATTCAGCTCAGGACGTATTCGGAAGGACTTCGCTTAATTCAAGCACCCATAAGTGAGTTAAATCAACTTAGAAGATCAATTCTGTCTCTACAAGACATTACGATTAAACCAGATATGAACGTTTTGTCTGATGTTTCTGCTACAAAGATGGAAATTATTGCGGAATTCGAAATCGGTAATCCAATAGAATTTGGGTTCAAGGTGCGAAAGTCTTCCTCTTCCAACCAGGAGACAGTCATCGGATATAATGTCTTGAATGAGGAGTTGTTTGTCGATCGAACGAAGTCAAACGCTGTTGATTTCCATCCCGATTTTGCTACAAAACACAAGGCCCCTATGAAGCCAGAGCATAGACGGATACAGTTGAGCATCTATGTTGATTGGTCAAGTGTAGAGATCTTTGGCAACAATGGAACAACTATCATTTCAGACACGATTTTCCCCGACTTGGGAAGTAGAGGGCTGGAACTCTATGCCATTGGCGGAGAACTAAAGGTCGTGTCGCTTCAAATCAATGATCTCGTAAGCATTTGGGAGAATCAGAGTGTTTAGAATTTAGTAATGGCTTGATTCCCCTTAATGGTCACTGCGCGGTTTTGGGCAACCAAACTGAACTGGTTGTCCAAAACCAATTAAATTTGAACCAACTTCACAATCCAATAGAAAAGAGGGTATGGAATGAAAGATAAATCTAAATTTGCAATATGTCTTCTGATGGCAACGGGATTAACTCTGACTTCAAACGGGATTTTTACATCTAAATCATTTGCGGCTAGTGCTGTACTTGCTGATCAGGAAACAAATAAACAGGCAAAGGAGGAGCTTGATATTTTTGAAAGCGCATCCAAATCAAATACCAATCTGATAGGCTGGCAAGTGAAAGGAAAAGGTGGATTAGAGGATACTTCAGAAGGAATCTTGCTGACTTCACAGCCTAAAGAAAATGTAATGGCCATCTCAGAGACAGTGTCCGATGATTTTATCTATGAAGCTGATGTCATGATCAGGGATACGAAGGCGGATGCAACATTGTTGTTTCGATCTAATGAGGATGGATTTAGCTCGTACATGCTGCAAATCGTTCCGGAAGCAGGTCTGATTCGGTTAAGAGATGCAAAAAATGGAGATGGGAAATTAAAGGAGGAGCGTAAAGTTTCTGTTGAAATGGGGCAAATCTATCATCTCAAAGTGAAGGCAGTGGGTTCCTCGCTAAAAGTATATTGGGGCAATCAATATAAACCATTAATTGATGTTCAGGACATTTCGTATCAAAGCGGACAGCTTGGACTCCATGTATGGGATGGATCCGCCTTGTTTTCGAACATCGTGGTGAGCGATCTGAAAGGTAATTTGGGGACGGTGATTTCTAACAAGGGAAAATGGCAGCCTGATATCAACGGCAAAAGAGGGACGGTAGAACAGGGGAGCATAGCACAGCAAATCTATAACAAAGAGGCGACTGATATGGTTTATGAAGGGAACATTACCCTTCGTCCTGATTCTATTGCAGCTCTCGCATTTCGATCTTCAACCGATGGAGCTGAAGGATATGAAGCTACTCTTACGAAGGAAGGAGATCAGGTCCGTGTAAGTTTGACGAATACAAAAGGAACCGTAATTGCAAGTTCGCAACGTACTTATCCGAGTCAGATGGGAGCCAAACATCATGTGGAAATCAAGGCAAAGGGAGATCGAATTCAGGTCTTCCTGGACGGATACACTACGGCCGCGATTGACGTGAAAGATTCAACCTACAGGAGTGGAAGTACCGGAATCGTCGTAAAAAAGGGGACGGCTTACTTTCAGGATACTTATGTGACGGAACTGAGCCAATATTACAATGAGATATATCGTCCACAATATCATTACACGCCAATACGTGGTTCAGCGAGTGATCCAAATGGACTTGTCTACTTTGAAGGAGAATATCATCTCTTCCATCAGGATGGAGGAACATGGGCGCATGCGGTAAGTAAAGATATGCTGAACTGGAAACGGCTTCCGATTGCACTTCCCTGGAATGATCACGGACATGTCTGGTCTGGGTCGGCTATTGCGGATATAACAAATGCATCTGGTTTATTCGGAGATTCAGGAGGCAAAGGCCTTATTGCATATTATACTTCCTTTAACCCAGATAGCCCGAATGGGAACCAGCGTATAGGTCTGGCATACAGTAAAGACCAAGGTCGTACTTGGGAGTATTCGAAGGAACGCCCGATTGTGATCGAGAACCCGGGTAAGAGCGGAAATGAAGCTGGGAATTGGGATTTCCGCGATCCGAAAGTGATCCGTGATAATGAGAATAACCGCTGGGTTATGGTTGTGTCCGGAGGAGATCATATTCGTTTCTATACGTCAGCGAATTTACTTGACTGGACATTGACAGATAATTGGGGATATGGGGATTACGTACGCGGAGGCGTATGGGAATGCCCTGATTTGTTCCAACTTCCGGTAGACGGAACGTCACAGAAGAAGTGGGTTATGATGATCAGTACAGGAGCGAATCCCAAAACAGGCGGATCAGATGCCGAGTATTTTATCGGTCATTTAACAGCTGATGGTAAATTCGTGAACGATAATCCCGCGGGTAAGGTGCTAAGAACAGATTTTGGTAAAGAATTTTACGCTTCGATGTCTTTTGCTAATATGCCTGATAATCGCACAGTGATGATGGCGTGGATGACGAATTGGGACTATCCGTTCGCTTTCCCAACGTCCAATTGGAAAGGTGAACTAACCATTCCGAGAGAAGTATCATTGGTAACGACCAAAGATGGAATTCGGATGGCGCAAAGTCCAATCAAAGAATTGGAATCACTGCGTAAACCTTTGTACTCTGCTTCTAACAAGTCGGTGAGTCCTTCTTCCGGGAATCTGCTAAAAGGTATTATTTCAGGTGCTTACGAAATTGAAGCTGAAATTGAAATCCCTGAAACCAGCACAGTGACCGAGTTTGGCTTTAACATTCGTGAGGGTGCAAATCAGAAGACGGTCGTGGGTTATAAGGCAAGCGATAGTCGTATGTTTGTGGACCGAACTGCATCCGGTGAAACGGATTTTTCTAATCTTTTCAGTAAGAAACATGAAGCGCCTGCGCAAATGGAGAATAACCGGATCAAGATGCGTATTCTTGTGGATGAGTCTTCTGTTGAAGCCTTTGGTAACGACGGCAAAGTCGTCTTTTCAGATGTAATATTTCCGGATCCTGCTAGTAGAGCGATGAGTTTTTACGTGAAAGGTGGGATTGTGAACGTTGTTTCCTTGAAAGTGCATCAACTTCAATCTGTCTGGAATGAGGACATTCCTTCAAAAGCTCAAATAAAGATGGATACAAGGGTTCGGGAACTGGGGGTAGGCGAGTCGGATACACTGCAAGCGATGGTCGAGTATGGCCCAGGTCTAGGCGTTCAACCGCTGAAGTGGAATTCCAGTAATAACGACGTAATAGCCATAGACTTGGTAGACAATTCACATGCAGTTATTAAGGCAAAAAAAGAAGGGGAGTCCACAGTCACTGTATCTACTCCGAATGGTAAAACTTCCAGTAGTGTGCTCATTAAAGTCTCAGGTGGCGAGTTCCGGACAAACCTGAGTGGATGGACTAAAGATCTGTCTGCTGCTTCATGGTTAGTTAGTGAACATGGGATTCGTGGTAAATATTTTAGCGATGCGAATTATATTGCCAAAGAGAAGGCTGGGAACTTTACGTATGAAGCAGACATGAAGCTCGGTGAAACAGGAGGGGCAGGTTCTATTTTGTTCAGGGCTAGCGAAGATGGTCGCAGTGGTTATTATCTGAATCTAGACCCTAACATGAAGGCCATTCGTTTGTTCTATAAAATCAATGGAGGATTTGAAGAACGTCAGGTTCTTGCAAAAGTACCAACTTTCATTCAGCCAGGTCAAACGTATAAGGTGAAAATAGAAGCGAATGGTCCGCATATTGTAGTTCACGTAAACAGTCAAAAAGTGATAGATATCATGGATGGTACTTTTGCAGAAGGCCACTTTGGACTGAATGTATTTGGCGGCTCCGCATCTTATCAGAACGTCAATGTCAGCAATGGTGAAGCTGCAAACCTCACCAAGTCCAGCCTTGTAAATGCCGCAACGCAGAAATCCATTTATACAGTTAACCTTGTCAACGGGGAGCCGGTTACCTTGCAGGATGCAAGTGCAGCTTCCGTCCAGAAGTGGGTATTTGTTCCGACAGGCGACGAAGCAGGTTCGTATTCAATTCGTACTACGACCGGGCAGACGCTTGATCTGGATATAGGGCAAAACAAACTTCAGCTATATCATTACTTAGGGTACAACAACCAGCGTTGGCTCCTTCACGAGAACAAAGACGGATCAGTTCATATTACTTCATCTCATCATCAAAAAGCATTAGAAGTATCGGAAGATGGGACCGAACTTTTCCTAAGTGAACTGAATCCATCACTTGATCGACAAAAATGGATATTAGTAAAATAATAAAGTTTATTCCATGATGGCGTATCTCATAGATATTCCAATAAAGAAATAAAGAAGTGTCGTGGGAAGGGACATTGTTCAATTCAAGTCGCTATTATAGCGGCTTTTTTTTAACGAAACGAGAGGGATCAATCATATATTATATTTTTTCCTTCTTCACTTAGTTTTCTCAAAGATGTAATCATGTGATTAATCTCTTCTTCAGAGTGTCTTTCCCATGAAGCTAATTCAGCTATTATTTTAAGTGGCGATTTAGATCGATATGAACGTGTTGGATTTCCAGGAAACTTTTTATCAGTTACGTTAGGATCACTTTCAAAATCTCCTAATGGTTCTACAATGTAGATTCTTTCTTTTGCATTAGATCGTGCCAATTCAGCACCCCATTTGGCAGCATTTAATGTTGCAGTAAAGTATATATGGTTAGAATTTTTTTCTTGGTAATTTGATAAAAATTGTGGTTCTAATAAATCACCAATTTGCAGTCCTGCTTTTGTACCATGAAAAAAAGGACCTTGGTCTATGATCACTTTTTTGTCATCCATACGGATCCACCTCTTTTTTTAGTTTTGTATTTAGCAGTATAGTGTAGGAATTTCAAAAAAAACAGTCTATAAAAAAATAATAAATAACGATATAATTTAAGTAGAGAGAACGATACTGAGTCCAATAACCCAAGTTTAAGAAAGCAAGAAAGCAGCCGATCAGCGTGATCGGCTGCTTTTGTTTAACTAACGAGCAGATTAAAAGATAATCCGTTCAAGGCAGGTCTCTGTCCTGGATTATAGAGTAATGTTGTAATGTCAGAGAATATAGTTGATAAGCATTATCATTCATGATATATTGTTAACCAGTAAACTAAATATAAGAATTTATTTAGAATAACTCTATTTTTTAAAGAATATTTTTGTTTACAAGTAAATAAGGAGCGATCAAAGAATGATCTCAAAAGATAGAACAAAACAGTTGCTTTATGACCAATTTATCCGTTTTTTACATGTGTATGAGAACCACAAGGATACAGAAATCGAGCATTTCCTAAGTATCGCCCAGCGAGAAAGCATCGAGAAAATCCCTCAGCATTTGACCGCGGTTCATATGATAGATTGCATAGGCAAAAATGAGCCCATTAACAACACGGGTATTGCTGAGGCGATGAATTTGTCCAAAGCAAGTATCACCAAAATTGGAAACAAACTGTTAGAGGAAGGATTCGTCAAACGTACGAAAATGAACGACAACAAAAAGGAGAGCTATTTTCGGTTATCATCGCAAGGCAAAAAAATCTTTGAACTGCATGAACGTCTTCATATACATGAGGCTGAGCGCTTCTATCGTACTCTCGACAAATATTCGGAAACGGAGCTAAAAGTAATCCATCAATTTCTTCAAGACAGCAGTATAAATATTGAATCCAGATAGAACAAAGGAGAGTGAAGCATATGAGTCTGGCGGAATTGATCAGGGAGCGCAGGAGTATTCGTAAATGTAACTCTACGCCGGTGGACCAGGAGTTAATTGTAGAATTACTGCGTAAGGCTACAAGGCTTCAACCATTTGTTGAGTCTGGCTCATGGCGTGTAGTTTATGCCGGAACTCCAGAAGCACGCAAACGGTTGGTGGACTGCATGCTGGAACAGATGTCACAAAGCAAGCTCGGCAAGCTGATTCCAGGGAAACTTCTGGATGTTTTTAAAAAGAGATTTACCGATATTCCTGCGCACGTCATTGTTATGTCGACTGTAGGACCGAATCGTCTGACCAATGACCGTAATTATGCGGCTGCCTGCGGGGTGATGCAGAGCTTCCAACTGTTGGGCTGGGAACGAGGGTTAGGAATGTTGTGGGATACAGAGTCCATGATTCAGCATGAAGGGTTCTTCAATGGAATTGGCTTATGTGAGGATGAAAGATTTGTTGGTATTCTTCATATAGGATATTACGATAAAGCACCAAGAAGTCGGAAAAGAACACCAGCCGAGCAGAAGTGGACCGTATTGCGAGGACAGTCTACATAGAAGAGGAGGATGTAAAAATGAAATTGTCAGATTTGGAAGGAGACATGGACGGTCCGAGTGAGTTTTTGGATCAACCGGTATCGCAGGATCTAATCCTTGAGTTGCTCAATCATGCCGTATGGGCGCCAAATGATGGCCTCCGAGAGCCGTGGCGATTCATCTTTGCTGATAACCCGTATGGGGACATCATGCAGGGATTACAGAATCAGGCTCCTGCGTATCTTCTGGTCTTGGTGAAGGAAGAGGCGGATCAATATAAGCGGGAAGAGGACTTTGCAGCTGTCTGCTGCCTAATTCAGAATTTCCGCTTGCTGGCTCATGAGCAAAGTCTGGGTGTGCGCTGTACCTTGCATGACTGGATGTACGACCCGAGCCGTACTGAAATGTTTGGTGTACTAAGTAACGAGCGCATTGCTGCGGTTCTGGAATTGGGATACGGTGCAAATCAGTGGAAAGGAAATACGAAGTTACCTGAGACTCAACTTCATTTTGAACTGCTGTAAGGTGGGAACGATGGGATGAGACTCCAAATGGAAAAAATTGTTTTACAATCATTGTCAGTACGTTATACTACAATCATTAGGTGAATTACTCAATAAAAAAGTGAAATATTGTAATTGATTAGTCACCCACGGCTCGTCATCGTCTTGAGCCACTTATTACTTAATAAATATAGGAGGTATGATTATGGTCAAGAAGAAAATGTCCACAGCACTCAGTGCAGCTTTAATCGTTTCTATGCTGGCTACTGGCGTGATAGTCGCTATTCAGGGTACAACAACGTTAGAAGTAGCGAAGTCAGCAGGGGATAAAAAGGTTGAAGTTATTAAATAAAGCATACGTGAGAGACCTGCTAGAAAGTTAAAAGAACCTCATCTCGGTTAACCCGGCTGAGGTTTTTTTCTGTATCATTAGGCATTGAAAAAATGCAGACCTAAGTCCGTGAACGCTTGACCACCATTTACCTTGACGCAAAGTCCAATCTAATGTACACGGAACTGGAAATGACCAACCAGGAAAAACGGCAATCCAAGCAGTCACAATTAGTTGCTTACTACAAAACACCAGATAACGAGTATTAACAGCTCAACATTACGAGAGGTGAGGGAACGCTTAACGCAGGGAAAGATATTAACACTTGGTACCGATTTAACCGTTGGCAATAATAGATCAAACTTCATGAACTTGAATACCAACTTAAGCAAAATCATAAATAGTGGGACAGTTCGAATCAATCTGTATGATGTACCTCTGTCAAGAAAGTGGACACTTACGCTACGGATCTTGCGGTAAATTGCTGTGCAAAACGGGCAGGGGAAAGGTACCCCTACACCAAAACATCATAATTGATTGAGCTTGCTTTCAGGCTCTTCACCATTTTCTACACGTTTTATATTCTTTATAAAGAAATCATATCTTGTTTTATGAAATTTCCGACCATCAGGCATTCCCGCTGTATGGGGAGTAAGTATCACATTACCCAGACTCCGGAGCTCACTGTCAATCGGAAGCGGTTCAGATTCAAACACATCCAGGCATGCGCCTGAAATATCCCCGTTTTTTAATGCATCAATCAAGTCTCTTTCGTTGACAATGCCGCCGCGTGCTGTATTGATAAAAAGAGTGGTGTTTTTCATTTTTTTGAATGCCGCTTTGTTGATCAGTTGTTTGGTTTGCTCATTCAAGGGTACATGTACACTGACTATGTCCGATGTACTTACAAGAGTATCGAAATCCGTCATTTTCACAAAACCATCAGATTGTACAATGGCATTTCTCGCATACGCCAGCACATTCATGTCAAAAACCCTGGAAAACGCAGCTGCTTTTTTTCCAATAGCACCCAAACCGATAATCCCAATCGTTTTGCCCTTTAATTCACTCCCTGTATAGTCCAATTGATTTTCATCCATCTTGTTTTTCATGAAAGTATCAAGAAACGGTATGTTTTTATAATAAGACAATATCAGTGCCATGACGTGCTCGGCCACTGCCTGTGCATTCACTCCTCCAGCATTGGCCACCCAAATGCCGCGCTGTGTACAGGCAGGGACATCCACATTATCAAATCCTGCACCTGTCTGTACCAATTTTAATTTTTTTGCGTTAGAAAGCAGACTGTGATCCACTTTAATATGTTCAGGAATGATTACTTGGCAATCTTCAATATGATGCAGCATTTCTTTTCCGGGCGGAACAATTACAACGTTCCAGTCTTGCGGAAAACACCTTGCAATATTTGATTTTGAGGTCTCGCTAAAATAGCCAACGATGAGAATTTTCATTGCTAAACCACCTTTCATAAGCTATACCATTCTTCAAATAAAACCATTGATGCTCGTCATTTTATCCTTTTAATACAATTTTATCAAGAAAATATCATCACTTCTATTGAACGGGAATGGAAAAGAATCTAGATAAACAATATACTAGCTATATAGTTTTTTTGTTGAGGTGAATAGTTCTAATGTCATTCTGTTGTGGATCGTCATACTCGGAATTGGTGGAGGTTTCGCCTTTAGTTTGGCCATGATGTTTTTCGGGTTGCGTACTGAAAATGCACATCAAGCAGCGGAACTATCTGGCATGGCCCAATCGATCGGATATCTTCTTGCCGCAATCGGTCCAGCCCTTATAGGATATCTGCACGATGCAACAAATAGTTGGAACCTGCCACTTTTCATTCTTCTTGGGGCTTCGGTGTTACTCTTTATAGTTGGTATAAGAGCAACAAGTAATCAAAAAATCAATACCATGAAATAATAAAAAGCCCGCAAGAACGCGGGCTTTTGTTAATTTTAAGATCAAGTACACATTACCTGCCGGAAATTTCATTCAGCGAGATTTCTTGTTCCTCCAGCAGTCGTTTCAGCTTTTGGCGCTGCCGTTTTTCCTTCTGACGGCGCTCTTTGTCCTCAGCCTTTAGAGCCTTGAGCAGGGAGAAACACATACCGATAAGGACAATAGCGAACGGCAATGCGGTTACAATGGATGCCGTCTGGAGGCCAGTTAACCCCCCGCTGATTAGCAGTACTACCGCGATGGAGGACTGCATAATTCCCCAGGTTAATTTCACTCTTGTACTTGGGTCCAGTTTGCCATCTGAAGTGAGCATGCCCAGTACAAAGGTAGCTGAATCAGCCGACGTAATAAAGAAGATCATGATCAGCATTGTGGCGATGAATGCCACGATCGTGCCCAAAGGCAGCTGCTCCAGCATTAGGAATAAAGCGGTTGTCGTATCTTCCTTGACAGCCTCCGCCAGATGAGCGGCATTGAACAATTCCATGTGAAGTCCTGTTCCGCCAAAGACGGAGAACCAGATAAATCCGAAAAGACTTGGAATAACCATGACGTAAATTACAAATTCCTTTATGGTTCTTCCTCTGGATACCCTTGCGATAAAAGTGCCGACAAAAGGAGCCCACGAGATCCACCATGCCCAGTAAAATAACGTCCATGCTCCAATCCAGGTTTCTCTTGAGAACGGCGTCAGTCTCAAACTCATGTTAATAATATTCTGCATGTAACTGCCCAAGGTTGTTGTGAATGTGTCAAATATAAAAGAAGTCGGTCCAGTCACCAATACAAACAACATCAATAACAAAGCTATAACGAGGTTGACGTTGCTCAGAATCTTAATACCTTTATCCAGACCGGAGGTTGCCGAGATTAAAAACAGTACGGTTACAACGATGATAATGACAACCTGAGACAGAGTCGAGTTAGGAATACCGAATAAGTGATTCAGACCCCCGCCGATCTGAAGAGCACCCAATCCAAGCGAGGTCGCAACACCAAAGATGGTGGATATGACCGCCAGAATATCAATAACCTTACCAAGCCAGCCAGCAGCAAGACGCTCACCGATCAGAGGAATAAAGGTGGAACTGATCAGCCCTTTGTATCCTTTCCGGAACTGGAAGTAAGCAAGTGCTAAGCCAATGACGGTATAGATAGCCCAAGGATGCAGCCCCCAGTGGAAAAAGGAATAACGCATTGAAAGTATGGCTGCTTGCGTTGTTTCGGGTACCGCCCCCTCAGGTGCAGATAAATAGTGGGACAGCGGTTCAGCAACTCCCCAGAAAACCAGCCCAATGCCCATACCTGCGCTAAACAGCATGGACAGCCAGGAAACCGTAGAATACTCCGGCTCATCATCGTCATCCCCAAGCCTAATACCGCCAAATCGGCTGAACGCCAGATAGAAAGCAAAGATCAGGAAGAACAGTGTCGCTAGCAAATAAAACCAGCCAAAATTCTGAATAGAGAAGTTGTAGGCAACATTAGCCACATCCGCTAGCTGATCAGGAGCGACGGCTCCCCATATTGCAAACAGTGCAACGATGATAATTGTGATTGTAAATACCATGATGAGACCTCCATTATGTAAGCTTCAGCCAACTGTTTCCTTAGTATGTGCTAGTCCAACTTGTAATATTTCGAAAAGCTAGCTGTTGATAAATTAAAACAAACCGCCATGTAATGAAACACTAAGCGGTTTGTTTTGATCTTGCCTGAATAATATATGGTCTATAATCTCTTGTTAATCTGAGATATTGTATCATCTCATCTAACTAGTTTTATTCATTTATGAAAAGTAATCTGAAGAAGGCTGACTGTCATCGTAAATTTACAGATCCTTCAGATTATATTGCATGCGTGTAAGCATGTCGGTCATCATTGCAACTTCTTCTTCACTGAAATCCAGTATCATCTGATGAAGAAACTGGTTTCGATCCTGTTTGAAATTGGCGATATGTGTTAGCCCTTGTTCTGTTAACCGGACGAAGGTTTCCCGATGATCGTCGGGGTTTCTTCTTCGTGACACCAAACCGTCTGCTTCCAGTTGCTTCAAATGGCGTGTAACAGCAGCACTGTCAATATGAATGGCCTTCTGCAAATGGCTTTGTGTAACTTCTTCATGAAGATAGAGATGATACAGCAGAACGTATCGTGAGGAGCTGATCCCCGTACAACGTTCAAATTTAGGTTTCAGCTGATTGCTTATATTTTTAAGTAATATTAATAAGGTTTCTTGTTCCAGCGAACAATTCATGTTTGCCCCTCCTTGAATGGTGCAGAATGTCTTGAAAAGCTTCATGTAACAAGGGCAGATTCCTTCCAAGACATTCAACAACTAAAGGCAACTATATCACAATGTGGAGACTACTCGCACTATCGCTTTGAATCATGCCCAAAACGTGGTCTCTTCGGCTGGCATACGGTAGGAGGTGTATCCCTCGCTTGCAGCTTTTCCAATTGTCAGTAGCATGACTGGTACATAGCGTTCTTTATCCAAGCCAAACACTTCAGCAATTTGATCTTTTTCATAACCACCGACAGGATTGGTGTCATACCCATGTGCACGGGCAACCAGCATCAATTGCATGGAAACCAGACCGGCATCAAGCATAATGACATCGTTCATTTCAGCATCGGACATGTTGTTATAGATCGGTTTGAATGCCTTCAACTGAAAGTCCTTAACATCTAGTGGCATTAAGCCATGCTCAACAGCTTTTCCATAGATGTTTTCTGCATAATCGAAATTGTTTTTGTCTGCAAACACAGCAATGACAGCAGAAGCTTGAGCGACTTTTTCTTTGTTAAAGCGGGACAGTGGGACGAGTTTTTCTTTTCCCTCTGGAGTATCCACCACAAGGAAGCGCCAAGGCTGCATGTTGATGGAGGAAGGGGCAGTGCTAGCTTCATTGATGATTTGAGTCATTTCTTCCCTGCTGATTTTTACGGATGAATCGTATGTCTTAATGGAGCGACGTCCATAAATAATTTCGTTAAAATCGTTTGTTTGTTGGTATGGTTTCATAATAGTTACTCTCCCTTTATATTTAGTTGAGCCATCAATGTTTGACTAGTCAATTGTTGATAAGTCAAATATAAGCGAAAACTAAGTCCATTTCAATAGTTTTTTTATGTAAAATTATAACAATAACTAACTATCGGGAAACGATAACTCAATTAAATCAAAGGAGGCAGCCGATCAAAATGATCGGCTGCCTTCATTCAACTAAAGAGCAGGATTTTTAAAAACCTTCTTATATACTCTTTTTTAAAAATGGACCTTTTACGTTTTTGTTTACAAGGTTTTATCGATTACAATAGATAATTTGTAGTTAGCATAATGGTTTAACTCTAATAAAAATTGGTTTAAGGCTTCGTTACTTGGAAACCTGCATTCAAGCAGATAGCATCCATCACCGCTTATTTTGTAATTATTTAGGATGTGATTCTCTTTAGCACGAATGAATGAGAGAAAAGGTTGATGGTGTGTATCTTTAATATAGATATTTAGAAATGCATACGTAAAACATCCTAATTTTGCTTGATTAACTTTAATGCTGTATCCCTCTATAACTCCAGTATTCTCAAGTTTTTCTACCCGGGCCGCTGCTGCAGGTCCAGTTAGGTGAACTCTTTCCCCTAATTCTTTCATCGTAATTCGACTATTTTGGCTAAGCTCTTCAATAATTCGTTTATCTGTTTGATCCAAATCAAACACATCTCCTTTAAAAAATAAAGTAAAAAGACCAATACACTTTATTTAATCTGTGTATTTGAAGTTTGCATCTAGTATAAACTTATCATTGTCAACAAACAAAATTAAAAAACAGAAGGAGAATTATATATAAATATGCACATTCAACTGGTTCGAAATGCAACAATCATTGTTCATTATGCAGGTAAAAAGTTCCTAATCGATCCATTACTCGCGGACAAGGGTTTATATGATCCATTCTCGGCGGGGATCAGAGAGGATCTGAGAAATCCTATAATTGACTTGCCCATGTCCGTTTACGATATCGTTAAAGATGTCGATGCTGTTATTCTGACTCATTTGCATCTAGATCACTACGATGATATAGCAAAAGCAGTGCTTCCAAAAGGCACCAAAGTTTTTGTACAAAACGAAGAAGATGCTAAACAAATTGAAAGTGACAGTTTTCAACAAGTAGAAGTACTTACTGAGGATACCGTTTTTGAAGGTATTCAGTTAATTAAAACAAAAGGCGAGCACGGCAGAGGGAAAGATTTATTAAAAATGATGGGACAGGTATGTGGTGTTGTCTTCAAACATGCCAATGAGAAGACGTTGTACCTTGCCGGAGATACAGTATGGTATGAAGGTGTTCGAAAAGAAATCATTTCCCATACTCCTGAGATTATCGTGTTGAACGCTGGAAATAATAGTTTGCATGATTGGGGCTCACTTATAATGGGCAAAGAAGATGTTTACGAGGTGTATAAGGCGGCTCCCAACGCCAAAATTATCTCTGTCCATATGGAAGCAGTTAATCATTGGACATTATCTAGAAAAGAACTAAAAAACTTTGGAGAAGAAAAGGGATTCACATCTAGCTTATTCGTTCCCGAAGACGGCGAATCGTACACTTTTTAATTTGCCCTGCGGGAGGATATGCAATGAATCAAACGAATCCTAAACTGTGGACGAAAAACTTTATTATTCTTTCATCTATCAATTTCATTATGACATTAATTTTCTTTTTATTAAACGCGACCATCACTCTTTATGCAATTAATGAATTTGATGCATCAACCGGCCAAGCTGGTATCGTCGCAGGTATTTTTATCATCGGTTCTTTATTAGGGCGTTTGTTTACAGGACGTCTTATACCTTCCAAAAAAATCTTGATGATCAGCTTATTTTTATTAATTTTAACAACATTACTTTATTTCGTTCATCTCAATGTTAACTTTCTCATATTAAATCGGCTTTTAAACGGGATCACAGTGGGTGTTATCTCTACAATTGTGAGCACGGTTGTTGTATTTAGCCTTCCTGTATCACGAAAAGGTGAAGGGATAAGTTATTTTGCCATTAGTACGGCCCTGGCCACAGGAATCGGTCCATTTATTGGTTTAGTTTTGAGTCGAAATTCAAACTTTGATATGATTTTTTCTTTAAGTCTATTGCTTGGAGTTTTTAGCTTAGCAATCGCATTTTTTCTGAAGTTTCCCGCAACATACAAGATGGAGAACAACAATAAAAAGGGAATAAAAATCTCTGACTTTATTGAGCCAAAAGCAATGCCGATCGCAATTATTATTTTTTTTATGACTTTTTGTTTTTCCGGTATAGTTTCATATTTAAATATTTATGCTTTGGAGTTAGGGTTGATAGACACAGCAAGTTTCTTCTTTATGGTTTATACTTTTTTTGTCTTAATATCACGACCTTTTACTGGACGAATAATGGACAAAAGAGGAGCTAACATTATTATATATCCGGCTCTTATTATATATGGAGTAGGGTTGCTTCTTTTAAGCTCAGTTAACAGTAGCTTTACATTGTTATTGGTAGGAGCATTAGTTGCATTGGGATTTGGTAATATTTCTTCCGTAACTCAAGCCATAGCCATTAATTTGGCTGAACCTCACCGAGTTGGCTTAGCAACTGCGACGTTCTTTATATTTTATGATCTCGGGAACGGATTTGGCCCATCTATTATCGGTTTGATAATTCCAGCTACAGGATATAGTGGTTTGTATGTAATACTCGGATTAATTGTTTTAGCTACATTTTTTCTATATTACATCTTGTATGGAAAGAAAGAAGGTAAAATCCAAAATCAAGTGGTGGACTAAAGAGGTAGTCGGTCAAGAGGACCGGCTACTTTTGTTCAATTTTGGTAGACGATTTCAATTCCTTATTGGCAAACATTAAATAATTAAATATTTTTGCATAATTTTATCATGGTTGTTTAAAAATGAGTAAGGATCATATGCATGAACGCTCAGTGACTAGATACAAATAAATAATCGGAAATAGCACGTAAAAGGCTATTAGCTTAGAGGAGTGATACAGAAATGAAAGCAGTTGTGATTAATCAATATGGAAGTAAAGAAGAGTTAGTTGAGCAGGAAGTAAATAAACCGAGGGCAGAAGCCAATCAAGTGGTTGTAAAATTAGAGGCTACATCCATTAATCCAATCGATTGGAAATTAAGAGAGGGTTACTTAAAAGAAATGTATGATTGGGAATTCCCTATTATCTTAGGGTGGGATGTAGCCGGGGTCATAACTGAAATTGGTTCAAACGTTACCAAATGGAGAGTTGGGGATCGAGTATTCAGTCGTCCTGATACAACACGTTTCGGTTCGTATGCTGAATATACAGCAGTTGATGAGCACCTTCTGGCAAAACTACCTGATTCAATCTCATATGAGGAGGCTGCGGCTGTACCTTTGGCTGGTTTAACAGCATGGCAGGTACTGTTTACTCATGGCGATCTAAAAGAAGGTGAAACCGTACTTATTCACGCTGGAGCTGGTGGTGTAGGTATGTATGCCATTCAATTAGCAAAAAATGCCGGCGCTCATGTTATTACAACAGCAAGTGAAAAAAATCATGAACTTCTTTATTCTTTAGGTGCTGATCAGGTCATTGATTACAAAAAGGAAAACTTTGAAGAGATTCTAAAAGATATAGATTTAGTGTTTGACACGATGGGTGGAGAAGTAGCTGAAAATAGCTATAAGGTGCTTAAGCCAAATACCGGAAGACTGATTACCATTGTTGGTGAACCCAATCATGATACTGCTAAGTCTCACAATGTATTAGCAAAGGGGATTTGGCTACAGCCAGATGGTGATCAATTGCAGAGAATGGCAGATCTGATGGAAGAGAAAAAGATAAAGTCGATTGTAGGGGCCACATTCCCGTTTAGTAGACAGGGGATTTATGATGCACATGCTTTGAGTGAAACTCACCACGCTGTAGGTAAGATTGTCATTACATTTTAAAAACGGACCGTAAGTGTTCATCTTCCATCGATGAATGCTTTCGGTCTTTTTATGTTCATCCTGTACTAATGAACGACGGGATCGGTTTCCGCCTCTCTTTGTTAACGTCTTCGAAAGGCTCCGCAAAACCCGCAATAATGTTCCCAAGTACACCACCCGGTACGTCCCGCCCAATCAAGTTGCCGCTTAACCAGCCAATAAGTCCACCAACAATGAGTACCCAGAGCAGATCCATGGATTTTTCTCCTTTCTTCGAGTTTATTACAAGTTATGTTGGGCTGAGTGGAATATACCTCACCTTCCAGTTGGTGGAGGAATCTAAAGTGTCTGTGCTAAGATGGGTTAATAGTTGATTGAAGCTGGTGAAAACAAGGCTAGATAGGGGTGTACAGTTGAAGAAAATCCTAGTCATTGATGATGAAATCGCAATTCGAGATTTAATTGAGCTGGTGCTAAGGCGAGAAAACTACGATGTGCAGACCGCAGAGGACGGCAAAACGGGCTTGCAGCTGCTCGACTCTTTTCAACCCGATATAGTGGTGCTTGATTTGATGTTGCCTGACTGCTCCGGATATGACCTATGCAAGGAAATCACCGGGAAACGTGCCGTTCCTGTGATCATGCTCTCTGCCAAAAACGAGGTAATCGACAAGGTGTTGGGTCTAGAGCTAGGGGCGGAAGATTACATGACCAAACCCTTTGACAATCGTGAATTGCTCGCTCGGATCAAGGTCATTCTGAGAAGAAACGAGAGCAAGGAGGAATCAAGTGAAGGAACAGAAGTGAAATCTACACGCATCATTCATGAAGAGCTGACATTTGATCTGGAAAGCCGCAGGGTGCTGAAAAACGGTGTACCCGTGTCTTTAACGGCCAAAGAGTTTAAAATTCTGGAAACGTTACTCAAAAGGCCAGACAAAATCTTTACTCGGGATGAGCTACTGCAGATCGGATGGGGATATGACTTTATGGGAGACAGTCGCAGTGTGGATATGACCATCATGCGATTACGGAAGAAGCTGGAGGATAACGCGGACGAACCGAAGTATGTCCGAACGATCTATGGATTTGGCTATCAACTTGGAGGTGGCGAGGCCTGAAGTATGCAACCCGGTTACTGCTGAATTATTTATTTTTCTCCGTGCTGTCCTTTGGCATCATCATTTTTGCGGTGAATAAAGCCATCGATTATTACAGCTTCATTACCATTGAGAAACAGATGATGGAGAAAGCGGATCTGTCCGAGTTGTCCTTCCGTGAGGTGTTATCACAGCATAGCTCATCTTCAGGAGAGCCCCAGACCAAGGAAATTGTCAGACTTGCTCTAGAGAAGCTGAAAGCTTCGGGCAAGGAAGTACGTATCTATGACAGCTCCAAGCAGTTGCTAGGCTTAGCTGTGGATGGCATCATCATTAATGATGGCAAACCTCTTATTTTTGAAAAAAATATTGAGAAAGCCCTGAGCGGCAGTTATGCCTACACCGTAACGGAAGATCATCTGCTTTATTTTGCGACGCCCATTCAGGATCAATTCTACGAGAACGCTTATGTGTATGAGTTCGTGGAGGACATTTCCTACTTTTATGCAATTATGGATCAAATCCGTTATATCCTGTTTGCGGGTGCAGGCGGATTTATTGTACTGATTACGTTATCCAGTCTGTGGATTGCCCGCAACACTACCAAGCCGATTAAACTGTTGCTTAGCGCTACGCAAAGTTTCTCTAGACAGGAGTTTCGGAGAGTTCATCTCAATCGGAAGGATGAGCTGGGCATGCTGGCAGATGGGCTGGATTCCATGGGGCGGCAGCTTCATGATTACATTCAGTACCAGAAACAATTTGTCTCCAACGTATCTCACGAGTTAAAAACACCCTTGGCAGCCATTCGTGGTTTCTCTCAGTACTTGGTTGAAGGGGAGAACGAGGACAAGGAGTTGCAAAAAATCTATGCTCATCTGCTGCAGGAATCGGATCGGCTGACGCGCTTGATCAATGAACTGTTGTTGTTATCCCGATTCGACAAGGCTGGTTCTAACGATTTGGAAGTCGAGAAGACAGAAATGAACGAACTGATTCAGCAAGTCGCAACGAATATGGGTGCCAAGGCCAAGGATAAAGGGATAGAGATCAGAGTTAGTCAGGCGGAGGAAGAACCGGATGATGAGGGTAAGACAAGAGTTTACGCCAACGTAAATCCAATGCTGATGTCTCATGCGATTGCGAACCTTGTGGACAATGCCATCAAATATTCAGGCGGTCCATCGCTAATCCAATTGAAGTTGGAACATACGCCAAGCGAGGTAGTTATACGGATACGTGATCAAGGTATTGGTATCGCGGGCGATGAGCTGGAGCGAGTGCAGGAACGTTTTTACCGGGCGAAAAATGCAAGCACAGCGAACGGTTCAGGTCTTGGGCTTTCTATTTGCAAGGAGATTGTCGAGCGGTTTAATGGTTATATTGACATGGAAAGTCAAATCGGGGAAGGAACAACCGTTACGATTGTGTTGCCCCGTGCGGAAACACGCGGGTAAATAATTAACGTTACAAGATTGGTACATTTCTGTTATGAGACTAACAAATGATTTATTTATAATCACTTCATAAGAACAAATCACACATTTATGGAGGGATCATGATGAAATTGATAAACAAAGCAACAGGTGTTATCGTACTAGGTGCTCTACTAACGGTGGCATTAGCGGGCTGTCAGTCCAATGATGCTACGCCCCCAGCAACCGGACAGAACACAGCGAACGAACAGAGCAAAGGCGAAGGAGCAACAAATGCTCCTGCTTCCGAAAGTTCTGAAGAAAAGGGTACTGAAGCTATTAAGGAAGGTTCGATGGAGAAGGAAGGTAATGTGGTGCTAAAGGAGCTTGCTTTTGTCTATAATGAGCACACCATTGCGATTTCGGATACAGCGAATGAAGATCAGATGGAACAGATGCTGGGCAAACCGGATAACCTGAAATCTCATACGTACAGTGCCGACGATGGAACAAACATGGATACTTTAATCGGTTTTACAGAAAAGGTCTATACGTATCCTGGTCTGGAGATTAAAACAATCAGTATACCAGAGGGAAAACAAGACTCCATCTTTCATATCGAAATCACAGATCCCAAGTACGCGACAGTGCGAAACATTAAAGCAGGAGATAGCCTGGATACACTCAAAAACGCCTACCCTGAGGGGAAACTGCTTGGTGATGGAGCCCCTAATGAGGAGGATGACTTCCGTTACGAGCCATCCAATTATGTGGATGTGATGTCGTTCCATATCAAGGATGCCAAGGTGGAGAGCATTCAGATCTACAGCCTTCTGGACTAATATTAAGCCGAGGGACAAGAACATAACCCTATTGAAGTCGCTATTTTAGCGGCTTTTTTGCTTTGATCGCCATCTTTATGGGACGTGATCTATGAATGAGCTTCATGCTAGTCTAACATGATTTTCTCGTTAACCATTTGATAGTAATACTCATCCATCTGTTCTGCCGTAACATCTTCTTCAAGATGATATATCCACCACGTCACAAGTAAACTAATGACCCCTGAATGATATTCGGCTAAGAGTTCTATGGGAGGTGAAAATGGTTTACCTCTTCTTTTTAATTCCAGAAAATCTCTTCTGGATATATCTCCGATATAGTTTTTGAAAAAGTCAGTAAATCCCTTGTCATTCTTCTGGTTTTGAACAATCGGCTCCAGTAAATTCTCCAACATGAATCTAGATAGGCTTTGCAAGGGCTGCCGAAGCCGATCTTCTATACTCATTTGTAAATAATCCTGAAGAACCCACGTGAGGGTAGCGGATAACAGCGCAAATTTATCCTCAAAATGTTTGTAAAACGTTGTACGGTGAACCATCGCTTTATCACATATCTCATTAATCGTGATATTGCTGAATAGTTTGCCTTGCTCAGATAACAGATCTCTAAAGGCCGTAATTAACAATTTATGAGTCCTGGCAACTCTTAAATCAAGCTTTTTTTCATTGATTTTCATCTACACCACTTCCATATCGTAGTTTAACTATATGCCATCGCTATATTGATTCTTACTATAAAAGAAATTTTGATTATATATTGGTATTATAAGTAATATTTTGATTGATCTACAAGTGTAGATTAAAATCTAATTTCTAGAAAGGATGAATCTTCAGTGTCTGACATGAAAAAAGCTGTGGTGATCGGAGCAGGGATTGCTGGATTAATTACTGCAAGAATGTTAGCTGATTATTATGAGGAAGTATGTGTAATTGAGAGGGATGAATTCCCTTCGGAGCCAAATAACCGACAGGGTGTGCCTCAATCTTTTCATCCACACCGTGTACAACCACGTGGTGGGCTGATTATGGAACATTACTTCCCAGGATACAATGAAGAATTGATTGCATTAGGCGCCATCTCTTCACACGAAGAGAAGCTTGTGGTTACCAATAAATACGGTACATTAGTTAATAAGGAGGATCCTTCTTCATTTAAAATTGCATCAAGCAGCAGAGCCTTGATGGAATGGGTACTACGAAAGCGAATCCAGGAAATCTCTCATATAAGCTTCTTAACGAATACGGAAGTTACGGGGCTACTGGTGTCTGAGGATAAGCGTTCCATTACAGGCATTTATACAAAAGAAAGAAGCGGGGAAAAGTGTGAAAAACAATTCCCAGCTGATATGGTTATTGATGCCTCAGGACGTTCTTCCAAATTAATCAGATGGCTTGAACAGATCGGATTGTCTGTGCCGGAACCGGAGGTGTTGAAGGTATCTCTTGGTTACAGCACCCGCTATTACAAAATTAAATCCTCTATTCCAAACGAATGGGTGATGTCTGATTCAGATCCTGAGCAAGGTATTCGTGCAGGCATATTTACGCGCATTGAGGATGATATCGCTGGACTCATTCTTTTTAACGCAGGAGGAGATGAATATCCTTCAACTCAGCCAGAGGAGTTTCAAGAACAACTCAAACATTTGTTTGCTTCAGATAAAATTGTGGAGTTGATGGAACGGTTGGAGCCTGTGCAAGGTCCGCGCGGATACCGTATATCCGAGTCTGTTCGTCAGCATTTTGAACTCATGGAAGGTTGGCCATCTGGATTACTTGTCCTTGGTGATGCATTTTGCAGCTTTGATCCAATTCATGGACAAGGCATCACCGTTGCTGCGATCGAAGCTGAGACTATAGGAAAATGTTTGGAAGCACAGCGCTTGCATCCCGATCCGCAGTTTGAACGGAACGTATTGCTGCGTATGCAGCAGGCCATCGATCCGGCTTGGTGGCTTAGTTCCGTGGCTGACCTGCGTTGGAGAGGGGTAGAACATGGTGGGCCTTATGAACTGAAAGGAGTGGATTTTGCTCAGAAATATATCAACTTATTTACGAAGAAAGCGATGAAAAAAGCGGATCAGGAAAAAGATAACCATCTCTTTTTTATGCAATTCCTGATGAATGCTTTGATCCTTCCTCCAAGTGAATATTTCAAAGCGGATGTCCTGGACATGATTTTGAACGACAATGGTTCAGAAGAAGAAATGGAATTAAGAGCAGCGCTTCGTATCCAGGATCCGGAATTGTACCAGCAAAAATTAGATGAGGTAATTCCATTATTCCAACTGGACTATGATGAAGAGATTAAGAAACTGCTGGAAACTCTTCAGCCTGCGATGAGCTAATAAAACAACTTAAAAGCTGTGTGTAGGGGTGAGTACAACCACCACAACTAATAGTCGAGAAACCCAGGTGATTCATAGACCTTGGGTTTCTTTCATGTTTGAATGAGGACGTACAATTGAATAACGAGGTGACGGTGCTCGCAAGTGAGGAGGCTGCACCCTGTTTGACCGGAGCCATTCCGCTTATTAAAAGTAAAGTTACCCTCGAGCTAGCATGCAGCAACCCTTTGAAACACTGTGTTACTTTTATGTTACAAATGTGAATCTGTGATACCTTGAACTAAATACGAAATAACATATATTTTATGAATTAATCTATGTAGCATAAGTTGTGCAAACAAATACATGATAAAAAAACCGATAAAGCGGGATTCGTTTTTTATCCAGATCAGCTGAAGGTTTAAAAGAAAGGTGGGCTTACTAAATGAGTCAAACATTTCAATTTCCTAATGGTTTTTTGTGGGGCGGTTCCGTCTCTGCGAACCAAATTGAGGGTGCATATCTAGAGGACGGGAAAGGACTATCCATTTCGGATATCATGCCGCACGGCATTCAGACACCTCCAACAACAGAACCAACAGAGGAGAATATGAAGTTAATCGCAATTGACTTCTATCATCGATACAAGGAGGACATTAAACTCCTTGCCGAAATGGGTTTCAAAGTTTTCCGCACGTCTATCGCCTGGTCCAGAATCTTCCCCAAAGGGGATGAACTTGAGCCAAACGAAAAAGGCCTCCAATTTTACGACAACCTTTTTGACGAGTGCCGGAAATACGGAATTGAACCTCTAGTTACGATCTCTCATTATGAGACTCCTCTACATCTCGTTAGGGAATATGATGGCTGGGCGAATCGAAAAATGATCGGTTTCTATGAACGGTATGTGCGAGCCATTTTCGACAGATATAAAGACAAAGTGAAGTATTGGCTTACATTTAACGAGATTAATTCTATTCTGGAACACCCGTTTGTGGGCGGCGGGATTAACACGCATGCGGATCAGCTTAGCAAACAGGATCTGTACCAAGCGGTTCACCACGAGTTTGTTGCAAGTGCTCTGGCGGTTAAAATAGGGCATGAAATTAACCCTGATTTCAAAATTGGTTGTATGGTCATTGCTATGCCGATTTACCCATTGACTCCTGACCCTAATGATATGATCAAAGTGATGGAAGCTGATCATAAGAATACAGGTTTCACGGATGTCCATGTGCGTGGTTACTACCCAGGCTACATGAAACGTTATTTGAAAGATAACGGAATTACCATTCATTTTGAACCTGGCGACGAAGAAATATTGAAAAACACCGTTGACTTTATTTCCTTTAGCTATTATCAAAGTTGTTGTGAAACGGCTGATCCTGCCAAGCAAATTAAAGGAGAGGGAAACCTGATTGGGGGTGTTCCAAATCCGCTCTTGGGCGCGAGTGAATGGGGTTGGCAGATCGACCCCCAAGGCCTGAGGTACATCATGAATGCGATGTATGACCGTTATCAGAAGCCATTATTCATCGTTGAAAATGGATTAGGAGCCGTAGATGAACTGATTACGGACGGAAATGGTAATAAAACCGTTATTGATGATTATCGCATTAAATATTTGAAGGAGCACTTGCTTCAAGTTGCTGAAGCCATTCAAGATGGTGTTGAATTGATGGGATATGCATCATGGGGTTGTATTGACTTGGTTAGTGCAACAACTGCAGAGATGAAAAAACGGTACGGATTCATCTATGTGGATCGTCATGATGATGGTTCAGGAACATTGGAACGCTATCGTAAGAAGTCCTTCCACTGGTATAAAGATGTCATTCAGACCAACGGGAGCAGTTTGTTTCGAGAATAGCGATAGGCGCTAATGGGAGCAGAAGATGAGAAAAAAAATATTTTTAATTATTGCATTATTTGTTGCTACATTGAATTTGCGCCCAGCTATTAATTCCATATCTCCGCTGTTAGATACGATTCGGGAAGATCTGGGGATGAGTGCTGCACTAGCCAGTTTGCTAACTTCAATACCCGTACTATGTATGGGAGTATTTTCACCTTTTGCCGTCAAAGCAAGTGGGAAATGGGGAATAGAACGAATTATTGGATATTCCCTACTTGTGGTTGGAATCGGAATAGCCATTCGACTATTTACACAGTCTACGTTCGTTTTACTTTTATCTGCATTAATCGTAGGTATCGGGATCGCTTCGATTGGCCCGTTAACTTCAGGTTTTATTAAAAAGTATTTTCCCGATCATGTGCCATCCATGATTGCACTCTATAGTATTGCGATCACTGTAGGGGCTGCAGTTAGTTCAATGGTATCCATTCCCTTAGAGGCATACTTCAATTCTTGGCAGAAAGCGGTAGGGGGGTGGGCGGTAATTGCCTTTGTAGCAGCGATCATTTGGTGGATCATGGTGAAGCCGCGATCTGAATCTGCTCATGTGAGTGAAATAAAAGAACTTCCGCAAATTAAACTTCCTTGGGGAGATAGAAGCGCATGGACGCTTACGCTTTCATTTGGATTAATGGCTATGTTGTTTTATTCTTTTACAGCGTGGCTCCCGTTAATGATTCAGGAAATGGGGTATAGCAAATCCTATGCAACGCTTTGTCTGACCATATTTGTTGTAATCCAAATCCCGATTAGCTTTATACTTCCTGTATTATTGAAAAACTTTCCTTCAAGAAGAGTATGGATGGTTGGTGAATCTCTGTTCATGATTGTTGGTTTGATTTTATTGATGATGAATTTCATACCGATGGTTTCCGTTGTACTCTTTGGAGTTGGAGCAGGGGGCTTGTTCACTTTAAACCTGATGTTACCGATTGATTCTACAACCAATGTGAACGATGCAACTTCCTGGTCAGCGATGCAGCAATCTGCCGGGTATGTTATTGGAGCGATGGGTCCAATATTGCTGGGTTGGATTCATGATGCTTCCAATAGTTTCACACCTGCTATGATTGGAATGATTGTGATCATCATCCTAATGATTATGACGCAAATTGCAGCAACACGAGGAAAAAAAGTAATGGAAAGCGTCTAACGTAGTCATCCCATAGAGAGTCATTAAGACTGAAAAGAGAGCCTAGAGGGCTCTCTTTCTGGTGCGTGTTTATAAAAAGATCGAGTTCTCTCTCATAGCTCTAATTCTGTATTTACCATTTCTTTGAAAACCTCTCGTCCCAGCCATTCTAAAAGGAACGCAACAGGAACCTGAGTGGTGATGTTAGTGGATTCATAATACTCTTCTTTTACATAATAAGGGATATTCACATCTGATATTTTAGCCATGGTGGATTGGCGATTGTTTGTTATCGCCACAATTTTATTTTGCTCCTGCTTGATCCGTTGGAGATAAGGTAGAACATACGGGTTTTCACCTCGCGTAGATAATGCAATCGTAACGCTGTCTTTTTGCATTTTGATATGAACAGGATAATGAGGATCTTTTATGTACACGGAGCATATCCCTAGATTTGAGAAAAATCGGGCTCCATACTCACCCATTATTCCGGAGCTCCCGATACCAATAAAAATGACGCTACTGGCTTTAGCAATTAATTTTGCTGCCGTTTGAATTTTTTCCTCCAATTCAGGAGATTGAGAACGTTCAAAAAACTCATACACAGCATGATGTGGACTTTTTAACTCCTGCTTCGTTAGTTTATCTTTTTGGGAAACGAGCATCTTAAGTTTTACTTTGAATTCCGAAAATCCCTCACATTGATTCTTTCTGCAAAATCGCATAATGGTGGCTGTAGATACATGAGTTTCATCGGCCAGCTCTCTAATCCGCATGTACGCCACTTTTTCCATGTTCTGAGAAATATAGTTATATAAAGATAGCTCCAATTCATTATAGGATGAGATTTGTTCACTGGTGAACATGGATATGCACTCCCTTAGACCATAATAAAAATAATAGGTAACCTGCTTAGGCAGTATACATTACCTGTATTCAAAAAACAACACGTTACATTTTTGTTACAAAAATCATTTCGTGTCAAAGGAAACTAAACACTTAAACAATATATATTTTCTTCTCTGTTCTGAGTAACATGACGTTATAACATATGTTTCGCACTTCCATTATAGCTGGCTAGACGCGTCCATGGTCAGAGAACGAAGGTGGCAACGAATAAACCAACCTACCCTTAACTAGTTCTAGTTTCAAGCTTGTTGAGCTTCCTTAGTCTGCTTGAGAATGTCACAATAGCTGTCATATGAAAACATAATGAGTTTGTTTTGCCATCCTCAAAAATTTAGCTTTACTACCTTAATATACGTCGAAGGAGCCTTACATCATGGATAAACAACAATTGTCCAAAGATATTCTCAAACTGGTTGGTGGGGAAGAGAATATCGATCAAGTTACGCACTGTATGACTCGACTCAGATTCAATCTAAACGATAACAATCAAGCAGACAGAACAACGTTAAAAAACACACCTGGCGTTATGGGTGTAACGGAAAACGGTGGACAGTTTCAGGTGATTATTGGCAGTGAAGTTTCCGAAGTGTACAAAGCACTAGTGAACAATATGAGCATGAAGCCTAACGCAGAGAGTGCTCCAAAAGGCGGAAAGAAACAAAGGAATCCGATCAGCGCATTATTTGATTTCATATCGGGCATGTTCACGCCAATCCTGCCAGCAATTGCTGGCGCAGGTATGATCAAAGGGATCGTGTCCATTCTGGTGGCTCTTGGTTGGATGACAAATACAAGTTCAACCTATATCATTTTGTCTGCGGTTGGCGATGGCGCATTCTACTTCCTGCCCATTATTCTGGCCATTAGTGCTGCGAAGAAAATGGGGAGCAATGTTTATGTAGGTGCTGCACTAGCGGCTGGTCTCATGCATCCAACCATTACAGCGTTGCTTCAAGAGGGTAATACTTCGTTTGCAGGCATTACGGTTATTGCCACATCCTATGCATCATCGGTTATTCCCATCGTCATTGCAATCTGGATCGCTGCTTACGTGGAGAGAGCGATTGACCGCATCACTCATTCTTCACTGAAACTGATTGTTGTACCAACTGTTACGTTACTCATCATGGTACCACTAACCTTGATCGCGATCGGTCCACTGGGTGGCATTATTGGAAACGGTTTATCTGGGGGTATCCGATGGTTATTTGATAACGCATCCATTTTGGCAAGTATCTTGATTGGTGGCACAATGTCTGTGCTGATTATTACAGGCATGCATTATGCACTGTTGCCGCTTGCAGTTGGTTCGATTGCAACACTTGGTTACGATTTTATCGTTCCGTTAATGTTCGCAGCTAATATGGCCCAGGGTGGTGCTGCATTTGGTGTGGGCTTCAAGTCTAAAAACACCCAAACCAAATCACTTTCATATTCTACAGGACTGACCGCTCTTATGGGAATTACGGAGCCTGCCATGTACGGAATTAACATGAAATTCAAAAAACCATTTATTGCAGCGCTCATTGGGGGCGCAGTCGCTGGGGCGTTTCTGGGAACCTTTTCTGTTAAAGCCTATTTCATTAGCACTGTAGGTCTTCCGGGAGCTGCCTCATATGTCGGTCCAGACATTAGCAACCTGCTCTTTGCACTGATTGCTGCTTTAATTGCATTCGTTGTAGCTAGCGTAATTACTTATTTTCTGGGCTTCCAGGAAGAGGCAGCTGCACCATCAGCAATATCCACAACTACACCTGTAGTAACTGAAGACACTAAATTACAGGATCAACAAATATTCAGCCCCATGAATGGGGAAGTTAAGCCACTTAGCCTAGTGCCAGATCCTGCTTTTTCAGAAGAAATGATGGGTAAAGGATTTGCCATTCAACCTGCTGAAGGACGTGCAGTATCTCCGGTTAACGGCACAGTAATATCTGTGTCCAAGAGTGGACATGCTATTGGTCTCGTAAGTGATCTTGGCGCAGAGATGCTGATTCACATCGGTATTGATACTGTAAAGCTGAAAGGCCAATATTTCTCACCAAAGGTACAGGCAGGAGCTAAAGTATCCGTAGGCGATCTATTGATGGAATTTGACCGTGAAGAGATCGAAAAAGCGGGTTACAATATGATTACGCCAGTCATTATTACGAACATGTATCAATATACCGATGTGCAATCGGCTGGGCGTACCACAATTCATGAAAAAGAATTGATGTACACAGTCAAAGCCTAATTTGATGTTATTAATAGCGGCAGTGATTCCAAGTTATCTCTGGAACGCTGCCGTTTTTAAATAAAATAAAACACTGCGTTACTTTTGAGTAACAAATGTGATCTCATGTTAATTCAAACTAAAACGCCGAAATGTATATATTTATTTGAATAATAAAAGTAACATAAGTTTTGCAAAACAAAATTTATTATAGACGGATAAGTAGGATTACTCTGAATGGAGAAATCTCTTACGGAGTTAACACTGAAAGGTGGAACACACAAATGAGTCTAACCATTCAATTAGCGGCTGCTGTTTTTTTGTGGGAAGGTCTTTAGCTACTAATTCAATAGAAGGGGCATATATAGAAAATGGTTTTGTCCCAGATGAGTGAATGTAGAATATTTATTTTAGTGAATAGTTAATTAATCTATTTTTCTAGAAATACAGAAATAAGAAGGTGCAATTGTTGAAAAATATGTGGAAAATATATTTATTAGCTGTAATTAGTTTTCTTAATGGCGCATCAGAATATGTTATTGCCGGGATCCTAGACAAAATTGCTGAATCTAGCAACATTTCAGTTTCTTCTGCTGGACAGCTAATTACAGTGTTCTCTATAGCATTTGGCGTAGGTACTCCTTTTTTAATTGCTTTCACATCTAAATTAGATCGAAAAAAACTCTTAGTTTATGCATTAACTGTATTCTCTGTTATTAACATTTTAATTGCAACGATAACAGGATATGAGATGCTTATCGTAGCTAGAATTATTTCAGCACTTAGTGCCGGTGTTATTCAGGTTACGCTCCTTACTCTTGCTGCGGTTTTGGCTGCTCCAGGAAGGCAAGGCAGTTCAATTGCTACTGTTATTATGGGAAATAGTACGGCATTAGTTATCGGTGTACCCATAGGCAGGGTTGTAGCTTCCCATTATGATTGGAACATCATATTTATTGGTCTTGGAGTAATAGGACTTATTCTCTTATTCCTAGCGCTGCTGATCATACCCAAAGTAGTTGCTGAAGAAGTTGTTCCTTTGCGTGATCAGTTTAAATTCATCATGCTACCGCGTATCGCAGCAGCGTTACTGATTACGTTCGTGTGGTTAGGCTCATATTCCATTTTATTTACGTACATTTCACCGTATCTCCTTGATATATTTAGCATGAGTGATCAAGGTGTAACGGTAGCCCTGTTTATATTTGGTATCGCTAGTGCTATTGGTTCCAAAATAGGAGGACTCAGTACAGATAAATGGGGTACATTCCGTACCCTAGCTGGTGGAATGATACTCCACGCCACTGCATTACTGTTGTTCCCGTTTATAGGCCAATCCATATTTCTTCTATATATATTACTTATTTTCTGGGCAATAGCAGCCTGGTCCTCAGGTACGCCGATCCAATTTCAGCTTATAAGTCTCGCTCCCGCTGCTTCAGGCATTGTACTTAGTTTGCATAGCGCGATTGGACAAGTTGGAATGGCTGCCGGAGCTGGTATCGGGGGTATTGCTGTCAACCACAGTTTGTTGAACTACATCCCATGGATCGGTGCGCTTGCCCTTGTGATTGGCATCGTAACAACGTTGCTTGATAACTCTCTATCTAAAAGAAAACAAACGAAAAAATCTTTGCAATAAATAAACACTTGTATCATCTTCGTTTGTTACATGCCTCTTAACGATGTATAAAACCTTCTATAACAATAAGAAAGCAGCTGACCCAAGTGATCAACTGCTTTCTTTGTTTTATAATTCATAACTCATTTACCCAATGATAGTAGGTCCAACTGCACCAAAGTTTGATGTGATGGGATTAAGTTCACAGCGAATGAAGCCGTAGACACGATCTCGTCAAGCTTATCGACGGTTTCCGCATACATTTATGTTCCGATTGAGGCGAGTACTAACCTCCAAGCCTTGTTACACCACAACTAACAGTACGATAATTCCGAGAAAAATTAGCCAGCATACTGGGTGACCGAAATTTAATCCCCAGCCGACTCCGAATCTTTTCTCAACGATTAGGTTTGGATCCTTCCGATTGCAATAAATCATACCTAATAGCCATTTATCATCATCATGGACAGGTCTGAAATTGAAGCGATCTGCCGATTGCTCCAAGCGGCTTCCGCCCTGACCAGCCCAGAACGATAATGCTAAGGCGTATAGGATAATAAAGGCTATTATGATTAGGACAATGGGAATAGCGAAATTGATGTTAAGCAGAGATATCATATTTAGTTGCACGACGGACAACAGGATAACTATTAAGAAGCTTGCTGTAATCATAAAACCTGACCAAGTACGGCGGAAAGTTACGTTTTGTCTGATGGAACGGTTCGGATCAGTGGGTTGAACCTGCTGCTTCACTCTGCGAATACTCCAATTCTCAAATATGAACACAAGTAATAAGAACACTTGCATTATCGTAGGCATAAACACAGAACTATAAGATTTAGCTGCATAGCCGTCTACGTTCCAACTGCTGTTGTAATGGATCGGAATCTGGTCAGGAATTAGTTCGTAGTTGAGTAACACAGTTACAATACCAACAACAATAATGAAAACATGGATGAGGAACCACTTACTAGACAAGCTAATGTTTCTTTTCCGAAAACCAGTGTCCACTGCCATGATCGATGTTTCAAGAGCAATAGGCAGCATAGGTAGTAAACTTTTCATTTTGAAATGATAGCTAATGTTTATGACTAGGGAGATTACGACCATGGCGAGTGAATAAGTGACAATGATCCAACTTTGTTGCTTGGAATGTTCATCACCGTATATTAGGCAGATGATACAAACAATGAATAGGATGGTATGCAAGGTAGCACTAATCCTAACATATAACTTCCGCATCTGGCGCAGAGGTTCGCTGTGAAATTGTACAGCGCTGACGGTGACCCCAAAACTAATCGTCTCTCTTGTTAAATAAGGCATGCTTACCATGAGTACAATGGTAGGTACAAATACAAAGATCATTACTATAACAGGCATTATCGCCATATCATTCGCCCCCTCTTATACATAAGTGTGTATTCGAAAACTCTATAACCCTTAGAACATACGCGATGCATCACTATGTCTTTTTGCGTAAGATTATCCTTTTAACTTAGGGTGGGTAATCGACTTGAATATAAGTTAATTATAATCGATTTTAGTGGATATATGGGTGGAATTAACATTTGTCCAGACCTTTTTGATACGTAGCAATACTCATCTGACAACTAAATTATGGCAAGTACATCGTTTGAAATTTTGTGTAGGTACAGGGCAGTAAAGTTTAGTTATAATCAACTTTTATCACCATAAAATAAAGTTCACTTGGTAAAATTGTGAAGTTAAAATCACATTAACTGGAGTGGATACTATGCTTTCTGAAGAAGATTATGCGAAGGTGGCGAAAGAAGCTTTACATCAATACCCAATCTATTGGGAAAAACTTGTGTATCTCGGAAAGAGTGATAATGTTACATTTCAAGTTCAGACCAACGATGATCATCAAAAGTTTCTTATCAAAATCCATATCTCAACGATTTCCATTCAATCAAAAGGGAATATCACATCAGAGCTTATTTGGCTTGAAGCTTTGGTTAAAGATACAAATCTTGTCATACCTGTACCTGTTAGAAATCTTCAAGGTGATCTGGTAACAAAAATCTCAACTGATCTTAGCGAAAATACAATCATGGTGACTATTCATCATTGGATTCATGAAAGCGTACTTCAAAGAGAGCCAACAAGTAATGAAACTGAAAATTTGGCTCTCTTAATGGCGGCTCACTTAATCAATTAAAACGGTTAGTAAATTTAGAGCTTATCTCAAGTGAAGTGTTTGTTCATGTGGAAGAGTCAGCACATAAAATAGCAGATGTGATACAAAATTATAAACGTTTGCCAAATAACTGGGGAGTTATTCATTCTGACCTTCATGAGAGTAACTATGTATTTTATGACGATACTCCTCAACCTATAGATTTTTCGAATTGTGGCTATGGCTTTTATTTATTTTATTTCATCGTATAGCAAAGTAAATCAACTGGAAGAGAATTATGTCTAGTTATTTAGAAGCATTTTTTATTTGGTCAATCATTAGGACTTTCGCATTCCATTCTCTAAATCCAAATGAACAACAATCCTTAGCGGCAAATTTTCCATTAGTTATTGAAAACTATTTTAGGAAATATCTTAAAGGAGAAAATTTTTTGTTAAACTAAGGAGTAGGTTAGTGTAATTTCCCGTTTTAGATAACGTTATAATATAAACAGAGTTCAAGACATGAATACAATAAATGGAGGGGTAGGATTGAACAAGTATGTGTTACATATAGTTGCAAGTGTAATTTGCATATTGTTACCTGCTATTGGTCTCTTATATGTTTTGTGGGATAGCCACCAACCCAAAATAGGACCTGTAGGAGACGGAAAACCGAATTATCCTTCAATATCTCAATGGATATCTATTAGCTCTTCTTTTATTCTTGGAGTAGTTAATTTACCTCTTTCCATAATTCGATATAGACAAAAGGCTAAAGAAGATATTAAAAGTTAATGCTTTATTGCGCTAACGTAGAAATTATAATTGAATATACGACGAAAATGAAGCTGCCTGTGTTAGCCGGTGCAGCCTTCATTACGTTAACGGGCAGGATAGATGAATTTTGCGAATGTACGCCAGGTATGCGAACGATAAAAACATAAACTTTTAAGATTAAAGACATGCTACAGTCTTCAGAATCGCAGAATTCGTCAAAGGAAGTACGATCGCAGAAAAAAGAGGTCGAACCCGTCCCAATTTTATGGCTATCAGCCCTTCGATGGTGAAGTGCCTTCATGTACAAGATACGATCATAATCCATTAAACCGGAAGGAATATCTCTTACATGTCTTGAATCACGATAAATCTGAATTAAAGCTGGAGGCGAATGAGATGCTGGAATTAGAGTTTACGACTATAGAGGAGTGGGATGAAGCATTGTGGGCGCGGATGGAGCGAATCTATCATGAGGCTTTTCAAAGCGGCGCTAAGACAAAAGCGATTCTGCGCAGTATGCTGGACCGGAAGATTGGTTATTTACACACGGGCGTGCATCATGGAGAAGTGGTTGCGATGGCTGTTACTGGACTGGAGGGGAAGGTTGCGGACCGCATCCTGATCATCGATTACCTCGCGGTTGAACAGAAGATGCGTGGGTGGGGCATAGGGACCTGGATGCTTGAGCAGCTCAGAGCCTGGGCGTTAAGGGAGCACCGGATCAAAGGTATGATTATCGAGGCGGAGTTCGGGACAACAGAGGCTCATCAGGAACGCATACAGTTCTGGCAACGCAACGGGTTCATCCTAACCTCCTATGTCCATCAATATAGAATGGTGCCAGAGCCGTATCAGGCAATGATGCTGCCACTGGATACAAGTACGCATGTGCCTGATGATGGTGAAGCACTGTTTCGTTATATTAATGCTTTTCACAAGGTTGCTTACCGGAAGAGTTAGACCGCATTCAATGGACCTGCAGGAAAATACCGTAGAGATTAGGATGTAAAATGATCAGTTCTTGACTGCATGGTCAATAACTGATACATTAATCCCATGAGCAGACCAAGAGAATTTGATGTCGATCGTGTATTACACCAGTCTATGGAAGTGTTCTGGAATCAAGGCTTCAAAGCAACTTCTTATGAGGACCTTACGCGTACTACAGGAGTCAAAAAGCAAAGTTTGTACTGTGTTTTTAAAGACAAGCGATCGTTGTTTCTGAAGGCGCTGGCAATTTACCGTGAACAGGTTATAGCGAAACTGAAAGAGATTGAAGCCCTGGATTCGTCTCCCGTTGATAAACTGGATACCTTACGATATTCCCTTTTAGACGATGAAACTAGCTGCCAAGGGTGTCTAATTGTGAATGCATCACTCGAATTCGGAACAGATGACGAGCAGGTCACACGCGAAGCTGAGCTCATGGCAGAAGAGATTCAACTGGTATTAGAGAAGATCATAAGTAGTGGCCAGAAACAACAGTTAATTTCCAACCGGTATACGAGTATAGAGCTTGCATCTTATCTAAATAACACCATTCTTGGTGTGAGAGTTATGGAGAAATCAGGTTCATCCCGTGAACAGATCGAGACGGTTCTGCGTACTTCATTTGGCATGATCATGTCTTGATCTTTTTTTTGTGAAATTCTTGACTACGAAGTCAAAAATAATTGAAGGCGGATTAATACACCACGAAAGCTTGAAGGAGGTGGGGCTTTTCGAGAAAAATCGTGTATTGATTCATTTGGAAATAACGTCTAGCTGTTAACCAGGCTGATTGCTGTTTAACATCTCCTAGGTCAATTTATATAAAAAAAACGAAATATGTGGAGGTTATTATGAATTATTCTCAATCCGTAGAAGCATTGTTCCAACCTATAGAGTTAGGTCACTTGAAGTTATCCAATCGGATCGTGATGGCGCCGATGACGCGTCAATTTTCTCCGGAAGGTATCCCGGGTTCGAATGTTGCGGGCTATTACCGCCGCAGAGCAGAGAACGCAGTGGGGCTTATAGTGACGGAAGGGACAATAATTAATCATCCGGATGCATCCAATCAAGCCAATGTGCCGCACTTTTATGGTGAAGCTGCAATGAATGGTTGGGCACATGTTGTATCTGAAGTACATGAAGCTGGCGGTCGAATTATTCCACAGATCTGGCATATGGGAGCCAAAGGTCATGTTAATGATTATTCGGAAGCTGAGATTGCTACAATCGTTCAGGAATTCGCAAAAGCAGCCTCAGAAGCGAAACGCGTTGGGTTCGATGGTGTTGAAATCCATGGAGCACACGGCTATCTGATCGACCAATTCCTGTATGAGAAAACCAACTCTCGTACGGATCGTTACGGTGGAGATATGATGGCTCGCACACGTTTTGCAGTTGAAGTGATTGAGGCTTGCCGTAAAGTAGTGGGATCGGAATTCCCTATTGTACTGCGTTTATCTCAGTGGAAGACAGATGATTATCAGGCTAAATTGGCTGAAACACCGGAATTACTGGAGCAGCTTCTCGCACCGTTAGTTCAAGCTGGAGTCGATATCTTCCACTGTTCCACACGCCGTTTCTGGGAACCGGAATTCGAAGGGTCTGATCTGAATTTTGCTGGATGGACCAAAAAACTGACTGGTAAACCGACAATCACTGTTGGATCGATTGGTCTTGATGGTGACTTTACAAGTCTGTTCACAGAAGGTAAAGGCGCAAGTAACGCCAGTATCGAAGGATTGGTACAACGACTTCAGAATAATGAGTTTGATCTGGTTGCTGTAGGCCGTGCTCTTCTAGTCGACCCTGAATGGGTTAAGAAAATTCAAGAAGGACGTACTGATGATCTGGTTCCATTCACAAGAGAGGCGATGACTGTACTTACTTAATTGTAGTTATAATCCTTAAGAATATGTATTAATCAAACACACCTTCAAGATCATCTTGGAGGTGTGTTTGTAATGGCAACCAGAGTGAGTTATCCGGTGGAACTAAAGATGAACGCCATAGAGATGAGACTGGCAGAGGATGCAAAAGAAACATCGGAATAAGGTCCTCAACTTCATTATTGCTGGTTCCTTCATTTCTACATCATCACTCAACAACACCACTGCTTGGGGGGAGCCCTCCCTCCGAAAGATCAACGCTTCTCTTCACTGAATTCCCAATGCAAGTGACGATCTATTCATTAGTGCTAAGTGACAACAAGTGTTTTAGATTGTCATCAATAAATTGATTATCGGCACTGTTGATTCCACGACCGGCAAAATGGCCCCAGATCGATTGGATTGGTTTCAAGACAGCATTAGGTATACGCTTAGCTTCGTATTCATTATCGGCCGCTGTGCAGAAGAGATCCGTGCTTCCCGGCATGATACAGGCATAAGCTTTTATGCTCTGAAGTGCTTTATCAAAGTCTCCGTTATAGGAGGGGGTTGCACTGATATCTGCATGTTGTCCTGTCCATAACATGGCCAGAACATTATGCGGATCCATATTCATAAAGCTATTTTCCCAAACACCAGCTACAAAATCCTCCAATGTGTCAAATCCCATCTCACGGTATAGCTCTTCTCTATAAAATGCATGTGATAGTCCCCATCCCGCATACACCCGACCAACGGCACGCATGTCTGTAGAACTTAGTTGGTTTAATTTTCTTGAGTCGAAGCCGACTGCGGATAGCAGTGAAGCTTTCACGCCTTCCAGGACCACAAATGTGTGAGGCCAAGGTTTGGCGATGCCTCCGAAAGGTGCAATTCGTTCAACCATCTCCGGGTAACTTGCCCCCCATTGAAATGCCTGAATGCCGCCCATCGACCACCCGACGACGAGAGCAATCTTTTCAATACCTAATTTTTCGGTCAGCAGTTGTTGCTGGAATCGAACGTTGTCATAGATGGTTACCTGTGGAAAGTTAGCCCGATCGAATGGAGGAGGCGTGTTACTGGGAGAGGAAGAGAGCCCATTGCCCAGCAAATTGGGAACGATAATAAAATATTTCTCTGGATCCAGTGCCATCCCGCTGCCAATGAGCCATTCATTCTGAATATGCTGATCTCCAAAAGCCGTTGGATAGACAATAACATTGTCTTTCTGTTCATTTAATTTTCCGTAAGTTTGATAAGCGAGATAAGCGTTTGGTAACGTCACTCCTGATTGTAAGAGTACATCACCCAAATTAAAAATTTCATAATCCATCGTATAATTGCTCCCTTCAAAATGAAAAACCACAGGTTCACTGTGATCTCTTGTACTCAGTATAGAGCTGTGATACTCTCAATAAAAGTGAATAGAATTCAAGATAGTATTCAATAAAATTGAAAGATGAAGGAGGGATCATTGGATGGAATTGCGTCAACTGAATACGTTTTGTACGGTTGCAAAAACATTGAATTTCACGCGGGCAGCAGAAGTGCTGAGCTACGTTCCTTCCAACGTCACGATGCAAATTAAAGCATTGGAAGATGAGCTAGGTGTTCGCCTCTTTGATCGGTTGGGCAAGCAACTCGCGCTCACAACTGCGGGTAAACGCTTTTTAACACACGCCCAAGGCGTTCTCGAAAAAATGGACGAGGCTCGTAGTGCTGTCCATGATAATGAAAAACTAAGTGGAACCTTAACGATAAGTGCGAATGAGGTTATTTGCTCCTATCGGCTTCCACCTGTCTTCCAACGGTTTCGTTCGCAGCATCCGGGAGTTCGCTTAATTTTCCGCTCAGTTCCGAATCAAGAGCTCAAGCAAACGCTCTTTGAGGGGACCACGGATATTGTTTATATGTTGGATGAACCAATTCGCTCGAGTGGACTTTCCGTGGAACCTTTGCTGGAAGAACATTTCCGATTGTTAGCTGCTCCAGATCACCCACTCGCCAAACGAACTGTGTTGCAATTGGAAGATTTTCATGATGAAGTGTTCCTGACAAATGAGAAGGGTTGTCCCTATCGGACGATGTTTGATCGGTCATTTGAGAAAGAGGGCATTGATAGCATTACATATTTAGAGTTTCAAAGTGCTGAAGCCATTAAACAATGTGCAATTTCAGGAATCGGTATTGCCTTTCTTCCTGAGATCGTCGCGGAATCTGAAGTTGAACGCGGAGAACTTGTTGTCCTCCCATGGCAAATTCCGGACTTGCAGGTATATACACAGATGTTGTGGCATAAAGACAAGTGGCTTTCACCAATCATGTTATCTTTTATAGAAGCAACTAGGGTAGTTTTTGGTTCACAGAGTGAAAATAAAACCGTATAGCTTATGTACGAGACATCAAACTCTTGAGCACAGTAAAATGCTGTTGAAAGTGGGGAGACATTATTTATGATTCCATTAGTATATGACCAGATTAACCATTGGGGAAAAGACGATGAATTTTTCCTTTCATTGTTAAAGAGATTACAAGTAGAATCTATAGCTGATCTGGGCTGTGGAACAGGAAGATGGACTACTCATCTTGTTCAGTGCGGTTATAAAATTACCGCTATAGATCCCAATGAAGAAGCGATTGAAATAGCGCGAAGTAAAGATAATTCTGAAAGTGTGGAATGGATTATAGGTGATAGTGCGGATTTACAAACCAATACCTATGATGCGGTAATTATGACAGCGAATGTTGCACAGGTATTTCTTACAGATGACAGCTGGAAACGAGTAATCTCAGACGTATTCCGATCCCTAAAAATCGGGGGTCACTTTATTTTTGATACAAGAAACCCTTTGGTAAAAGTATGGGAAGAATGGGAGAAGGACAAAACTCCTGACTTAGCTAAAGATAGACTAAGCGGAGATCCTTTAGAAATTTATACAGAATATGAAGGGTTTGAGGGAGATATTTACACTTTCTATGAAATAGTAAAAAATACTAAAACAGACAAAGTGTTAGTTCATGAAAAAATGCAGCTGAGGTTTCGAAATCAAGAAGAATTCAATGAGTCGCTGAAACAAATCGGTTTTTCAAAAATTAAAACATATGGTGATTGGGAATTCAAACAAGCAAATTCTGAGAATAGATCGTTTATTTTTCATTGTGTAAAATAGCAGTTAGTAAAAAAATGTCGAGGGACCAGAACAGATTGAACACAGTTCTTATTCCTAAATAACTACAAACATTGTTTCATTCAAATCCATTCAATGAAATTTGTTCATATATGATGAACTGGAGTATGATGGGGGAAGGCGATGCTGATAATTACCATATAATCAATGCCAAGTATAGAGTGTAATTTGATATCGGTCTAAAGCTTTTGGACCCGGCTATACAACACCATACTTCCTTGAAGGGGGACATCTGTTTTGGATGAGCAGTTTCTTGATTTATTGGCCGAGAAATATGATACGGAAGAAAAAATTATAACAGAGATCATCAACCTTGAAGCGATCTCCAATCTCCCGAAGGGAACCGAGCATTTTGTCAGTGATTTGCATGGGGAGTTCCAGGCTTTTCAACATGTACTAAGAAACGGTTCGGGTACCGTCAAAGAGAAAATCAAAGAATTATTCCGGGAGGTTTGGACGGATCAAGAGATCAATGATTTTGCGGCGTTGGTTTATTACCCGGAAGAAAAAATACAGCTGGTTATAGGGGAACTGAGCAATAAACAGGCTTTGAACCAGTGGTATAGACTAACAATTGAACACATGCTTAAGCTTATTTCTTATGCCTCTTCCAAGTATACACGCTCAAAATTGCGTAAAGCTCTGCCGGAGCAATATGTATATATTGTAGAAGAGCTTCTATACAAAACGGATTCGACCAACAATAAGGATCCTTATTACGAGGAAATATATCGGCAAATTATATCCTTGGGCCAGGCGGACAATCTCATTATCGGCCTTGCTTATACGACACAGCGCCTGGTGGTTGACCATCTTCATGTAGTTGGAGATATCTATGACCGGGGGCCGTACCCCGATAAAATTATGGATACGCTGATCAACTACCATTCTGTAGACATACAGTGGGGGAACCATGATGTCCTCTGGATCGGAGCCTACGCAGGTTCTCTGGTCTGCCTTGCGAATATTATTCGGATCTGCGCCAGATACGATAATCTGGACATCATTGAAGATGTATACGGAATCAATCTGCGCCCACTGCTAAACCTGGCGGAGAAATATTACGAAGACAATCCGTCCTTCAGACCTAAGTTACAGGCTGGACATAATGTATCGGAGCAGGAAATTCTGCAGATCACCAAAATTCACCAAGCCATTGCCATGATTCAGTTTAAACTTGAAAGCCCGATTATCAAGAGACGCCCATACTTTAATATGTCTGAAAGACTTTTGCTGGAGCAGATTGATTACGACAACAATGAAATCAACATCTGCGGTAAAACGTACCACCTGGAAAACACCTGTTTCGCAACCGTAAATCCGCAGAAGCCCGAACAATTGCTTGAGGAAGAACGCCAGGTGATGGAAAAGCTGTTGTTTTCCGTTCAGCATTCCGAAAAGATGGCCAGACATATGAATTTTCTCATGAAAAAGGGCAGCCTTTATTTAAAATACAACGGGAATTTGTTAATCCACGGCTGTATTCCTTTGGATGAAGAAGGAAATATGGAAGAAATGCAGATTGAAGACAAGACATATGCGGGCCGTCAATTGCTTGATGTTTTTGAAGATTATTTACGTTACGCCTTTGCGCATCCGGAAGAGACAGAAGATCTGGCGACGGATATGGTATGGTACATCTGGACAGGAGAATGTTCCTCGCTCTTTGGAAAGAGAGAAATGACCACTTTTGAACGGTATTTTATCCAAGATAAAGAAGCACATAAAGAGAGAAAGAATCCTTACTACCATTTACGTGAAAATGAAGATATCTGTCGAATAATCTTGCAGGAGTTTGATTTGAATCCAGATCATGGACATGTCATTAATGGGCACACGCCAGTCAAAGAAATTAGTGGAGAGAGCCCTGTTAAAGCAAACGGAAAAATGATCGTGATTGACGGCGGTTTTTCCAAAGCCTATCAATCCACAACGGGCATTGCCGGATATACCTTGTTGTACAATTCCTTTGGCATGCAGCTCGTTGCCCACAAGAAATTTAATTCAAAAGAAGATGTGTTATGTAACGGAACGGACGTGTTATCTCTAAAAAGATTGGTGGACAAAGAACTGGCGCGGAAGCTGGTGAGGGAAACCAATGTCGGAGAAAAGCTGTTGCAGAAAATTTCAAATTTGAAGGATCTATTAGACTATCACTACATGAAATGAAACGATTGCTAAAGTACACATTCGGATCAACCGTTTGAGTGCAATATGACATAGACGCTCGTATTGGGCAGGGAAGTAATAATACCCTGCCTGTGCGAGCCTTTCTTTTGTAACATGGGGTTTAACAACAAACTTTATGACTTACAGTTGAACTAACGGCGGATTTTCAATTGGTGGAGGGGAGAAAGATATGGACTACAATTCACGGAATGAAGCGGTTTTTGAGACGAAACGGTTCCGTAACTGTACCATAGCGGCAGGTCGGCGTCATACCGTTGCTCTTAAATCTGACGGAACAGTAACGGCTGTGGGTGATAATAAATATGGTCAATGTAAGGTAAGCGATTGGTGCGATATCGTCGCAGTTGCAGCGGGTAATGTACATATGGCTACGAATACAGGTAATGCCCATACCGTTGGTCTTAAATCTGATGGTACGGTAACTGCTATAGGTTGGAATAAGCATGACCAATGCAATGTAAGCGAATGGCGCGATATTGTAACCGTTTCGGCAGGTTGGTGCCGTACGGTGGGGGTTAAATCATATGGCACCGTGGTTGCGGTGGGGCGAAATAATGAAGGGGAATGCAACGTGAGCAACTGGCGCGATATTGTATCGGTCACGACGGGTGACTGGCATACAGTCGGTTTAAAAATAGACGGAACGGTAACAGTCGTTGGTAACAATAAATATAACCAATGTAGCTTAAACGACTGGGGCGATATATTAGCTGTTTCGGCGGGGTATCTTCATACAGTTGGGCTCAAATCGGATGGCACGGTAGTGGCTGTGGGTAGAAATAATGAAGGCGAATGCGACGTAAGCGGATGGCGCGATATTGTAGCAGTTGCAGCGGGGAGTTATCATACCGTTGGTCTTAAGTCCGACGGTACAATGGTTGCTGTGGGTTCGAATAAACATAACCAATGTGATGTACGTGGCTGGCACGGAATTAGAGCTGTTTCGGCGGGGTGTGCCCATACGATTGGACTGAAATCGGATGGTACGATGGTTGCTGTGGGTGATAATGATTATGGACAATGTGATGTAAGCGGATGGATTAACATTCAACCATAAATAAAGGAATTTTATATCGTGGGACAAGATCATGGTCCCATTGAAGTCGCTATTTTAGCGGCTTTTTTGTTTTATCGGTACAAGTTTTATTCCCAAATCAAGGACAAGAACATGATCCGATTACCAATCAGCGTATAAATAATCGGTTCTTCTCTCCATAATTCATTGATCTAACGAGAAAGATAGTAAATATAGGGTATAGGGGTATAAAAATATGTTGACTAATATAGGGTAGGGGGGTATTGTATTGTACAAGAGCTTGATGAGACCTGAAAAACTGGCCTCGAGAGTTTAGCCCATCGTTTAGGTCAAACTAAACCAAAAAATCACCCACAAGAAGGGACGAAATAAGATGAAAAACATTGTTTTGAATGTACAAGGTATGAGCTGCCAACATTGTGTAAACTCCATCGAAGGTGCTCTGAAAGAAATTGGAGTGAGTGGCAAGGTGAACCTCAGTGATGATTCGGTTGAAGCGACGTATGATGAAAATCAAGTCTCCTTGGAGCAAATTAAAGAAGTTATTGAAGAGCAAGGCTACGAAGTAGCGTAAGTAATGGACGATGAGGGGAGTGAGTTATTGTGGCAACAGCAGAGGCTCAGACAAAACAGTCGAGTATACAAATTACAGGAATGACCTGTGCAGCATGTGCAAACAAAATCGAAAAAGGCCTCGGTAAAATGGACGGGGTCACATCAGCAAATGTTAACTTTGCTTTGGAAAAGGCAAGTGTAACGTATGATCCCACGAAAGTGGAAATGAAAGAACTTGAGGAAAAAATCAAAAAACTTGGATATGGTTCCGTATCAGAGGTTGCGCAGTTCAATCTTGAAGGCATGACCTGTGCAGCATGTGCGAACAAAATTGAAAAGGGCCTGAACAAGTTGCCCGGCGTGACTAACGCTTCAGTAAACTTCGCCATGGAAACGGCCCGAGTTGAATTTTCCCCTGGTGAAGTTTCCATCGAAGACATGAAAAACAAGGTGAAAAAACTTGGTTATACGGCGATCGTGAAGGCAGACGGTTCCAGTGGTGGTGCAAGTGACCATCGTGCGAAAGAACTGAGTAATCAAAAACGGAAATTACTGATTTCGGCGATTCTTTCCTTGCCGCTGTTGTGGACTATGGTAGGTCACTTCTCGTTCACTTCATGGATCTATGTGCCGGAATTGTTTATGAATCCGTGGTTCCAACTAATCCTGGCTACACCAGTACAATTTTATATTGGTAGACAGTTCTATGTAGGTGCGTATAAGGCTCTCCGAAACGGGAGTGCCAACATGGATGTGTTGGTATCACTTGGTACCTCTGCAGCCTACTTCTATAGTTTGTATTTAACCATTCAATGGTCAAGTATGGCTGACGGGATGCATCATGGTCCATCCCTCTATTATGAAACGAGTGCGGTCCTTATTACATTGGTTCTTATGGGTAAATTGTTTGAATCACTTGCGAAAGGCCGAACATCAGAGGCTATTAAATCACTGATGAGTCTACAGGCGAAGACGGCATTAGTGGTTCGGGATGGCAAAGAACTTACCATTCCAGTGGATGAAGTCATTGTAGGAGATGTTGTCCTTATTCGTCCAGGAGATAAAGTACCTGTAGACGGAGAGGTGCTGGAAGGGATCTCATCTGTAGATGAATCCATGCTTACGGGCGAAAGCCTTCCAGTAGAGAAACAAGTCGGAGATGCTGTGATTGGAGCTACGATTAATAAAAACGGTATTCTTCGGATCAAAGCAACCAAAGTAGGTAAAGAAACCGCTCTTGCACAAATTATTAAGGTTGTTGAAGAAGCTCAGGGATCAAAAGCACCAATTCAGCGGGTAGCCGATGTGATCTCGGGCATATTCGTCCCGATCGTTGTAGGAATTGCAATAGTTGCTTTCGTAGTTTGGTACTTCTGGGTTACACCAGGCGATTTTGCAGGTTCGTTAGAAAAAGCAATTGCTATTCTTGTTATCGCATGTCCTTGTGCACTTGGACTTGCAACCCCAACATCCATTATGGCGGGGTCTGGTCGTTCGGCTGAACTAGGGGTGTTGTTCAAAGGCGGAGAGCATCTGGAGCAGACGCATAAAATTGATGCGATCCTTCTGGATAAAACCGGTACTGTTACAAAAGGTAAACCTGAATTGACTGACGTCGTCGCTCTTGGCAATGAAAATGAATTCCTGAAACTTGTTGGAGCTGCAGAGAAAAATTCTGAGCATCCACTTGCAGAAGCCATCGTTGTAGGCATCCAGGAACGAAATATCGAACTACCAGGAACACAATCCTTTGAAGCATTTCCGGGTTTCGGAATCCAGGCAATGGTTCAAGGTAAACAACTACTCGTGGGTACACGTCGACTGATGGAAAAGTATAATATCGATGCAAAAGCAGCTTATCATTCGATGTCACGTTTGGAAGAAGCGGGGAAAACTGCGATGCTGGTTGCCATTGATGGTCAATATGCAGGTATGGTCGCTGTAGCAGACACGATTAAAGAAACTTCGAAAGCTGCAGTGAGCCGTCTGAAAGAAATGGGCATTCAGGTCATTATGATTACAGGTGACAATGAACGGACGGCAAAAGCCATCGCTGCTCAAGTAGGTATTGACCACGTTCGTGCAGAGGTCTTGCCGGAAGGAAAAGCGGAAGAAGTGAAAAAACTGCAATCTCAAGGTAAAAAAGTGGCCATGGTTGGCGATGGTATCAACGATGCACCGGCTTTGGCAACTGCAGATATTGGTATGGCGATTGGTACGGGGACAGATGTAGCGATGGAAGCAGCTGATGTAACACTCATGCGCGGCGATCTATCCAGTATTCCTGATGCTATCTACATGAGTCGTAAGACGATGCGCAACATTAAGCAAAACTTGTTCTGGGCACTTGGTTACAACACTTTAGGCATCCCTATTGCAGCTATCGGTCTGTTAGCACCATGGGTTGCAGGCGCAGCGATGGCCTTGAGTTCGGTATCCGTCGTTCTGAACGCCCTGCGATTGCAACGCGTAAAAGTACGTCACTAGTCAAAGTACTAGAATAGGAGCGAACATAATGATGAGGAGGAGTAAAAAAATCATGCTAATGTTAACCGGTTTTTTAGCTTTCGGTGTGTTGTCTGCTTGTGGAACCCCTAAAGAAAGTGCACATACAGATGGACATGGTGGTATGAATCATACTGAGATGAATTCTGAAACTGAAGGTGCGAGTCATGATCATGCAGGGCCTCATGCTGATTCAACAGCAAGTATCCTTAAAGCCTCGTTCTCCTTTGCATCAGATGTGAAGGCCAATGAAAATTCGCATCTGACAATCCAAATCACGGACGCCGATGGAAATCCGGTTAATGAATTTGAAATGGGCCACGAAAAACGAATGCACCTTATCGTAGTGAGTAAAGATCTTTCTTACTTTAATCACATTCATCCTGATTATAAAGGCGATGGAAAGTTTGCGATTGAAACTTCATTTCCAGCCGGTGGCGAATACAAAATCCTTGCCGACTTTGTTCCAAAAGGTGGAGCGAGTACTACACTCAGTGAATGGGTGAACGTTGGAGGTCCAGAAAAAGCCCAAAAGCCTGTTCAAGCGGATTCCAATCTTGTAAAAGAAGTGGATGGTAAAAAAATCGAACTTTCATTGAGTACCAAAAAGACCAACGAAGACGTAAATCTGACCTTTAATATCATGGATGCGAAAACGGACGAAGGGATCAATAATCTGGAACAATACCTCGGTGCTGTAGGTCATGTTGTTATCCTTTCTGAGGATGCAGAGCAATATCTGCATGTTCATCCAACAGAGGAAAAGGCAACAGGTCCAAAAGCGGAGTTTATGACCTCCTTCCCGCATAGCGGAATCTATAAAATCTGGGGCCAATTCCAACATGATGGGGAAGTCTTTACAGTATCTTTCGTAGTAGATATAAAGTGAGTAAAGAGGTATGAGCATGGGAGATCAAATTAAAATAGCGATTAGTCCAGCAATCCAACTTGGTGGAAGCTTATTCACTCCGGAGCAACTAGTTAAAATTGGCGAGATTATTGGTCCAGATTCAAAAGTGGAGATGACACCCTTTAAGCAACTCTACACAGAAGTATCGATTGAACAACGAGATCAGATCACAAATGAACTTGAGGATCACGGTCTTGAAATAAACCCTGCAGGATTTGTAACCAAAAGCCTGATCGCTTGCAACTTTTGTAGAGGTGCAGAAGAAGCAGGCATGGAAACAGCCAAAAATTTAAATCAGGCCATTTCCGGTATCGATACGCCTACACCACTCAAGATTGGATATGCTGGATGCGCCTTAGGCACAAGTGAACCGTTGATTAAGGATATTGGGATCGTAAAGATGCGCGATAAGTTCGATGTTTATGTTGGTGGCGAGTCGAAGGGGCTTAAACCCTCCTTCGCCAAGCTTCTACACTCCGGATTAATGGAGGATCAGCTTATTCCTTTCGTTACCGCAATTATTGATTATTATAAGATGCATGCAAAAGGCAAAGAAAAGTTCAGCAAATTCGTTAATCGAATGACACTGGAAAACTTGAAGTCTATGACGCTTGAAAGGGGGTGAAAACAGTGAAAGAAGCAACTGTAAAAATTCAAGGTATGTCTTGCCGTTCTTGTGTATCTAAAATTGAAGGTGCAATTAGCGCTCTTGGCGCTGAAGGCCACGTTAATTTTGAACAAGGAACAGTAGAACTTCGATTTGACGAATCTAAAGTTCAAATCGCTGAAATTGAAGAAGCGATCCGTAAAAAAGGATATAACGTCGGAGCGTAATATATATTGAAATACAAGGGAGAGTAATTGGGCATGACGGAATCCATTCAGATTTATTCAATCCCAACCTGCAGCGATTGCAATTATGCTAAACGTTACTTTAAAGAGCATGAGCTTCCCTATACGGATTACAATTGTGAAGAAGATGCCAAGTACGCTGAGGAAGTCTGGAAGTTGACTGGCAAACAGGTTGTTCCAACCATTGTCATTGGAGATAAGGTCTTTGTAGGCTTTGCCGAAAATCTCACTGAAATCAGCGAGTTAGTTAAATAACTGTTAGGACCCCGGTCAACTTCCGACTGGGGTTATTCTTAATAAAAATATACCTTTGACTGATATATCGTTGTAGGAGTGGAGGGTATAATATGCTTACAAGATGCAGTAGATGGTTGCCCAACCGATTCAATCTTAGTTGATGACAAGCCGTTCTCTTAGCACGTACCATGATACTTCTTGCTCCCTTTACATAGGGTAGGGGGGGATGGTAATGTGTAATAAAGGAGTTGATCTACATGGATGATACGATACTTGAGGACGCCTCATGTGACCATACATCTTCAAACGAGCGGAAAAGCCATCATTCGGAGAGTACGAAGCGAAAATTAATTAGCCGGTTGAATCGGATTGAAGGGCAAGTGCGTGGAGTAAAAGGAATGATTGAGAAGGATACGTATTGTGATGACGTGTTGCACCAAATTGCCTCCATTCAATCCGCGTTGAATGGCGTAGGAAAGCAGCTTTTGGAACATCATATGAAAAGCTGTGTCATTGAACGCATTTCAGAAGGCGATCACAAAGTTTTGGATGAACTGATGATCACTGTAAATAAGTTAATTAAGTAAGCTAGGATAGGGGAGATATCCTCTTGTTGTATTCAGGCAAATGCCCCATCAGTACTTAAATGACCATATTGACAAATTTAACGCCTTCCACTAAGATAATCGTACAAGTAAATAATGAATATAATCAGGATTGTTACTGATCAGCAGGCAAGACCGATTAATATGCAAACATGTAGAGTATAATTACCATGTGTGCACTATTAATGGTCTTTTTTATTTGCTAAATTCTGTTAACGTTTCATTTTAAAAGGAGATTCGTATGAAAATCACGCGAATTATTAATAATAATGTCGTCTGCGCTGTAAATGAAAGACGCCAGGAGATGATGCTTCTAGGAAGTGGCATTGGTTTTCAGAAGAAAAAAGGAGACGATGTGGACACAGAGAAGATTGAGAAAGAATTTTTCCTGAAGTCCAAAAATGTAACTGGAAAATTATATGCCCTGCTCGCGCAGATTCCGATGGAGTACATCCGTGTGTCTGATAGTATTATTCAATATGCCAAGCAGTCCTTGGATAAAGAGCTGAATGAAAATATATATTTGACGCTAACAGACCATATTAACTTCGCCGTATCACGCTATAAACAGGGAATGAACTTCAACAATGCGTTATTGTCTGAAATTAAAGCATTCTACGCCAATGAGTATCGAGTGGCTTTGAAGGCTTTGGATATGATTAATCAAGAATTCAACATTACGTTGCCTGAAGATGAGGCCGGCTTTATTGCGCTTCATATCGTCAATGCAGAACTAGGATCTGAAATGGAAGATACCATGAAGATGACACAATTGATTCAAAAGGTCTTAAATATTATTCGTTATCAGTTCAAAATTCACTTTAACGAAAGCTCCCTTCACTACTCCAGACTGATCACGCATCTAAAGTTTTTTGCCTATCGTCTGTTTAACAATACGGTGATGAAAAGTAATGATAACGATTTCCTCAATATTATTAAAGAAAAATATAAGCTAGAGTACCAATGTAGTCTAAGAATTGCGCAGTTGATTCGGGTAGACTATGGGAAAGAATTAACTGAAGACGAATTGGTGTATTTAACTGTTCATATCAAAAGGGTGACTGATGAAGAAAGGGATTGACCCATCATCGCTCCATAATGACTATACTAGGATTGTTACTGGTGATGCAGGCAAGACCTAGAGTTCCATCGTGTATAGAGCATATCTATATTCGATAGAACTCTAGGTCTTTTTTTGTAGAATAATACATTGAAGGGGGAACAAAAATGAAACATGAACAAACGGCTACCGACATTCTAAAACTTGTTGGTGGTGAAAAAAACATTGAAAGTGTTACACACTGTGCTACCAGGCTGCGCTTTAACTTAAAAGACGAGTCGATTGCAAACAACGAAGCACTGAAAAACGTACAAGGAGTTGTGGGCGTTGCCAGTAGTGGAGGTCAGTATCAGGTCATTATTGGTAATGAGGTCAACAACGTCTATAAAGCCCTTGCGCAGCTAGGGAACTTTACAAGCAAGAATGATGCTCCAACTGTGAAAAAAGGAAAAGTCTCTACTGTTCTGGACACGATTTCCGGAATCTTTACACCCATCCTACCGGCGATGATCGGTTGTGCCATGATTAAGGCAGTTCTTCTTATTTTGAAAACCTTTGATCTCGTTGACCTTGACGGTCAATTTAATACGATTATGACTTTCGTCGGGGATGCGGCTTATTACTTCTTGCCAATGCTACTCGCCTGGAGTGCTGCTGTTAAACTTAAAGCTAATGTGGGTTTTGCGTTAACCATTGCGGGTATCTTGTTACATCCTAGCTTTTCGGCGTTAATGTCTGCAGGTGAGCCTGTTACGTTCTTGGGTCTGCCTGTCACACAAGCGACGTATTCTTCTTCCGTTATTCCAATTATTCTAGCCGTATGGATCCTGTCATATGTGGAACGATTTGCTGAAAAGTATTCTCCTTCCGTGATCAAATCCATTTTGAAACCTTTAGTTGTAATCCTTGTTATGGCGCCTCTAACATTAATTATTCTAGGACCATTGGGTGCAATTGCCGGTAACTATCTTGCTTCTGCTGTATCCTATGTCAATACACACGCAGGATGGTTAGTGTCTGGTATTATCGGCGGGGCATTCCCATTCCTGATTCTGACGGGGATGCACTATAGTTTGGGACCCGTTGTCCTCACTGCGTATGCGCAGACAAAAACAGATGGCATTGTTGGCCCAGGTATGCTCGTACACAATATTGCTCAAGGTGCAGCTGCGCTCGCGGTCGCATTAAGAACCAAAAATAAAGCGTTTAAACAAGTTGCTTACTCTACTAGCGTAACTGCGCTGTTAGGAATTAGCGAACCTGCATTGTTTGGTGTAAATCTACGGTTAAAAAAACCACTGATCGCTGTTGTCATTGGTGGTATTGTAGGCGGAATATACGTTGGCTTGTTCGGTGTAGCTCGATCTGCTCTAGGCATTGCCGGCTTGGCTACGTTACCAGCATTTATCACAGATAATCCATGGAACCTAATCCATGCAGCAATTGGTCTGGTCATTGGCTTTGTTGTTACCTTCTTGATGACGCTTATTTTAGGATTTGAAGATGTGCCTGAGGATGGAGAGGATCAACGAACACCAGCCAATTCATCTTCAACAAACCGTGTGCCTGTTGTTAGTGATTCTGAACATGTGCTCATAGCACCAATGACTGGTCGAGTTCTAGAGTTATCAACAATAAAGGACGAAGCCTTTGCAACTGGAGCTATGGGAAAAGGGATCGCCATTGAACCTACGATTGGAAAGCTTGTTTCACCAGCCGATGGTGTCATATCCGCGGTATTCCCTACCTTCCACGCAATTGGTATTAGCTCGAATAATGGCGCTGAACTCCTCGTTCATATCGGCATGAACACGGTGAAGCTGAAAGGTGAACATTTCAAGGTGCATGTACAAGAAGGTGATGAAGTAAAAGCTGGGGATTTACTTATCGAATTCGATACAGATGCAATAGCCGCCAAAGGTTATGATCTGACTACACCTATTATTGTTACGAATTCAGATGACTTTACAGATGTAATTGGTATAGATAAACCATCGATTACGATCGGGGAAAAACTAATTAAGATCATATAAGGAGGAATTTCCAATGAAGAACACAACCGTATTCCCAGACTCTTTTATGTGGGGCGGCGCAACAGCGGCGAATCAATACGAGGGTGCCTGGAACATTGATGGTAAAAAGGCAAGTACAGCAGATATGATGACGGGTGGAACGCATACTACTCCAAGACGGATCACTAAACACATTGAGGAGGGTGTAAACTATCCTTCCCATGAGGCAGTAGACTTTTACCATCATTACAAAGAAGATATCCGTCTGTTTGCAGAGATGGGCTTTCGATGCTTCAGAATGTCCATTGCTTGGTCCAGAATATTCCCCAACGGGGACGATGTAACGCCAAATGAAGCAGGACTTCAATTTTACGACAAGGTGTTCAGTGAACTGAAAAAGTATAATATTGAACCTATCGTTACGATCTCACATTACGAAGCTCCGTTTGCGCTAACAGAGAAATTCAATGCCTGGGCTTCTAGAGAGATGATCGACTGCTACGTACGGTATTGTGAGACCATTTTCACCCGTTACAAGGATGTCGTGAAGTACTGGATTACATTTAATGAGATCAATAGTTTAATTGTTCCAGCAGGTGCATATATAGCAGGGGCATTATTAGTTGATGATAGTGGTGTATTTAACAATACGGTTGTGGATAGTACGCAATTAAGATTCCAGGCTTTACATCATCAATTTATAGCAAGTGCAAAAGCAGTCAAGCTTGCTCATGAAATTAATCCGGCGTTCCAAATCGGTTGTATGATTAATTATAGTCATGGTTACGGAAGTACATGTAAACCGGAAGATATGTTGAAGGCTCTGAGAATGGATCAGATTAACAATATGCTGAGCAGCGACGTGCAAGTTAGAGGGGAATACCCTGACTTTGCCAAGAGATATTTTAATGAGAACAATATTCAGATTGAGATGGCAGAAGAGGACGTAGAAGTGCTAAAACAAGGCTGTGTTGATTTCTATAGCTTCAGCTACTACAAGTCTCATGTAGTGGGTACCCGCCCAGAAGGTGATGAGACCCAGGGGAATGTCTTTGGTGGATTCAAAAATCCTTATTTGAAGGCAAATGATTGGGGATGGCAAATCGATCCAGTTGGACTTCGTTACGTACTCAATCATGTGTACGATCGGTATAGAATCCCTGTAATGATCGTTGAAAATGGTCTGGGAGCGGTTGATATCATCGAAGAGGATGGCTCTATCCATGATACGTATAGAATCAATTTCCTGCGAGATCATATCGAACAAATGAGAGAAGCTATCCTCGATGGCGTTAATCTTATCGGCTACACGGCTTGGGGTTGCATCGACATCGTTAGTGCCTCAACTGGCGAAATGGAGAAACGCTACGGATTCATTTATGTAGATAAGAATAACGAGGGCGGAGGTACCCTGAAAAGAAGTAAAAAGGACAGTTTCCACTGGTATAAAAAGGTGATTGAATCCAACGGGGAAAGATTGGATTTGGAAATATAATTTGCACTCGAACGAAAGATGATCCAATCTTTAAATTCCATCAAATAGACCAAGTACTTATCACTTTGTGAGACAAGTACTTGGTTTTTTGTGCATCAATAATAAAACTAAGAATTAATTATTTGGATGGCTAAAGTGGCTGACAATATCCAGTCTACAGTTCATTATGGTGTCCAAGGGTTTTCAAAAGCTAATTATAAATATTTACCTCTTGCATAAAGAACGTGTGTTCGGTCTATAATATATACAAACATACGTTCTCAAATGTACAGGAGTGATTTCAGTGTTGGCTAAGCAGCGAACTATTATGCTCATCGACATGCAGTCGTTTTATGCTTCAGTCGAAAAGGCAAAAATGCCTCAATACAAAAATAGACCATTAGCTGTTGCGGGAGACCCCGCAAGACGCTCTGGAATTATCCTTGCCGCTTGTCCACTAGCCAAGGCGAAGGGTGTGTCTACCGCGGAACCACTCTGGCAGTCTCTTCAGAAGTGCCCTGAACTGATCATTGTGAGACCACACATGCAAGAATATATCGAAGTATCCACTCAAATCATGTCCATTATTGAAGAGTTCACCGATCTGGTCGAACCGTACAGTATAGACGAATTATTCGCTGATTTTACAGGGTCTATGCATCTATTCGGTAATGATCCAGTCGATTTGGCCAAGCAAATTCAAGACAAAATCTATAATGAAACAGGCGTTTACGCGAGAGCTGGCATTGGTGAAAACAAAATCATCAGTAAATTATGCTGCGATATAATCGCTAAAAAAGCAGAGGGGGGCATTTTCCACTTAAAAAAAGAGGAGTTACACCTCCATATTGGAGATAAGCCCATCCGCGATATGTGGGGGATCGGCTCAAGAATGGAAAAACATCTGTGGAAGATGGGGATCCGAACCATTAGAGACCTGGCGAATACGCCTCTTTCCAAATTAAGAAGTAAGTGGGGCGTTAATGGAGAAGTCATCTGGCGAGTCGCAAATGGACTCGACAATTCGCCGGTAACCGTCAACACGCACAGTACACAAAAAGATATCGGAAACGGAATGACCCTGCCTAGAGATTTCACAGAGGCTTGGGAGATCGAAGTGGTTATTCTCGATATCTGCACAGAAGTATGCAGAAGAGCCCGCCAAAAGGGACTGATGGGTAGTGTCGTGTCCGTAAGTGTGTCTGGAGCGGATTTTGACCACCCCACTGGTTTTCACAGGCAGGTTAAACTGTCTGATCCTACAAACATAACCGTTGATGTATGCAAGATAGCCAAACGCATATTTCATCAACACTGGGATGGGCAACCTGTGCGCCGTGTAGGCGTATCCCTGTCTCAATTATCCAACGCGGATACATATCAACTATCTTTTTTTGATGATCAAGAACAGAAACGGGCCATTGATCAGGTGATGGACGACATTAAGGATCGATTTGGCGACATTGCCATTCTACGAGCAAGCTCCATTACGGCTGCGGGTCAAGCGATCGATCGAGCATCTAAAATTGGGGGGCATTATAAATGATCAAAAAACTGGAGGCCAATGGATTATGGGAATCGAGCCGCATGATGCTTCCACAACATAAAGAACGGATTATACAGCATCGTACTCAAGTTCATTATCTAACGAAACCGCTGATCCATGAAGATGAGTGGGAGATTATTACACAAAATATAGATATGTCGCTCAATTATACATTGCAAGCCACCTTTGCAATATTTACTGAGTCAGGCAATCGGTATATACACGGGATCGTCACTTCAGTCAGTACCTTTGGAAAGAAAATCAAAATTGAAATGGAGAATGGATTTGAATGGGTCGATTTTGATCAATTGGTCGCTGTAAAACTTGAAGAAGGAGGCGTGTAAAGTGCGACAGACTTTCGAGGAACTTTCACTCGTAAAGAGGGTAGTGGAGCTCCCTTATCTGTTAGGTGCTCTGGAGGTAGATAAGCATAAAATATACGCTTCAAACTTCAAAATGAAATCTGTGTATGTTGACTACCTGGACGGTACCCAAAAGAAAATAGCTTTAGAAATGTACAAATCAAAGCAAAGGCTAAAGGAACATCATATAAAAATCATAGATGAAGTGAGATCTGAGCTGAGTTTAACGGTAGATTATTCGGTGAGAGGTTACATTCATAAAATGACATTATTATGGAGCAAAGTGAAAGTAGATGTAACCTTAATGCTTACTGAACATATGAACGTTGATATTACTGAATTGCCCACATGAACATAGAAAATAAGAGTCTAACTTATGGGTGCGGCAACAAATACGAGCAGATCTTTCGGCAAACCGGGAATCACAAAAAAGATAAATAAAGAGGCAGAGTAAACTATGTTTGGATGTCAAAGATAAAAAACTTCATTATTATAAATCTGCCCCTGTATTCAGTAAGGACATTCAAAAGAAAAGCCACGAAGGAGGAGGAATAGCAGAAGGTTTAAGACAGTCGAGAAATCAGTAGGATGCCCAATTTCCCGGTTCGCTTGCGGGACGTAATTTTCAAGTCGTCATTTCAAGTAGCATGAGAAATTTTAAGATAAAACTCAAGAGGAGAAGTGGGCGTAAAAGTAATTGAGGGGATGGTAGCGTCATGCCAATTGAAATCAAAGACATTGTGTCTAAGAAAATATTAAGTGAAGTAAAAGGTTATCTAGATATTGGTTTTACTCATTCACTAAATCCCTATACGGGTTGTGCATTTGCTTGCGAATACTGTTACGTCAGAGAAATGCCTATTCAAAAGTTTAAGGATATTCCTTGGGGATCGTGGGTGGATGTCAAGAAAAATGCAGCAGAAAACTATCTAAAGGAAGTCTCTCTTCTAAGACGTAAAAATAAACCCATAAGTATATTCATGTCATCAGCCACAGATCCTTATCAACCTGTAGAGCAGAAGGCAAACATTACAAGAAGCCTGTTGGAAGAAATGGATAAAAACCCACCAGATTCACTTCAAATTCAAACTAGAAGCCCGCTGGTTGCCAGAGATCTTGATATACTGCTGAAATTAAAGGAAAAATGTAGAATTATGGTTTCAATGACAATCGAGACAGATCGCGAAGACGTGAAACGAATTTTTTCGCCCTATGCTCCTGGAATAGATTTACGAGTTAAAGCCTTGAAAAAGATAAATGATGCAGGGATACATACACAAGTATCTATTTCCCCTGTGCTACCTTTTTCACCTAATTTCGCTAACATGTTACAAGGCATAACTGATCGAATTTGGATTGATACGCTATTGATTGGTGATGGTCAAATGGGGATGAGATCTAAGCGGTTAGGGATGCCACAATTATTTGAGGCGAACGGCTGGGAGAAATGGTACGAGAAAAGAATTCATCTGAAAGTCGAAAAATATTTTAAGGCAAGGTTTCCATCTGAAATTATTCATGTATCCAAAAACAGTGCATATCCATTTTGATTTTAAATAGCCATTCATTTAATGAGGATCTTGCCCGTTTTTTCTTCATGCAATAGAAATATTGCAGAAACTGGTGTTCGAAGATCAACTCTCTCATACGAGTCAATGGAGGACGTATGAGTCCTCCATTGATTTAACTTGAAGATGTAGAGGGATTCATTCTATTTTGAAATGACCGTGGAGTAACAATTTGACATCATTCACTCTGATGAATATCGTTTGGAAGTTCATCATTGAGTTTCTGGTACCCGAGCCCCCATGTTTCCATAGAGAATATAATTGGCTTCAGTGAATTTCCTAAATCACTTAAGCTGTATTCGACTCTCGGAGGGACTTCTGCAAAAACAGTACGAATGACAATTCCATCCTCTTCCATTGAACGTAAATTTTCAGTGAGAACCTTTTGACTGATCTCCGGGATACTTTTACGAAGTTCTCCGAATCGATGAGTTCCCTTCAAAAGATCCCTCATAACCAATAACTTCCACTTGTTACCTATCAATCCAACTGTCGTTGCGACGGGACACAACGGCAACTCTTTTTTTGAAATCACTGTATTATCGCCTCCAATAGTTACTATTAGTTTCCTATATAACAAAAAGGTGCCTACTTTCAAAATCAATACATTGCTTATATTATAATTCTGTCGATGAAAAATCAAATGAAAGGAGGAGGGAGTTTGCAAGAGAGTTTATGCAACTGAGTGACTATTTTTTGAATCATATGTTAACGTTCTTGAATTCTTGGAGACAGCATTTAGAGATCAGTTTATTGGCTCTGCAACCTAAAGATAAAATACTAGTTACAAAAAGGTTCCTATGCAACATTAAGGTGCCTACTTACCAATTATCTAAAGTAGAGATAAAATTTTAATGAAGGCATATGCTCACGAAAATAGAAAGGGGTTTAAATATGACGATTACAGAAAACAAACAATTGATGTATCGTTTCACGAACTTCATTAATACGGCAAGCAAGGAACTTGCTGAAGAATTGATTTCTCCAGATGCTGTTTTTTATGTACCTATGCAAAAAGAACCAATGAATGGTCCAAGTGGTTATCTCTCCATAATTCATATGATGAGATCTGGTTTTTCCGATATACAATGGACTGTTAAGGAGCTGGTAGCAGAAGAGGATCTAGTAGTAGCTCATTTTGTCATGAAGGGCACACAAGACGGAGAGTTTCTCGGGTTTCCACCAACGAGCAAAAAAATCGAAGTAAATGCAATGAATTTTTATCGGATCTCTAATGGCCAAATTATTGAAGAGTATGGTCAACCCGATATGCTTGGCTTGCTTCAACAAATAGGGGCAATTCCAAAAGCATAATTACCTCTCATTGATCTGGGCATCGTTCCAAAAAATTAAGATTTGGAAAAATAGATTAAAGTCGAAGAGGGACTGCATTTTGCAATCCCTCTTCTTAGTGATTTTACAATTAGGAAATATAAACTACTAGTTTTAGCCTAGTTTTTGCGAACCATTGAACCATACAGATTTGATTGACAAGGTATCTGAAATATTAGTGATTGGATCACCGTTTATGAGAATAAGATCAGCACGTGCACCTTCGGTAATCCGACCACGATCATGTAGACCAAAGCAACGGGCCGGTTTCGAAGTAGCCGACTGAAGAGCTTCAATCGGAGTGAACCCAGCCTTCACCAGCAGCTGCATTTCGTGGTGAACACTGGCCCCATGAGCAAGGCCACCAAGGTTCGGAACGGGAACCGGTGCGACATCCGTCCCTACAAGAATATCAACTCCGGCACGGTGAAGATCCATCACATTTTTAAAGCTGTTCTCCATGTTACCTTGTGGGAATGTATTGAAGCTTGAGTTCAAGATATCGATCCAATCCGGACTTAATTTGGAATGAACTCGTGGATCATTAGCCAATTCCGATGCCGGATTACCAATAATCGATGAATTCAACACCAAGCACGGTGTAACAAAAGCTCCAGAATCAGCTATGGATTTGACCAATTCGGACGTGTACTCGGGTCTGTCGATAAACAAGTGACCCAAACCGTCGACTCCAAAATCGATGGCTGCTTTCGATGAAAGAGCCGTCAAGACGTGGGCAATGACCAACTTATCGAACTTGTGGGCTTCAGTAACGGCTGTTTTTAGAATCTCGTCACTTAGAACAGGCAGGCCAGGTGCACCCATGACCGTTCCCTCTTCAATCATGATCTTAATATAGTCAGATCCATTCTCCACTTGGGTATGCACATGTTTGATCGCTTCATCAACCGTTGTCACTTGAGGTATTTCGTCGTGATCGTGAGCGTAGGCGGCCAACATTGCTTCCCGGTCTTCCTCCGATAACTTCTCTAGTTCCTTTAATACGAATTCAGGTATTTCATCTCCATCAGGCAGTAATTCATCTGGGTGCCCACCAGGAGCGGTAATCGCCGTACCAGCAGATCGGACGTCTGCAATGTCATCCACATTTTTTAGCTGAATTTCGCGCCCTCTTTTAGTAAAATCGCCGTTCATTTCGAGTTCTGTTGTAACACCGAATTTTAAGGCATCTCGTAATCCACCAATGGAGGTATGGACATGTGCATCAATCAGACCAGGTATTAATGTCGCATTTTCTCCATCGATAATTGTTGCATCGCTTGGGATGTCTCCGCCCACTGAAATAATGGAAACCCCTTTAATGACAATATGTCTGGGAAGAATAATTTGATATCCATCAAAGATTCGTACATTTGTAATCGCCGTGATTTCATCTAACCGAGCATTCTGATTTAATTTCTCCATCATAACTCCTCCTAATGTGTTTGTGATTCAACACTTCGGAGTATAACTGTTAGATATCTAACAGTCAATAGTCTAATAATTGTTTGACAAGCCTACTGGGATCACTGTATATTTTAGCTACTTACAATTAGATTCCTAACAATTACAGAGGGGACGATGGACGGTCATGCATTCCCGAGAAGATACGCCTTATATGGAGTTGTTTCAAATTATCGGTCTTAAGTTAAAGAAAAGAGCGGATGAGAGTATAAAAGAGCTAGGATTAAGTTCTCAACAAGGAAAAGTAATCGATTATATTTATGAGAATCAAGATAATCATATTATTCAAAAGGATCTTGCAGATCGGTTTCATCTGCGTGGGGCAAGCGTTACAAGCATGCTTCAAGGTCTAGAGCAAAAAGGTTTCATCGAACGTAAAATCCCGGCCAATAATGAACGGCAAAAAAATATTTATGTATTACCAAAAGCGGTGGACTTGATTGAAGACTTCAATAACTCATTTCAAAAAGTGGAGGATGAAATCGTTCAAGCCCTTAATGACGAGGAGAAGCAAATCTTAAAGAAATTACTGATCAGAATTAATGAACGCATATAATAGACTGGCAGGCAGAGGTAACTGGAGGCATGTGACAAGATCATGTTCCTATTACCGATTAGATGTCTAGATTGAACTTCAATGACTCTATAATGCAACCGGCTGGACCAACCATAGTCCAGCTTGTTTTATCATTGCAGAAAATTAGCTTTTGCTAACTGACTAATCGATGAGTCTTTTTAATGATTATTCTTATGATGAAATATCTGGAAATAAAGATGCTCCCATAGTAAGATTGAAATTCAGTTCCTAATACATAAATTGATAAGAGAGAAGTGAGGACATGAGCAAATTAAAGAAAGTTGGTTATGTAAGTTTGGGTGTTTTACTTGGTGCGTCCTTGACCGTGTCCGTTCCAGCTTTAGCAGCTACAGCTAAAACAATCCAAGCAAAGATTAATAGCTCTGTATCTGTTGAAGTAGATGGTAAGAAGATTAGCGCACAGCCTATCAATTATCAAAACTTAAACTATCTCCCTGTTGGTGAGATTGGTAGAGCATTAAACGCTAATATAAGTTTCAATAAGACTAATAATGTGATTAGTATTGAAAGTAAAAATGATACTGTAACAAGTAGTAACAATGGAAATATAGCAGATACTTCTAATGGTGCTATCACATCCAATGATGGAAGTACAAATCAATCTGTCAAAAGGGCTTCTTTAAATAAAGAATATAAAATCGGAGACTTAATTGAATTCACAGATGCCACATTTAAAGTCGTTGAAGCATCCCAACCAAAAGTTTTCAACGACTTAGTTAACGAGATAACAATAACTGTTGAATTTGAAATCGAAAAGGTTCCATCAGGATTAAGGTATGTAAATATTGCAGACTTTTTAGAATATGACGTTCAATTTGGAACTGCATTAGGATTAAAAACAGGCTATCATACAGTAGATGGAGAAAAATTACCTCTAAATCAAATTCTTCAAGCGAAGATAATAGTATACGTCACAAAAGGCGATACGCTAAAACAAGTTAAAATCATGAATCCTATTGATTTTTGGGGATATGATAGTGATAGACATAAAAACCCAGAAAGAACTGTAATTAATCTATAGATAGTAAAGGTGGGAGTGGAGACTCCTACCTTTTTTGTTTACGATCCAACAAATGTCCTCATGTACAAAACTACATTATTTCTTCCCAACTGCTAAGAAGACAACTTAATCTTGTGCCGTTCTCAGTGGAAGAATACACCTTACTTTGTGTTTTTTCGAGGGACAAGAACATGTTCCCATTTCCGATTAGATAAATATCTAAGTATAGAAGTGAGTCTCTTCTGAGCGATTAACAGATACTACAGGATGGATTATGATCAAGAGACCAGCTTCAACGCTAGGAGGTATTTTCACAGGAACTGTAATCCCATGTATTTATCTTGACAGTAATTGAGTCTGACTCGTAATATTTGAAGTGGAGATGTAGGAAAGGGGACTCGCCGGACAATGTGGACTTCCTTGTAATGGTTATCTAAACTGGATCGCTCGACTTGGTGTTTTGGTTATAACCACACGCCTCGTTTGTGATGCCGATCCGCAATCATTCAAGGGACGCGAGGAACCGTTTGAATCAAACCCGGGCGCGGATACTTGATGTATCCGCTTTTTGTTATACCTAGGATAATTCCATCTCCAATGAAAAATGGTTTTCTCCCTCCCTTATTAAACGGAGGTAATAAAATGACCAAACTATACGGAAAAACCGCTATTGTGACAGGCACAAGCCGCCCCGGAGGTATTGGAACCGCTGTCTGCCGCACGTTGGCACAAGAAGGCGCTAATGTGTTCTATACCCATCTGTACGATTACGATAAAACAGAGAATCCGGGGGATGCCGACAAAAACTGGCCGGATCTCTTTGCCGAAGAACTTCGCTCCTATGGCGTTAAGGCAGCGCATATGGAGGTCGATCTTACCGATCCCAATTCTCCAGCGCAACTGCTTGATGCATGCCGATCGGCTCTCGGGCTGCCGACCATTCTCGTCAACAACGCTACCTACAGTGTAGCAGCTGATTTCCGTCAATTAAATGCATCATTGATCGATGCGCACTGTGCCATGAACATTCGAGGTACATTCATGCTATCGGCCGAATTTGCGCGTATGCTGGAGGTTGAGCTGGCCGTCCATCAGGACCTTTGCGGCGGCCGGATCATCAACCTCACGTCCGGTCAAGGTAAGGGGCCGATGCCTGGCAATCTCGCTTATGCCGCAACAAAAGGCGCTGTCTCCACCTTTACCGAATGTCTATCTGCTGAACTGGCTCCGCTTCACATTACTGTGAATGCGGTTGATCCCGGGCCTACTGATACGGGTTGGATGTCAGAAGAAGTGAAAAAAGCTTTGCTACCGGAATTTCCGATGGGCAGGATCGGTCTTCCTGAAGATGTATCCCGTCTGATTGCTTTTCTGGCAAGCGACGATTCCCAATGGATCACCGGACAAATCATTCATTCTAGAGGTGGTTTCTAATTTCCATAAAACCAAAGGAGGCCGCCGATCATCAGGATCGGCGGCTTTATTCGACTAGCGGGTGGATACTATGCTTTGTGAAGAAAATGATGCAAAGGTGGCGAAAGAAGCTTTACGTCAATACCCAATCAATTGGGTAAAACTTGTCGTCTCCGCCTGTTAACGTCTTCGAAACGCTCCAGCGCGCGCCAGAGCATAGAAAATCAAGAGAGCAATGATCGACCCGACGATCGCGGGTATGATATGAAATCCACCCACCACCGGCCCCCTCGGTCCCAACAGTTCATACCCTAACCACGATCCAACAAAGCCAGCAATGATATTTCCAAGTACGCCTCCCGGCACGTCCCGTCCAATCAGATTTCCGCTTAACCAGCCAATTAGCCCACCGACAATAAGTATCCAGATTAAATACACGAATTGGTCTCCCTTCCATTGATTTATTACAAGTTATGTTTCGTTAGGGGGAATGTTGCGGATCATCTGCGAATCGACCACTAAACCATTTCCATTTTAATCCAAGGGTAGTAAAATCGGTTGTACCACCACTAGTATGAATGCTGGTGCAGATGGGGATGGAGATGGCCAGTATAGAAAGGAGGCGCTCAGGTGTTTATGTTTCGAAGTCCTTTTATTACAGCCTTGTTGATGATGTTTCTGATGTCAGGCTTGACTGCTTGTTCTGAGTCAGAGCAAGCGGAAGATAAGGGTGCTTCGAGAAAGGCTGACTTCACGGAGCAGATACAGATCCATAATCTGAATCTGGAAGAACCGTCATGGAAGCTGGATACCACCCCCGTGAATCTAACGTGGTTCGTTGGAGCCGAATGGTACGGGCACACTTGGGGTGAGAGCCTGACTTCCAAATATGTCACCCAAAAAACAGGGGTCAATATCGAATTTGAAGTATCAACTGGTGAACCAAGCGAGATGTTATCACGGATGTTGACGACCGGTAGTCTGCCGGATCTGATAACCATCGGCTCCTGGGAGAGTGCGGTTAACAAACTTCGGGAGAGTAATCTCGTCTATGCCCTGGATGAGCTAGCCGACCAGTATGATCCTTACTTTTACAAGGTAGCAGGTGATGGTGCTCTACAATGGTATCGGCAGGAAGACGGCCATACCTATGTCATTCCCAATGATGCGTACAGTCCCGAACAGATGCGTTCAACCGGCTTGACGGGAGCGAACCAAACCTTTCTCGTACGTAAAGATCTGTATGAGTCGATGGACAAACCGGACCTTACCACACCAAAAGGTTTTTTAAATGCATTACACTTGCTGAAGAATCAATATTCTGTTTATAAAGGTCAGCTGATCAGTCCGTTTTGGACACAGGGGAATGCATCCTATGGGTTGACCGAATATTTGCAAAATCTGCTTGCGATCCCCCATGAACAGAACGGTAAAGTATACGACCGAATGACAGATCCCGATTATATGGAGTGGCTGGAAACATTTCGTATCGCTTACGAGCAGGGCCTGATTAATGTTGATTTTCTGGTCGACTCCAGTGCGCAGGTGCAGGAAAAAACCAACCATGCCCAATATTTTATGATGATTCGGGAATGGACAGACATATCGGACCTTAATTCGAAATTGGAAGTCCTTACGAATCAGAGTTCATACTATATTGCTGTAGATGGACCCCGGAGCAGCAGGGGGGAATCCGCCAAACTGTTTCCCGGCAGCATGGATGGCTGGATGGTTACGATGATTAGCAAATCCACGGAAAACCCTGAACGGGCCATTCGATTTTTGACCTATCTGGCCAGCGAAGAAGGCCAAAGGGATTTATTTTTGGGCAAAGAAGGTGAAACCTGGGCGATGAAGAACGGCAAACCGCAGTTGACGGCGGCAATGGTTCAGTTGCATGACACGGATAGGGAGCGGCTGGAAAAGGAATATGGCATTATGGATACCTACTGGATGCTGCGAAACCCTGCTTTCGTTAACAAGTGGAGACCAGAGAATGCCCCATCCATTAAGCAAATGGAGGAGTTCGCCAACCAACAGGCCGATCTGGACAGCGGCATCTATAAGGGACTAGATCCTATAGGAGATTCCGATATCGCGTTAGCCTGGTCACGTATTTCTCAGAATTGGGAAGAAGTGCTGCCAGAACTGATTACGGCGAAGGATGAAGCTGCTTTTGACAAAATTTTCGAAAATTTTCTGATACGTCGTGTGAACTACGGCTTTAACCAGGTGATGGAATATCGCCAGGCTGAACTGGAACTGCGGAAAGCCATGATAGCCAGATAACCATTCCTACTACATTGTTAATTATCAGCTAACTGGTAATATATGGTATAATAAAGGTGGTGAATACATCAGAATGAAATACCTACTAACGAGATTGAGGAAGCTTTATCGCAATGCCAGTATATCCCAAAAGCTGTTTCTGGCATTTAGCCTGATGATTGCCATACCTGTTATCTTGATATCCTTTGTGTATATCCGCATGCAAGAAACCCAGCTATATAAGGATGCTATGGCAACGGGCAACAGCCACGTTTCATGGCTGAATGAACAATTGCGCAGACGAATGGACATGATTGAGAACGTTTCCAATACAGCCCTTACTCAAAAGTCATTTGTGGATTTTATTCATTCCAATATGCTTGTGGATGGACTGCGTCTGGTGAAGTTTAAGCAGAACCAGTTTGAGCAAATGCTTAATATCATTCAAAGCAATGCGATGATCAGTGAGCTTAGCTTTTACGTTGATAACCCAAATTTGTATGAAATTTGGCCTGAAATCTATCATTATAAGAAATTTTGGCCGCAGGATTACTGGGTAAAGCTTCGGGACGAAGGTGGTGCGGCTTACCGTTTATTTTCTTTTAGGGATGGTGAACACACATTATCCTACTATCGTCTGGTTCGCCTTCAAGGGCAGGAACAAAAACGCCCTAGTATTATGGAAGTGCGAGTCCCGCACAGCATGTTTTTCAGCGACCTGCTCCAGGAGAGCAAGGGGGACTTCTTTTCGGTGTTGATGAACGCAAGCGATCCTCCCCAATATGTTTACAATCCCCAGCATGAGTTTTCTGAGAAGTACGGGCAGGGGATGGAGGAGATCCTTGGCAGTATTCATCGCCAGCTGGATATATTGCCGGAGGAAAGCCCGCTTCAGGTTAAGGTGGGAGATCAGAGCTTCTATGCATTGTATCGATACATCGCTCCGTTGAACACTTATGTGGTCGAGATTGCTTCCCATCAGGCATTGATGAAGGGGCCGCGCAGTTGGTATGCATTTGTGGTAACGATTACATTATGTGTATTGCTGCTGATTATGCTACTCGTATCCCAAACGACGCGGCGTATTTTCCGGCGGTTGGACAGCGTACTGGTATCCATGCGTCAGGTACGGAAAGGCGAGCTGGATTCAATGATTGATACAGGCCTTGATGAGAACGAAAGAGGGGATGAAATCGATGAGGTGGCGGTGAATTACAATAAAATGTTACATGAGGTCAAACGTCTAATGACACAGGTCATGGATAAGCAGTTAATTGCCAAAAACGCACAGTTGCATTCCCTGCATTCGCAGATTAATTCTCATTTTTTATATAACGCCCTGGAATCGATCCGTATGGTGGCAGAGGTACAGAGGCAGCCTGCTATAGCCAATTCATTGGTGTCGTTGGGCTCCCAGCTACGTTACAGCATGCAGTGGCGCAGCGATACCGTTGCTTTTCGTGAGGAGCTTGCCAATATCCAAAGTTATATTGAATTTATCAACTTTATGGAAGGCGGCAGTATCGTTATGACGGCGGATCTTCCTCAGGAAATACTTCGCTACGCCATTCCCAAGATGTGTATGCAGCCTATCGTTGAAAATGTAGTTCATCACGGGACACCTTCAGGCGGCAGGGTAACTATAGAGATTACCTTTTCTGTGGAGAATGACAGTCTGCTTTTCATTAACATAAGAGATGACGGAAAGGGGTTAGAGCCTGAGATGTTACACCGTCTTCAGGCATTACTGCGGAGCGAATCGGATACACCGATGGTTACTAGCAGGAGCGGACTTGGTTTGGAAAACGTGAATAAGCGATTGCAGCTTCATTATGGCAAGAATTGCGGTCTTTGGATTGATAGTTTGCAAGGTGCATATACCTGCGTAACGATACGCTTGCCTTGGGAAAATGTAAATCTTGGAGGGTGGTAGAGCATGATTAATATCCTGATTGTGGACGATCAAAAACACATTCGTGACGGCCTGCAGGCCATGCTGCATCAATTTCCTCTGGAGCTGAACAACATATACTGTGCCGCGAGTGGGATTGAGGCGCTGTCCCTATTGCGGCAGCATTGCATTCACATCGTTATTACCGATATTATGATGCCCGATATGGATGGGTTGACGCTCATGGCTCAAACCAAAGAGGAATACATGGATGTGGAATACCTCATTATCAGTGGTTATAGTGATTTTACATATGCCCAAAAAGCGATCGGGCTTGGGGCAAAGGGTTACTTGCTCAAACCTTTGAAGCGAGAGGATCTGCAACATTCCCTGGAGCAAATATGGCAAGAGATCCAGACACGGCAGGCACTTACACATAATATGCAGCGTGTATCCCGCCTCGCCCAAGAGACCGATCGTAAAGAATTAAGAATGTTTATGCAAGGTGCGTTAAGTGATGACACATGGATCCTTCAGATTGAGGAACAACAAGATGCGTTATGGCGTAATTATCGCCTAGCCCTGCTGCGGGAAGAAGTTTACATGAACCAGCCCGGAGCCAGCAGCGCTCATAGTATGGAAGCCATTGCTTGTCGTGTGTTTGGCAGACAAGGTTGTATTTGCCTGCAACATCGCCCATACCTGATCCTTGCGGTGGATGCGTCCATAGATCCAAGTGTTTTGCCAGCAGCGCTCAAGGAAGCAAAGATCGATGCCATAACGGCCATGACTAACCCGATGCAGGGGTTAAAAGAACTACCCGACAGCTATACCCAAGTGCTTGAGCTCTATCGCCACAGTTACCTGTTTCCTGATCAGTACAGTATCTCCCCAGCACATATTGAGCATATGGAACAGCAGTGGCAACTGCCCTATGAAGACTTATATGAACTGTTCCAGTCGATTGGAACAGATAACAGCGGAACAATTACTCAGGGTATTTCTGCAATATTTCACAAAAAGGTGCTGCAACGTTATCCTATTCGCTATACCCAACAGCTCTGCGCCGCCACCGTTCAGATGATGGAGGAATACCAACGAGTTATCCACCCTTATATGGGGGAAGAAGTGCTGGATCTTGAATCCTTGCGTAATCTCTTTGATTATCAAGGGATACGTGAGTATCTACAAACACTGCAACAGCAGCTGCTTCGGCTGAATCAGTTATATTATGACTATAAGTGCAGCTATCGCCATTCGCAGGATCTAAATGAAGCCATTCGTTTTATACACGAGAGTTACCACAAACCGCTGGACCTCGCGATGGTATCCAATCATGTATCGCTTAATTATGCTTATTTTTCAAATCTGTTTAAGAAGAATATTGGTAAAGGTTTTGCTGAATACCTACGAGATGTGCGTCTGGATAAAGCGCGGCGGCTTCTCGCCGAAACCGATCATAAAATTGTGGAGGTGGCTGCTATGGTTGGCTATGAAAGCTATAAAAGCTTTACACGCGCGTTCCGACTTGCGATGCAGATCCAACCCACAGAGTACCGACAGATGATGCGGCAGAAGGCAGAATGAATCAAAAGCCAAAAAAATGGGATACCACAAAAACAATTGTACCTTTTCAGCGAATTAATCTATTCGATAGAATAAAGATACCCCTTCATGTAAGCGATTTCCTTAATGCGCATGGATTGGGAGAAGCTAATATTTTATTAAAGGAGGACTATCATGAAACCATCTCACTTTGCGGCGAAACGGTTTATGAAAAAGGTACTCGGTATGTTCCTTGTGGTTGTGATGCTGGCTAGTATTGGCATACTGCCACCTTCAAAGGTTCAGGCAGCGGGAACTACCGTAACCTCAATGGAGTACTTCTCACCAGCAGACGGGCCTGTTATTTCAAAATCTGGGGTTGGCAAGGCCAGCTACGGATTTGTTATGCCTAAGTTCAATGGAGGCTCCGCGACATGGAATGATGTTCACAGTGATGTGGGCGTGAATGTAAAAGTGGGCAACAACTGGGTTGATATCGACCAGGCAGGCGGTTATATCTATAACCAAAACTGGGGGCACTGGAGCGATGGCGGCTTCAATGGCTATTGGTTCACCCTCTCCGCAACAACCGAGATTCAACTGTACTCCAAAGCGAATGGTGTTAAGCTGGAGTATCAACTTGTATTCCAAAACATCAACAAAACAACTATCACCGCGATGAATCCAACACAAGGTCCACAAATCACAGCAAGTTTCACAGGCGGTGCGGGCTTTACATATCCAACGTTCAACAATAATCCTGCGGTCACTTATGAAGCTGTTGCGGATGATTTGAAGGTGTATGTCAAACCTGTAAACAGCAGCACCTGGATTGATATTGACAATAACGCAGCCAGCGGATGGATCTACGATCACAACTTTGGCCAATTCACCGACGGTGGAGGAGGTTACTGGTTTAACGTAACGGAGTCGATCAATGTCAAATTGGAATCAAAGACTTCTTCAACTAACCTTGTTTATACCATTACGTTTAATGAACCTACAAGAAATTCATATGTCATTACGCCATACGAAGGAACAACCTTCACAGCAGATGCGAATGGTTCCATCGGGGTTCCGCTTCCCAAAATTGATGGAGGCGCGCCAATCGCCAAGGAACTGGGCAATTTTGTATACCAAATTAACATGAATGGGCAATGGGTGGATTTGAGTAACTCCAGCCAGAGCAAATTTGCATACTCCGCTAATGGGTATAACAATATGTCCGATGCCAACCAGTGGGGTTACTGGTCCGATTATATCTATGGTCTTTGGTTCCAGCCAATCCAAGAAAATATACAGATCCGTATTGGATATCCGCTGAACGGACAGGCGGGTGGAAATATCGGCAACAACTTCATCAACTATACCTTCATCGGCAATCCAAATGCTCCGCGTCCGGATGTATCCGATCAAGAGGATATCTCGCTCGGAACACCAATCGATCCGGCAATCGCGGGCATGAACCTCATTTGGCAGGATGAGTTTAACGGAACTACGCTGGATACAAGCAAATGGAACTATGAAACAGGATATTATCTCAATAACGATCCCGGTACTTGGGGATGGGGAAATGCAGAACTGCAGCACTACACAAACAGCACTCAAAATGTTTATGTACAGGACGGGAAGCTGAATATCAAAGCCATGAACGATAATAAATCTTTCCCGCAGGATCCGAATCGGTATGCACAGTATTCTTCGGGAAAGATTACCACCAAGGATAAACTGTCCTTGAAATACGGCAGAGTAGATTTTCGTGCCAAGCTTCCTACAGGTGATGGGGTATGGCCAGCACTGTGGATGCTTCCAAAAGATTCGGTATACGGCACTTGGGCTGCATCAGGTGAAATTGATGTTATGGAAGCGAGAGGCCGTCTGCCTGGATCAGTAAGCGGTACCATACACTTTGGTGGACAATGGCCCGGGAACCAGTATTCGGGCGGCGATTATCACTTCCCGGCGGGGCAAACTTTTGCCAATGATTATCATGTATATTCGGTAGTCTGGGAAGAGGACAATATTAAATGGTATGTAGACGGCAAGTTTTACTATAAAGTCACTAACGAGCAGTGGTATTCCGCAGCTGCACCGAATAATTCGAATGCACCTTTCGATGAGCCGTTCTACCTCATTATGAACTTGGCAGTCGGCGGAAACTTTGACGGCGGCCGTACCCCGAACGCCTCCGATATCCCGGCGACGATGCAAGTGGATTATGTGCGCGTGTATAAAGAACAGTAATTTGCGATTTCGGATAGAGCGAATGAAGATCAGATGGAACAGATGCTGGGCAAACCGGCGAACCTGAAATCTCAAACTCAAAAATAGACTTACGACCGATTCCCAATATTTCTACCTGGGAATCGGTCGTTTAAATTTAGACTCGATAATTCAGTTCTTCTGCTGCAACTCTTGTCGAAGAACAACAGCATTAGGAGGAAATATGAATCAGAAAGAATTTGAATCAGTCATCAATCTCCCTGCAAATATTCGTTATGAATACTTCATCAAAAAAGTAGTGGATTCAGAAGAAGTGTGGGGGCTTTATGAGAATGGTTGGTCAGTTACTGAAGATGATAAAGGTAATAAATTACTTCCATTTTGGCCTAAAAAAGAATTCGCGGAATACTGTGCAACTGATGGTTGGGAAATTTACTCAAGTAAAAGTATGGATTTGTACGAGTTCATAGACGATTTTCTACCCAATTTAAAAAAAGAGGGTTTTAAACCTTCAATATTCTTAAATAATGCTGATTCTGCTGTATTAGAAGTCGATATACTAATTGAGGATTTAAAGACAGAACTTGAAAAATACTAACTTAAAACCTCAACGAAGGAGTTTGGAAAACCGTGAAAAATACGAGACGTAAACGAATAAAATTGGGTGATATCTACGCTATACCTCTGCCTAACGCTAAGTTTGCCTTTGGGAGAAGGCTTAAAGATGCCAGCATTGCAATCTATAATGTGATAAGTGG